>CAZCDY010000062.1:1606-20844 GCA_964497145.1 uncultured Gammaproteobacteria bacterium
ACAGCCCCGTCTCCAAAATGCGAGTGCCGATTGAATCAGCAGTTTCCATCCTTCTTCACCCGATTAATCAGTCGCTTTCTTTACGCACTGAACAGGCGCCCTGGCAGCATTCTTCGGTCAGGTACTTGACGGTCTCGTCGAGATCTCACTAGATAACGGAATATGCTCAGGCGTGTGCCGTGACCGAGTTCTGCGAGTCTTTTTGCTGCGAGTTCCAGCTCCATAGCGTAAGCCTAGCGATATCTCGCAAAAAGTTGCAACATTCTAGAAATATAGAAACCAAGGTTGCAGAAAGGTTTGAAAGGCCGGGCACGCGCGTGGCCGCACTATCTCGCCGGTTTAGTAGCGGGGGAATTCCGCCTTTTCGAAAGCGGTCGGTCACCTAGTACGGCCTGATCCTCCCTTCAGGCCCGAAACCGGTCATCAGACCAAATCACGCGGGTGTTTGCTCTGGATCTTTCGAGTTAGGCCACAAGCGGGCAGCCGGTCGGTCGGATTCGGGCCTCGGGATGCTGCTCAAAGGTAATTCGCGAGTCTAGGCGACGGCCGACCGTAGACTTAGATGGACGTCAGGAGGAGCTGCCGCCGGACGAAAAGGCGATTTATACTGCCTATACGCCAACGGAAACAGAAGGATCAGGTTATGGCTAGAAAAGAAATGCTGACAGAAGACGAGCAGCTTAACTTGAAAAATGCTTTGGAGCATATAGAGGAATTAGAACATTTAATGAAAAAGCGTCCAGTAGAGACATTTAAGTCGCTCTTGAAACTGAATATTCCCATGGAGTTGGAAATAGAAATAGAAGGAGGGACTTACGCTGTTAAATTTAATGACTCAGATTGAACGAACTTGATCAGTAGGTATATTGCCTTGGAGCTAAAGGTGGCGGTGACGGGTGAGGTATATTGTTCGCAAGTGATTGCAGAAGGGTAACTCATGCATGTGAACGGCGCGGTAAGCGCATATATCACACAGAGAGGGGAGCGATCGGGGATGCCCGCATTTTTCGCAGAAGACGTCTGCCGATGTTAAAATTGATCCAATTCTGATTCCACCATTCTCGTAACGATTTGAATGCCGGGGAGTTTTATTATGATCATGAGGTTTCCTACTACTTGGTTGGTCCCGGCGGCAACAGCCGCTTGGGCAGTATGGACATGGGCGCATGAACAATCTCTTGAGCGGGAAAGGGAGCGTGCCAGGATTACAGCGCTTTACGTTAATCCCTTTCTCTCAGCATGCGAGGATCTGCAGAGCAGGATATACAAGATTATTGAGCTCGAAGGCCTGACCAAGCTTCGGCAGCGTTATCCGGACGGAGCATACGCCGAAGAGACACTTTATCTTATAGTCCGATTTTTCGGCTGGCTGGCGGCCGTCAGCCGCTACGGCCCATATACCCAGGATGCTGTGATGATAAAGTACTCGGCGGCAATACGCAGGGCGTTTGCGACCTCGAATGAAGAGCGTACGGTGGGGCCTTTCAACTTTTTTCCTGCCGAGCAGAAAGCACTTGGGAAGATGGTCATGCACAGCTTGGAAGGGGAGTATGGCCACGAAATGGATACGATATCCTATTACGAATTCAGGGACGTCATTCAATCACCTTATCGCATGCCGGAGAGCTCGGCCGTCGCACAGACGCTAGAAACGCTACACGCGGCAGAGTGTGCCGAAGATATAGAGGGTTGGGAGCGCCTTGCGGAAGCTCAGAACCATCTGGTCGATTTGTTAAACTACCTGGAGAGTAAGGAAGGCTACAGTTATTTTCCCGCCAAACGGAAAAAATGCAGTTCCTTCCGTCAGGTGGAGTCCGGTCGACCTGTGCGCTCCGTCGCGTAGACGACGGCCGTAATTTCGGTGATTCGGTGCTCGAAAGAAACAAGCCGGTATGATTTCTTTTGACAGTTAGAAAAGGCAGCCCTCGACGCTCCTGACGGCTCGATGCCTCCCGCAGAGTTTACTGAGCCTGGGCATGGAGGGAAGGTGGCGTCATCCGCAGCCAGCCCCGCAATGCACCGCCCTGCCGGAAGTTCGCCGTGGCAGATCTATGCAACTCACACTGGGCGCTCAGTAGCCGGACTTCTCGAAGTCAGGAATGGGAGCGCGTTTGAAACCGCAGCTGTTTTCCTCTGCAATTGTGAGCAGATAGTTGTAGCTGTCGAAGGACGCTAGGCCATTTATCGTAATACTGCGATGGGAAGGGGGACGCGGCCGCAACGGGGCTGGTTGAACCTGGTTATCTCCATTGTCTCGCCGATGGGTTCATCCTCATCACCAAGGATCGGAAACGCTACGGGCGGTGATTGCGTTACAGCGAGAGCGATATCGAGGTGCTGGCCAGAAACCTGCTCGCTCCAAATGCCGTCGTGGTCGGGCATGATGGCGCTTACTAGCTTGCCGAACAAAGAAACCGAATTTTGAAAATCTACGGATTCTGAACACGAGAAGTGCCGAGGCCTATCCTCTAAACGCTGATCATCAAAGGGCGGAAACAAGAGTGCGCATCACCAAAGCGCGGTTGAACGATACCCACTACGATCGCAATCGGCAAACGATGGCTGAGCCCATCTGATAGCAGCCTCGCTGCCTTGTCTCGCACAATTTGAGTTCTCATACGGTCTGGATCCTGAGCCGACTTAATGGATGATTAACTGGTTCGGCAGGAGCCAACGTGAGGCGATCTTTACACCACACAGCTACCAAATGCCAGATCGGCGTATTATTGCCAACAGTAAAGAGTCGGCCACGGTGGCTAGATTCGAACAAAACAGTCTTCGGGGTTTTCTGGGCAGTTCAGGGATAGCGATGAAATCCTTATTGATAACGTTGGTCGTCACCGCAGAGTTTATCGGATGCTATTCTGCCGTCGCCGAAACGTCGGTTGCATTCGACCCAACTCTGGGTAAGTCGGATTTTGCGGCTGGGATTCGAACTGGGTTGTCCGGTTCCAATCCGACCTGGAAGCTCCACACTATCAATGATCAGTATTCAGGCGCTGATGGTGTGAACCTCAACGACATCGATGGAGACGGTGACTTGGATGTCGTATCCGCTTTTGAACAGGGAGATCGGGTAGAGCTTTTCTTGAACCCTGGGAATTCTGCCATCGTGAAGCGTTGGCCTTCTACAAACGTGCTTGGCGGGCTTTCAATTACCGACATGGAAGAATCAATCATGGCGGATCTGAATGGCGATGGACGCATCGACTCGATCGTTACGGCCTGCGAAGGGTCGCAGAAGAACATGGCGATTCATTGGCTCGATATGCACAGCAGACCGGAAGATCCTGATTCGTGGGATGGCACCAAGCTTTTGCCCGAAAAGCGGAAACTCTACATGACGGTTCGTGTGGCTCAAATCGACGGTAAGGATGGCAATGACATTGTTGTTGGGACCAAGACCAAAGGCAGCAATGACGGACGCATCTTCTGGTTTCGCGCGCCGCAAGACCCAGGGCGTTCCAACGTCCATGAATGGAAACGATTCAGTATCGGTGACGCAAAACGCGCTTTGATTGTCGAGGTCGAGGATATGGACAATGACGGAGACATGGATGTGCTCTTCTCCGACAACGATGTTGTCGGGTGGTACGACAATCCGGGACCGCATGGGGTGCAGAAGCAATGGCCCTTGCATGTACTTGCTCGAGGCCTCAAACCCAGGATGTTGGCCCTCTGCGATCTAGATCAGGACGGAATGCGAGACGTTGTAACCACCGCCAACAAGCAGGACGACCCGAGTGTGGTGGGCGTTTGGATTCGGCGCGGTAGCGCTGACGGGGGCTCCTGGGAGTCTTACCCCATCGCAATTGAAAGCGGACTACCCTACGGCGGTGATAGTGAAAACATGAGCTATAGCAAGGCTGTTGAGTGCGCTGATTTCAATCTGGATGGGCGTATGGATCTGGTCTTTGTCGCTCGCGGAAAGGGGGTCGGTGCATACTGGCTCTCCTACCAGGGTGATAAGCTGCAGACGGAAAAGAAGTGGGATTTTCACCCGATATCAGAAAACCTGGGGGACATGAAGTTCGATAACATCCAGGTCGTCGATCTCGACCGTGATGGTGATCTTGATGTTGTTACCACGGAAGAAAACTCCGGTTCCAACAGCAATGGCCTGGGTGTGATTTGGTTCGAGAACCTTGATTGACCCGCCCTCGATTTTGGTTGTTTAGGCGGCCCCAACATGTGGTGTTCAGATAGCCATAGATATAAAGCTTCAACAGTACCGATGGGTGGTACGCCGGACGGCCCCTCAACGAAAGCCTCAACAACCCGACCGGGTTGTTCTCTGCAAATGAAGTCGTCAAGCCGTTCGGGAAATAATGTGCTCTGACCTCGGTCGGCACCCTCGATGAAACGCTTCATGACCACCTCGCAAAAACTACACCATCAGTATATCGGTCACCACGTTTCCACGCAGGCTGGGCCGGTTACGGAAGTGGCTTTGTGTGGTTGTTGGTTCGTGAGATCTCGATTTCAGCTGAAGAAAACTGAATTGATTTGAGTCATTGGCCGACACCGGCCTTTCACCGGTCAGCAGCCAACAATGTATGCCCACCCAAAAGGTGGCTCGTTGAGACTCCGTCGTCTACCATTGAGCGCCAGTTTTGTTATTAGAGCGGATTGAAAGAAATGAGTGTCGAAGGAGTATGGAAGGTAGAAATGAAGTGTCCCTTTGGTTGGGGCAAGCTTGAAACTGCGTTCCTAGAGAAAGGCCGCTACGTGGCGGCGAGTGTGGATCATTATTCCACCGGCACTTATGCGGTAGACGGTGACAGCTTTACTGCGGATATTCAGATCACTCAATACGGCAAGGTTCGCAAAATTCTCGGATCGAATAAAAACCAATTCAGTCACCGATTGGAGGCACAGATAAGAAAAGACGGCAAGATAGTTGGTAGAACCGACCTGAGCGAGGGCAAAAAACACAATCCAAAGTTGCGCCTGACCCGTTTGAGTGATCTTTAGGGGACCTCTATCAATTCGTTCTTACGCCGCCATCGGTGTGATCAATGCGGCGGCAGTGCCGTTTCGCCGCACTGATCGGACTTTTCCGGATCCAGTGGCCCAGTTTTTTCACCTTATTCGCCGTTTCCCGCTGCCCTTGGCGGGTTTCCGACCACTCAGTGATGGCACCCGACGCCGTCCCGCATATCTGTCGGCACACCACTAGTCCCCCAGAGCGCCCCTCAGTGACGTGCCGGTATCCACCCCATCAATGTAGATATAGGGGCAGCTGGCGGCGAAAGTCCGGGAGCGGGGCTGGTGTGCCGACTCTGGGTGGTCGTCGGCTAGTGGTGGGGTGGAATTCGGGGCTATGGTGGGTGAATTGTCTAGGTCGGCGAGCGAGGCGGTGATGGAACGGAAACGGGGTTTCCTATGTCCTGACCGAACCCGGGTGTCAGCCGAACTGTTGTCGTCTGATCTGACCGGACAGCCTATGGTCGGTTTTGCCGAGTGCGAGGCGGAAAGTCGATCCGGGTCATGGGGTTGTGAGATGTGAGAGTTCGGTACCGAAACCGGGCCGAAATCGACGGTGCAGTAGCCCGTGATCAACCCTGACTAGAAAAAAATACCCCGCCGGAGCGGGGCTAGAAGGATAGATATTCGGACTCTCTATTTCTGCTGGATTGACCCTAGGTAGAAGACTAGCTCAAGAATACGCTCTTGGACTGAACTTCCCGGCCCGTAGTAATCGGGGCCGTACTTCTCAATTATCTCTTTGCTGTATCTGTCGCCCCAAATAGGCATTTCTTCCGTGCCGTGTGCCCTGATCTTCTGTGGATCTCTGATCCACTCGTACACCTTCTCTTGTGGGTACACGCCACCGTGGGCCTTACTCAGCATGGTCAAATCTTTTGGAGATTGCCTCAAAAACTCCACCATGGGCCCATCACCCTTGCCTCCAACGCCGTGACAGGATGCGCAGTTTTTCTGAAACTCCATTTTACCGATGGTCTGGGTGCCAAGATCTTCCTGTGCAAACGCCATCGTCCCGGTACCCAAAAGGAATAATCCAGCAAAAGTCACGGTGCACTTCTTGATGAGATTCATTGTCATGATTCAACCCTCCAGTGGTTCGTTCTCACAATATTCTGGACGGTCAGCCGTCCCCAAAGAAGCAAGAAATCCGGTACTCATCGGAGTCAATAGTGTCACATTCGGTTTTACCTGCACTGCTCGTTAAAACGACCAGCGCTCGAAGATAACGACCATCGTTACCAATACGGAACTGATGACTTCGGTCCGATATTTAGACTCTCCCAGTTCAAGTGTTGACCATTATGCAGTCGTCGGTTTCACGAATTAACTGATTACTTGCTCCACATCAATCGATGAGCATTGGCGCAGATCAAGCGCTCTCAAAATGGGGGCTTCAGAACAAGATCTCGACGCGTCTCGACAATCTCACGCATTGCCTCCCACGCCTGTAAGTTCTGCTATTGCGGAATTGCCGTCGTTCGGTTGAATCCGCAGTCGATAACAGTCGTTCAGCAGGATTGCCTCGCCCCGGTAGTTCGTCGCCAGCTATGAAGTTCGGCAATCGGCGCAAGCCGCCCTGCCGCGACACGCGGCTGAATGATCGCTCTTGATGCACGAAGCGGACATCCTGCGGCCGGGTCGCTGGTCTGCCTTCAACACGAAACCGAACTTTGGGCTGACCCGCCTATATTTGTCTTCTCTACCTGGAAGACTCTTTGATTACGGAACATCATGCACACTGTTGGTTAACGCTTTGCCAGAAAGAATTTTTAGCAAGAAAGCATCGCCGTGTTCTTTGTTAAGGTAATGACGGTATGCTGCAACCGCAAAGCGCATGGGATCGAATGAGTATGTTATTTCGTTAATCTCCAATTCGCTATCAAAGCCTGCTTCTGGATTTTCCACCAATACACGCGCACGTAAGACTGGATTCATCATCGCGAACATGGCTACGTAGGCCACATATTCCTCAGCGTGAATAGTTGGCTCAGATATTTTGAAGTTACAACTTGCTACGGCATGCGCGACTTCGTGTGTCACTAAACTGCGGTACATCAATCGGTTGACTGGAGCCCCGAACCAAACCTCTCTCTTCTCGAACTCTGGGAGAGTAAGCACTGAGGCTTTCCGCTCTTCTTCGTGGTAACAACCAACAGCCGTTTCGCTCATCCAATCTGGGAGATTTTGAACGATCTCAATAACAAGGGGGTGCGTTAGCGCGATGTCCAATCGATCGAAGAATACCAGCGCATCCTCAGCACTGTTGCAGATGTCGTCATGATCTACCGGTTCGTCAGCTTCAATGCTGATTGATGAATTTGCGCAGGCATGTAAAACGCTAGCGGTAGGCGAAGCAATGGGGTAAATGATCAATGTCACAACTAATAATGAAGAAACTACTGCGCGTGTGACAAAAATCATAGGTTTCAGCCTCTTCTCTCGCTGACCGGTACCGAGAGTAGGGATTTTTCACTCCCGGCAAGGATGTGCAGAGAATTGAACGGTTATGTTGTTGGCCGCTTAAACGAGCAAACTGCCCAAGCAGAAGTCTAGTTTGCGCCCTGCTTGGCACCGGTCTTCTTCACCAATAGCCAGTTTGGTGGGGAAGTCCGATTCTAACTGGTTTCGCCCGTAGCCACTCCATCAGAGCACCCCATACCGCGGTAGCGTGGTTTAGTCCACCGACCCACTGCGGGCATTTGCCCGTCCGCTCCGCTGTCCCCTCAAACAGCCGCGTGGTTGACCCCAGACAAGTCGCACTCTGGTCTGTTGAGCTAGATTGGCTATGTTAAGCCGTGCATTTTTGCAGGTGCTTGATCATAGGCAACCATAAGAGAGGGATGGGGAATGGAAATCAGAATCAAGACTGGAATGATATTGCTCGCGATAATCACGTTCGTGGGTATGGTGGGCGCCGCAATGGCCGAAACGGAATCAACCAAGGCGCGCGGAGGGCAGCTGTACGATAAATGGTATGCCGTAGTGGAAGCGACAAAGCCTGCCACTTCTCACCCACTGTATCCGGCGGACAAAAAGTATGCGAATGAGCCAAAATCGAACTGGCGCTGCAAGGAATGCCACGGCTGGGACTACATGGGTGTCGATGGCGCCTACAAATCAGGCTCGCACGCTTCCGGCATCAAGGGTATCAATGGCGCAAGGGGCCGCGATACCGGGGAAATCGTTGCCCTGTTAAAAGACAAGAAACATGGTTACGGCGACAAACTGGCCGACGCAGACCTGAAGGACCTGGCGATGTTTGTCAGTGCGGGCCAGGTAGACATGGATCTCTACATCGATCGGGCGACCAAGAAGCCCAAGGGTGATGCAGCGAAGGGTGCTGCCTACTTCAACACCATGTGTGCCAATTGCCACGGCAAGGACGGTAAGAAGCCGAAGGAAATGAAACCTTTTGCGAAACAGATGGGCAACCCCTGGGAGGTCATGCACAAGATCCTCAATGGCCAGCCTGACGAGGAGATGCCGGCGCTGCGGGCGCTCGATCGGCAAGTGGTGGCGGACATCATGAGCCACATGGCGACCTTGTCGGAATAGGTGCAAAGGCACTGAGTTGCGGGGGAGGGCCGGGGCCATGCTGGGACCGGCCCTTTCTGCAATTGCAGCTGGCGGTCAGGGGCGGAAAGACGGGTCCAATGTATGCTTCGGTTCAGTTGTAAGAACCACAGGGAGCCATTGGTTACCGTGGGCTTCGCAAATTGGGAGCGGCCATTCGCTGGAGTCCAGCGGATCGACAGCTCTGCGAAAGCTGAAGTAGCCCTCTCGCTAAGGTGTGGGTCAGTCGGTTGCTGCACTGCAGGAGGCCCCTCTATGGACTGCGGTTATTCGCCGATGCGGTCGCCGGAGTGTCAGATCCGCTTTGCGGACCTCGGTACTTAGGCATTGAATGCGTGCTATCGACCCCACGCCGACGAAGCGGCTGGTGTATTCTGGCGATGGCAACCGACACAGCACAGACGTTCTGATTTATGAATAAAACCGTTGTCTTTTTACTCGCGGCCCTACTGGTCGGAAAGGTATGTGCCGGACAGCGACTCGCAGATATCAAACCTGGCTTCCCCTGCGACGGGATTCCACGGGTAGAAGAGCGCCTGGGATCGGTAGAGTTGGCCGCTCAAGATACAAATGGTGTCAGCAAATATGCGGGAACACAGGGAGGAGTCGAGGCAACTGTTGTTTATCACTGCGATAAGGGGCAACTGATCGAGCAGGAAATTATCTTCACGAGGACTACGCAGAGTAATGCCTACCAGATCGCTAATGAACTAAAGAAAAAACTCGCCAGAGACCTGGGCGAACCCATTCATGATGGACTGAACCTAAGGGTATGGAGAAAGATGCTTTTCGGTATTCTGGGAGCGGACCTAGATTACCTTACCTCGGTCGTCGTTTGGGGCCGGAAAAAAGAGGATGTGATGCTGTTGTTAAGGGAAACAGAGGACAAACTCTGGGTGATCGTCATTTCGCAGGGCAGTTCAAAAATGGAATATATTCTCAATTCCTAGACCGGAAGTAAAAAGATGGCAGGGAACGGCTCATACAGGGATTTCCGTTCCGTGATGATGCAATCGACTGGTTGAAGTTCAGAGACTCCTCTCACAAGCGATTGTGTTGATCTGTCAATACATCAGTTCTCTTTAAAGCTGACATGGCCAGTTCAGGCTGCTTTGACGGCTTCTGGCCGGTAACAGACTATAAGGGGGCCGAAGCCCCCTGCTTTATCTTCGTACCTGGCGTCTTACAGTTTCTTCCTCAAAGTAAAGGCACCTCGAACTTGGCCGGCCTTGTAACCACGCGCCTTGTCCTGGGGATAAAGTTGGTCGAGCGCAGCGGCAGTTTCGGGATCAATGTCTTCGCCATGGCACATGAGACAAGGCATCTTTTCCAGAGGCGGCATAACGATACCTTTCATGAAGCGAAAATACTCTTCGTCACCTTCTTTAACTATCTCAGCGTAGACAAGGGCATCCGGACCCTCACCCTTGGCGCGTTGTTGTTCAAATTGCTTAAGTACCTCCGTCTCCCAAGCATCTGGGGCATTATTGGGATTACGCAGCTTGAGGCTGGTTCGGGCCACGTTCCAACCAGAGCTCTGCGAATGCTCCATGGCTAAGGCGGGCGCGCGGGTGTTGCATGTGCCAATCGCCGCAACTGGGCCACCGGCCTTCATGCCCTTGGCCAACTCGCCCTTCAACTCTTCAAAAAAAGCACCGGTGATCTTCTTGGCCTCAGCCTTGTACTGGTCGATGTCAGCGCTGACTGTGAACGGCAGACTGAACAGCATGACGGCAATAACGAACTTCTTCACTTGATTCCTCCTGGACGTTTGTGAGGCGACACGGGCAGTTTACAGAAAGCACAAACTTCTGGCTCGCGATGACCGCTCCTGGCCGAGGCCGTATGAAATCACTTTCGGACCGCTTAATGATGGCCAAGAGCCCAGCCAAGGCGGTCAGCATCGGCTGGGGCGCTTTTAGCTGGTCACCGCCGACCGCATGGGTTCTACCCCGTTTCCACGGACGGTTTGAAAACGGTTGAAAACTCCTGATCCTGTGCAGCAACTCTACGCCGCATTCTGGGATTGTGAAATCGCTCGATGTAATCGAACACGTCGGCCCGGGCTTGGTCCCTGGTTCGGTAACGGCGATGGTGAATCTTTTCGCGTTTGAGCACGCCGAAGAACCCTTCGCAGGCGGCGTTATCGCCGCAGTGACCCACGGCACTCATGCTGCTGACCAAAGTGTTCTGGCCCAGAAACCGTTGGTAGTCGCCGCTCGTGAACTGGCAGCCGCGATCGGAATGTAGAATCACCTTTGTGGTTTCCTGACGCTGCCAGCCAGACTGCCATCTCAACCGCTCGAATGACCATGTGACGGTCTTGTCGATGGTGCACCGCCCAACCAATGACAAGCTTGCTGAACAGATCGAGAACGACGCACAAAAACAGCTTCCCTTCTAGACGTCTTGATCTCCGTGATGTCAGTAATCCACTTGCTGTGCGGTTCCGACGCGGTGAAGTCCCGGCTCAGATGATTCTCGATGCCCACAGGCCGCATGCTGGCGCCGTTCCAACGCTTGGGCTTTTTGCGTGGCCAGCCTTGAATGTCGTGGGATGCCATCAAGCGTGCAACACGATTCAAACTGGCTTGTTTCACCCTCAGCAACCAAATCCTCGTGCATACGCGGCGCACCAATCACGCCACCGCTGTCGTCGTGGATCTCGCGCATGCGCATCAGCAAACGCGCATTGTCCGATTCACGGAGACCAGGCTTGCGTGATACCCGAGCTTAATATCCGTTGGGTGACACCTTCAGGCAGCGGCATATCATACGAACAGGAAGATCATCGCGACAACGTTGGATCGCCCGATACCTCAGGACGATTCCTTGGCAAAGAACGTTGCCGCTGCGCGTAAAAAATCCCGTTCCTTTTTCACCCGTGTCGGCTCCCTCTTGAGCCCAGCGACTTCTTCGTCACGTGGCGTGCCGGAGCCACCGAACGCCTTATCTGAAACCGCTTCTGGCCGAACTCAGACCAGTCGACTCGCCCAGCTTAGCCGCACTATGGGACGTCTGCTTGCTCGCTTTTGAGTTTTGGGTTGCTACGCCGGCGTAGTTATTGGGCGTTCGAATCGAAAGGTTTGCCAAGCATCTCCTGCACCTGCTTACGAAGTTCATCGGAGGCTGTTTTCGAATTTATGAAAACAACGTCAAAGACCTCGGTGGATGTTGCGCGGATGACGGTTGCGCCGATCCCTCGGGTGCTCACGTTCGTGTCATTCCCTACCATCCTGATATTCGGGATCCACTTGCCGAACTCGTAGTCTGTCTGCCTGCCTGAACGCTGTGGTTTATGTCCGTGTACAACAATACGGATGTTCAACTGCTCAAGAATGGCCCCAATGAGTCGCCCCTTCTTCTTGTAGTAGTCGTTGGCATTTACTACGTCGTACAATAAATGGTTTGTTTTTCGACTTTCTCGGGCATATGCGTACTGCTTCATGGCACGAACTGATATGAAAGACTTTTTATAGTGATCCTTATTGAAGCTGTTTAGGTCCTTTCCTGTTACCTCTTTGAAGTGCGCCAACGCCTCCAAGAACTCGAGGGTCGGATAGCCATGTATAAAAAGAACGCTCCCAGCGACGTGAAATAAATCCAGGCTTTCGATGAAGTTGCTTAGCTTTTGCGCCTGGTCATCGTCAAATCCGTAATTTTTGCCTGCGTGTAATCGTTGCCAGATCTCTTGCTCATGATTGCCTGCTATAAGCTTGACATGGCATCCCTTTCTCGGGGCGTCCTGTTGCAGGAGTTGCCAGTACTCCACAACAGAAAGGTCCGGTTTCTTCTTGTCTATAAGGTCGCCCGTGTGAAATATCGTTATCCCCTCGATATTCTCATCAACGCCATTTTGCTGTCCCAAAACCCCGGCGAAACGTAAAGTCGCGTTGACTGAGCTCACGTCGTTGTCTGTATCGGAAAATATGATGAATCGCGGAAGTGGTGCTGGTTCCGTTATTTTGCTTTTTTGCGATTCGTTCAATAGGGGCGGAGTGGTTTTATTTTCAGGAACCCCAAAAACTCGGAAAATGCGGTCTCGTATGTCATGAGGCCAAGAAGGAGCCTCCGCTGAGTGCATTGAACGAAGAAATTGCAGAATTGCGGCAGCCTTCTTGTTTCTACGTAACATTGTTGTTCAGTGCGTTAGTGGCAAACAAAGCATAAGCTGGGCGTTCAGTTTTCGTCTGTATGTCGCATACAAGGCCGCTTTGTGCGGACCTGTTGGCATAGTTCCGTTGAGTAAACGCCGAGTGTACGCGCTGAATCTCCTCTGACCGAACTTTCCCACGTCATTTTTGTGAGCGGCCTCTCCAACAAGAACCGGGGCGCTCGAACACGAATGATTCGATAGCGAGTGTTGTTACGCTTTTTTCGACACGATGCCATCTGCCGCAGTTCATTGGACGCAGTTGGCGAATCGGGTTGAATCTGGAGAGGCTTTCAGCGCCGTCGTACAGTACCATTCCTTCACACCCTAATTAAACCAACGAGAGAGGCGCGCAATGAAGATCAATAATTTTCTGCTAACCGCACTAACGGTATTGCTGTTGAGTGCATGTGCAACGCTAACAAAGGATATAGAAGTCAGGTCCGAGACGGCTCCGGGAGTCAACTTGGCAAACTTCAAATCCTTTGCCTGGGTTGCCTCGGCCAAGATCGTCAATGACCCCCAAGGGAACTGGGAACCAACGGGGTTCGATGCAGACGCCGAAATTAAGTTCCTTTTACTCAAGGAACTGCGTAACAAAGGGCTGCAGGAGACTATGAGCAATCCAGACTTGTTGCTGATATTTGCCGCGGGTGTAAACATGGAAAACCTGGAATTGGTAAAAGATCCTAATTCCACGATGAGTACTCTTGAAGAAGCTCCAAGAGGTGCCTTGCTGGTGGTCATGATTGATCCCGCGACTAGACACCCGGTATGGGTGGGTGCCGCCAAAGGTGATGTTGAGAGTGGGCGCAGCGATGAGGACGTGCGCAAACGACTCGCCTTTGCAGTAGAGAAGATGTTTACGGATTGGGGAAAGCCCACCCAGTAGAAACCCTCAAGCAGGTCCAGGTAAACCACCTTTGCAGCCCGTGGCAGGGTGGTTTACTGACATCCCCCCGCTTCAGGCAAACGTCTCTTGTGTCATAAGGGCTCTCGTATTGCTTCCAGAATCGTGAAGAGAGGATAAAAAAGGAGTCCTGGGTTCTGATGTGTGCCTTCCGAGACGACAGAGAGCGGTGATCCGAGAGGATGGGCAGCTCGTCAGCGACAAACACTAGGTCTTGAGTATGGATCTGGTGAACAAGTGCAACCTCGGTCTCTAGAATCCAGTCTCGCACTTGCCCGACAGCTTAGAGTCGGCGGTCCAACCGGGAGAATCAGGCTGGGTTCGATAGCACAATCAGTTCGTCGTTCTCGCCGACAACAAAACGCTGATCACGCGCTGGATTGAGTTCAACCCCACCGTTTGGCATATGTTGCTGCCCGGCCCACCGGAAACCAATGGCGATCTCTCCCCGGGCGTCAGTCGCCCTTTGAAGATCGGCGAACGCATATTGGCCGCCGCCCAGATTGAAGTCCGTGATGCGTCTAAAGAAGATATCGCAACCACCAGAGCCGAAGAGCTCATCGAAAACGGCCCGCAGTTCACGTCGCAAGGCGACGCGGGCAAGCATGTGGCTGACGATGACCGGGCTGACGATGATCTCGGCATGCCGTTCTCGGAACAGACGCGCGTTGTCCGGATCAGTCAATTCGACCAGTATTGATGGTGCCTGCGCACCTGTCTTCATTAGATCTCTAAGCAGCAGATAACCGAGAATCGTGCGGGCATCCGACTCGGCCCCGGCCTTGAGGCGCTCACTGGACAATAGGATCACATTGTCATAACCGGCCAAATCGACGTCATCGAGGTAGGCCGGCACCGTGAATTCAAATTCCAGCTGTCTTACTTGAATTTTCTCATACACAGGACCCTCGGCAGCCAGCCGTTTTGTGCGTTTGGACGCCGAGACCTCTGAAACAATGTCGATGAGGAAGGATTCTCGAGTATGCGAGGCCAACTCGTTCAGCAGCAGGGGGATCCTGTGGTTCCAGCCCAGCAGGAGCACCCGCCTTTGATCACTCAGCTCGGGTTCGGGTGCCGGTCTCTCTGCCAGTTCCTTTGCGGCGCCGATGTTCTGCGGTGGCGCCGCGTGCAGATAGCTCGAAGCCAGCACAACGATGCGGTCATCGATCTCTAGGCACAGGTCATTGGGCGGATTGAGCAGTGCCTGGAAGCCATTCCCGTGCGGACGTACCACACCAAGCAGCACACCCTCCGAGAACGCGTTGGACAGCTGCTGTACGGAGACCCCGACAAGCCCGGCCTCTTCGCGAACATAGATCTGACTGCTGCCGACGTCGGTCAACAGCTCGGCGTAGACATGAGAAAGCCCCGGATAGCGTATCGTCTGGACCATCAGCTGGGCGATGATTTCATCACCCGCGATGACCTCCATGGGACCCGCGTATAGGCTGCGAAGCATCGCGGTGTGGCGCGGGTCCTGAAGCTCAGCCACGATCAGCGGCGAATCCTGAGAAAAATCCTCCTGTAGTTCCGCACCCAGCGTCATCAGGGTCTTTACCGTGAGAGTGTCGGCATCCCTGCCGCTGTTGCCACCGCTATCAGCAGCCGGGATCAGGATCGCGGCGGCATGGGTGAAATCGACCCGTGCCAGATCGTCGAGATCCAGCGGAGAACCGCTGCGCAAGATAACCTTACCGGCCTTCCAGTGTTCCCCCAGCTGAAGCCGGATCTCCTGCATCAGGGCCGCATCGCCGCCCTCCGCGAGGATCGCCACATGCAGGTTTCGAATCCCACGCTGACGCAAAAACCGATCCACCCGCCCTTTTGAAACCAGGATTTCCTGCAGCATGGTTGCGGTGCGGCTGGTCCAACCGAGCACTACGAAATGCTGGTCGAGGGTGATCGGAGTTGTACCCTGTTCCAGCCGATCTATGGTCTGGTTCAGCCACTGCACGATGATGGCGATCAGGGTGCCTGTAAACAGGATATAGTTGAATAGGATCAGGACTGTAGAGATCGAGCGCTTGGCGGTTCCCTCATCATCACCCAGATAGCCGGGGTCGGTGAGGCGCAGGAAGGCCCACCAGACTGCGTCGGCGGTGGACTCAAATCCCGGCACCAGAAGGCGGATCAGAACTCCTCCGCCCACCGCGATCATAAGGACCAGAAATAAGATCGCGGCAAAGCGTGAGAGTGGCCCGCGCATCATGGTCCGCTCCAAGCGGAACAGAACCCAGCTTTTTAGTCGTGAAAACATGTTGTTGTTTCCTTTTCCCAGTAGTCATGGCAAGCGCCAGGTTCCCCGGCTTACGTCATTTATCGTTGTATAGCACGATGGCTGAGATTCGAGGGTACTCAGGAAAAACCGGGTTGCAATAATTGTCGGCGAAATTGTCGACAGTCCGCGTTCACGCAGTTCTTCTCGTTTGAGAAACCTAGACAAACGACTCCAACAGTCCTGGTGATCCTGCTTAAGAGGTTCCTTGCCGAACTAGCGCAATAGTGGCTAGAACAAAAGGGGGTGCAGCAGGGGAGCATGAACTGTTTGCAGATCACGCTGTGGTCGTTAGCACTATGCGGTGCAGCGGTCCGAGATCGACACGATATAGCGGGCATTGACGACTTTTTCTGAATCCGTGCTTTTTGACGCAGTTCCGCTGCGATTCGAATGAACGCAGCGAATGACTTATCCGAATTGTCATGTTGTTTTTCGTACATAATACGCATTTGTACATTCTTCAGATCGATACTCGACACTCGCAATGGATTACGTCAGCGACAATCTGTCGACCGTTGGTGGGCGACTGCCATCACCCAATCTGCTTCAGTCGAAAGCGCCGCGTATCAGATTGACCTGGAAACCGCGGTGGCCAATCTGCATCGATAGCCCCCCTAGACGATGAGCCTGATTCTCTATGCCTCGGCGGCGATTACCGTCATCCTGCACATCGCAATCTTCGTTGGGATTGCCGTGCGCGTGATCATGCTGCGTCCAGCGCCCGGCGTCGCGCTTGCTTGGCTGCTCCTCGTGGCAGTGCTGCCGCTGCTGGGCCTCCCATTGTACCTCCTGTTCGGCGAACGCCGGGTCGGACAGAAACGCGCCCAGCGCATGGCGACTCAAAGAGCCGACTTCGAAGAGTTAGGCAAGGAGTTTATCAAGGAACACATGACCACCGTTGACTGGTCGACCCATCCGCCGGAGAACCAGATGATGAACCGTCTGGGCATGAACAAGCGGGGGATTCCGACGCTGTCGGGAAACGAACTAAAGCTCTATTCCGATACACAGGGGATTCTCGCGGCGATCGCCGCAGATGTGGACCGTGCAGAAAGTAGCGTTCAGATGGCCTTCTACATATGGCACGAGGGCGGCACGGCAGATGAGGTGCTAGAGGCCGTGATCCGCGCGGCCCGGCGTGGTGTGCGATGTCGCTTACTGATCGACCACCTAGGCGCGCGGCCTTGGTGGCGGGGGAAACAACCAGGACGACTCCAAGAAGCGGGCGTGGAGCTGCAACATGCGTTGCCGGTCGGTTTGCTGAAAGGCTTCGTAACCCGCAACGACCTGCGCCTCCACCGCAAGATCGTCACCATCGACGGGGAGATCGGCTGGACGGGAAGCATGAATCTCGTCGATCCGAGATTCTTCAAGCAAGATGCTGGTTTCGGCGAGTGGATCGACGCCATGGTGCGCATCGAGGGTAACGCTGTGCTCGTTCTCGGCGCGACGTTGATCGGGGATTGGCAGCGGGAGACGGGTGAGGATACCCGTCGGCTGATCGAAAGTGCCGACCTCCACCGCGTGCGCCGCGTCGGGAAGGCGGACGTGCAGGTCATCCCATCGGGGCCAGGAGAATCGAGCGATGCACTCCTGCAGATGCTGTTGGGCCTCATCAATGGAGCGCGTCAGGAACTCATACTCACAACGCCCTACTTTGTCCCGGACGATGCGATGCTTCGAGCGATCCGCGGGGCTGCCGGGCGAGGCGCCGAGGTCGACCTGATTCTGCCGGCGCGGGTGGACTCCACGCTTGTGCGCTACGCCAGCCGGTCATACTACGACGACCTTATGGACGCCGGCGTCCGTATCAGACCCTTTCGCGGCGGTCTGCTTCATACTAAATCGATTACCGTCGACGGTGAGGCGTCGATGATCGGCACCGCCAACCTAGACATGCGCAGTCTCTGGCTAAATTATGAGATTTCAACCTTCGTTTATGACGCCAACTTCACCCGGCGGCTTCGGGCTCTGCAGGCGGCCTACCTCAAGGACTGCGACACCATCGACCGCCAGGCCTGGATGACCCGTCGTTTCGCACCGCGCTTCGTAGAGAATGCGTTCCGCTTGGTGAGCCCGCTGCTGTGACAGCTAAGGGTGTGGAAGGATTTGCCCCATATCTTGGGAGGATTTGATTAAGTTCCCACTTCCGAACCTCGTGTCTCGGGAATGACCGGTTTTGCTCTTGAGCACCAGTTGCCAGCCTCTGCTCCCAGAAGAATTCTTCCCCCTGTTTTCACCGGTCCCGGAATGTCAAATTTTGGCTGATCTCCGAAGTCACCTGAGCAATATCCGAGGTCCGTTTCTGCGGATGACATGTCGCTTACCAATGGCCAGCCGACCGTCTCTTCAGTCGTCTACGGACTATTGCGCTGCAAAAACGAACGTCAGCTATCGCAACCCCAAGCCGACCTTCCTTATGGTCACCAGTTTGGCAGGAAGCAACAACCAGTCATTCGTGAGGCTAGCGGATTCGGCATGAACTCGCCCAACAGAAGACTTAGAATTGGGTCCCGAGGTCTGTTTGGAGATGGAAAGATATGCCAATTCTTGTCTGGTCTGACGACTACAGCATCAACGTTACGGAAATTGACGAGCAGCATAAGAAACTGCTCGAACACGTCAACAAACTCCACGCGGGCGTGGAGGCACAGATTGATAAGCAAGACCTGCATCAGTTGGTCATGGATCTGTACGAATACGCAGCTTTCCATTTCGCGTTTGAAGAAAAGCTGATGAAGCAACACGGAATGGACCACATCAAGAAGCACCACAAGGAACACAAGATGCTGCCCAAGCATCTCAAGCACATCTGCAATACAGTATCGGATGGCAAACGTCCGGCGTTCTATTTGGAATACGATGTCTCCCATGACTGGTTCCTCGCACACATCATGGGTTCCGATCGGAAGATGGGCACCTTTCTCAACAGCAAAGGCGTGTATTGAGTGAAAGCGCCAGTTGGCCGACTCATGCGTGTTGAACCTTCTGACCGTTGATTCCCCGGGGTCGGGAATGTCTCTTGCTGGCCGGTAACAGACTATAAGGGGGCCGAAGCCCCCTGCTTTATCTTCGTACCTGGCGTCTTACAGTTTCTTCCTCAAAGTAAAGGCACCTCGAACTTGGCCGGCCTTGTAACCACGCGCCTTGTCCTGGGGATAAAGTTGGTCGAGCGCAGCGGCAGTTTCGGGATCAATGTCTTCGCCATGGCACATGAGACAAGGCATCTTTTCCAGAGGCGGCATAACGATACCTTTCATGAAGCGAAAATACTCTTCGTCACCTTCTTTAACTATCTCAGCGTAGACAAGGGCATCCGGACCCTCACCCTTGGC
>CAZCDY010000063.1:0-20758 GCA_964497145.1 uncultured Gammaproteobacteria bacterium
CTTGAAGGCAGCATCCGACGGCAGGGAGAGACCATCCGTATCAACAGCCAGTTGGTCGATGCCCGCAGCGGGTTCCAGAAATGGGCCGAACGCTACGACAGGGATCTCACCGAGGTGTTCGCGGTACAGGACGAGGTGACCAACAGTATTGTGGAGGCATTGGCGATCAGACTGGACCGCCGGGAAATAGAAAACCTGGCCCACCGGCCGACGAACAACCTCGAGGCCTACCAACATTTCCAGGTCGGTCAGAGCATGGCCGGCGCCAGCAGCAGGGAGAACAACGAACGGGCACAGGCCGCTTATCGCAGGGCGATCGAGGCAGACCCTGGCTATGGCCGGGCCTACAGCGCCCTGGCCTACACCCTGGCATTCAATTACCGGCGCGGCTGGAACGATGCACCCATGCAGACCATCGATCGCGCGCTGGAACTCGCGCGCAAGGCAGCGGAGCTCGACAAATCGGTGCCACAGACCTACTGGTCGCTCGGTTACGTACGACTTATGCGCCAGGAATTCGATCTTGCCGAGCAGGCCGTCGCACAGTCGTTGCAGGTCGCCCCGAACTTCGCCGACGGCTATGGACTGCTCGCCTTGATCAAGAACTCACTGGGTGAGGCCGAGACGGCCATCGAACTGATCGAAAAAGGCATGCAGCTCAACCCTTACTACACCTGGGACTACCCCTATAACCTTGGCAGGGCCTATTACACGCTCGGGCAGACCGAGCAGGCAATCACGGCGCTGGAGGCTGCCAAGTCGCGCAACCCGAACGTGGTCCCGATCAGACTCCATCTGGCGGCCAGTTATGTCCGGGCCGGCCGGCTCGAAGACGCGGAATGGGAGGTTGAGGAGATCCAGACCATCAGCCCGGATGAAACGCTGGGCCACGTCGCCAGAACACATCCCACCAGCGACAGTCGGGCACTGCAGACGATGCTGGATGAACTGAGGGAAGCGGGCCTGCCCGAGTAGAGAAGCATCGCCGCGCGCATGGCGCAGGCGTTCCTAAGATCTGCGTCCGGAAAATGATGCCCCGGGGCCAAGTGGCGCATTGTAACAGGGCCAGCACGCGCTTCCCTGGAGTGCGTTAACTCAGGTACCCAGTGCGACGTTGCCGTTTCCGTCGAGCAACTCCCGCGGCGGAATCACTGCCGCTTCGGATCTGCCACCGGCATGAATGGCCGTGACCGGCACATCGCATTTATCGGCCACACGATCAGACAGTGAGGAGAAAAGGCTGGGAAGAACGCCCCGAGCCCTGGCGTGTCCCATCACTATCTGCGCCACGGCATGGTGCTCGACACATTCCAGGATTCTGGTCAATGGCAGGCCTTTGACAAGCAGCACGTCCGCTTTCTCCAGGATACGCAGCGCCGGATTCTCAGCGTATACCTCTGTCAGGAAGGCCTCCAGCCGGCGCTCGGCCAGCAGCTCCATAGGCCACGACGCCTCGTCTGCGCCGCTACGATGGTAATAGTTTGGCCTGTCCGCCGGTTCGTGCACCGCATGCAGGATCTTCAGCGGCATCCCGGCGCTGGTGGCCAGTCGTGCAGCAAAGACCAGGGCGGCGCGGGCGGGCGGTTCAAAATCAATCGGGACCAGGACAGCTGCTACAGCGTTCTCACTACTATCGGCGTGTGACATCAACAGATACCCTTAATGACGATGCTTGTCCCGCAGGATGCATCAGCTCTGTTACAAGAGTGTGAACATCACATGCCGCGCAGGCGGGGCGCGTAAGCGACCACCGTCTGCGGCGGCGGTCTGGGATAGAGCCTGAGGCTTGGACTGGCGCCAGTTTCTGCCGGCGTCACTATGATCACACTGGCCGGCTACCCCGCCGCCTCGCCTGCCAGCTCTTTCTGCTGTGTTTCAATGATCGCCATAAACACGGGGAGCCAGAAGTAGATCCAAAACGGCTCCGGCGACGTCAAAATGCTGTCGATTTCGGTCAGCAGGCAGCCCCAGCCAAAAAGCGACAACAACATCCAACGCGATTTCACCCGCATTGTTTTGACGAAGAAAATCGCAATGAATACCAGGAACACCGACGCACCCAGTATGCCGTTTCGATAAAGCATTGCCAGATAGGCATTGTGGGGATGATAAAACTGGCCGAGGATTTTCTCACCGGGAACACAACCGACCCAGATATTGCATTCCGTGGTCAGCTGCCTGATTACCTCCTGCCAGATCTCCCCCCTGTAACTCAATCCCCTTTCCAACAGGAGCTCATAGAATCCTGAAGCGAAGATCACAACAAGCAGAGAGCCGACAACCAGGAGACCCAGAAAAAACTGTTTCTGATACCAGAGAAAGCCGAAGAAGAATATGGCGAAGCCAAGCAAGGCCGTCCTCGATTGAAAAACGGTTGCAGTTAGCAGGACGAGCGCAGAGACGACCAGAAAGCCCAGGGCAGGCAGCACCTTCGACGATCTATTCTCAAGCCAATCGGAAATACCAAAAACCCAGGCCGCCAAGATACCAAAGCAGATAAGGATCGCGAAAAAGCCAGGATGGATAGGCTCTCCAAGCAAATGGAAAGGGCGTTTCCATGCCGACGTATCCGCCCATACAAGAACCCATTCCACCGTGGCGATCGCCAGGACCAGCAAGCTGGCAATCGAAAACACAAGCAGGTAGGTTTTGACTTTCCCCTGCCCCCGATCCAGAAAAACACAGGTCAGAAAAAACAACAGAAGATAAATACCTTCCTTCAGATCATTGGGTTCATTGAAGTCAAAAACCGATAGCACAAGAATGATCAGGAAAACCCAATAAAAGTTTCTCAGACTTTTCTTGAAATCAGAAAAGTGAGATGCCGCGATCAATGCACTCGGGAATGCGAGCCCGGCGTAAAAGATGTTGTTGACCGACTTGGAACTCAGAGGCAGATAGAAGGAGATCAAAAACAGGACAAACATCCCGGCGAAGACAGAGCGCCCTATGGGGAGCAGTTTTTCACGATCTATACGTTGCAGATAAGCCACAAAACTTCTCTAGTCAGGCCGGTCGAGAAAACCTTCGATCAGACCGAGATACTCCGCTCTGAATTTATCCAGACCGTGATTTTCGAGTACATAGCGATAGGACTGCGCGCCCGCATCCTGCAGACCCTTTGCATCGAGCTTGAGGTACTTCTCGAGTGCCGCAGCCAGGGCGCCGACATCGCCAGGGGGCACGGCGATCCCATGAGCGCCTTCAATCAAAGGCAGCATCGCCGGGATATTGCTGGCCACTACCGGAAGCCCCCCTGCCATGCCTTCCAGCAGAGCGAGACCCAGGCCCTCAACCCGAGAAGGCATGGCAAAAACATCAAAAGCCTTGACATAACTGGCCGCGTTTTCCCGAAATCCAGGCATGAACACCCTGTCCGAAACACCAAGCCGAGCGGCAAGTGCTTTCAGCTTATCCATCTCGCGGCCATCACCGACAATCGCAAGATAGACATCGGGAAACCTGGCAGACAAAGAAGCAAAGGCTTCGATCAGCGAGCGATGTCCCTTGATCGGCACCAAACGGCCCAGGGCTCCGATTATGCGTCCCTCCCGCGGCAGGCCAAGCGCTTCGCGGGCCTCCAGGCTGCTCAAATGCTGCGAGCCGATCTTCTGCAGATCCAAGGCATTGGTGATGGCTTTCGTATTGCCTTGGTCAAGCCCCATGTCCAGTCCAATCAGGTGAGCTTTCACTGCCGGAGATACGCCGACAAATCGCCAGGCCGGCGAGATCGAGCGTCTGACCTGCCTTTTTCGATAAGACCTGTCGTACTCCCCGAATCCATGCGAAACGCCGATACACATCGGCACGTGCAGGAACCGGTTCAGAAAAAGCATCATGCTGACTGGTTTATGGCGATGACATATCACGACATCGTATTCTGCTTTTCTGAGAAACAGGAAAAGCCTCCATGAGGCCAAAAGCCGGAGGCCCTTGATTTGCGATTCGCGCAAACCGAGATAAACCGTTTCAGCGGCAGAACTTTGCAGATGATCAGGATCCCTGCTGCCGCAAAGAAACAGGGTGGTCGTTTGATACCTGTCTTCTGGCAGTGAAGAGAGGATATGCTCTCCCAGATAGAAGATGCCGGATGACCGGGCATTGTTGCTCGTGAAAATCTGCAGTACTTTTCGTTTTTTCATCGAGACAGCCCGATTGATCTGCTTATAGAACAGGACGCTCCTGGAACGACCTGCAGCAGGATACTACGCCGCACCCCTTGCCGAAAAACAAACGTTCAGGGCTGTGCTTCAAACCCACCAGTGTCGGGATCTGGGCCGCATCGGCCGTCACCGGGTGCGGCAAAGTCAGGTCCCAGCGTTCACGCCGCCGGGGATTACAGACATTTCGGAACCATGGAGGATAACCCCGCCAAACAACGGGGACTCGTCGTATCGCATAGGCCGGCCAACTTGTTAACATCAGCATCACACTTGCCCCTGTGGAGAACGACACCCATGAAGAAGATCCTTGTAATTGTCGCTGCTGCGCTATTCGCCTGCACATCCACCGTGCTGGCCGAGGAGCCCGAGAACTACATCAAGTATCGGCAGGCCATGATGAAGGCCACCGGCGGCCACAGCGGTGCCGCCAGCCAGATCATCCGCGGCAAGGTTGCGCCCGAGGGCGATCTGATGATGCATGCCCTGGCACTGGCTGAACTCAGCCGTCACATCCCCCGGCTTTTCCCCGAAGGCTCTGATTTCGGTGAAACCAAGGCCAAGGAGGAGATCTGGAGTCAATGGCCCAAATTCGAGCAGGCCGCTGAAGAGGCCAAGAAAGCCACAGCCGACTTTGCTGCAGCGGCAGCCACCGGCGATGCTCCACACATAGCCAATGCGTTCAAAGCGGTAGGCGAGAGCTGCAAGGGTTGCCACAAGGACTTCCGCGTGAAGGACGACTGATCCGTGCGCTACTGGCTGGTAGCGGCCCTGGGTCTGATCTGGACAGCATCCGTCGTTGGCTCCGAAGGGCAGTATCTGTTTGCAGCCGCCGGCTGCCTCGGCTGCCATACCGCAGAGGACGGAGCACCGCTGGCGGGCGGCCGTTCGTTCGAAACGCCCTATGGCGTGTTTTATTCGCCCAATATCAGTCCGGACCCGGATACCGGCATCGGCAACTGGACCAAGGACGAGTTCGTCAGGGCCTTGAAGCACGGTGAGGCCCCTGATGGCAGTGCCTACTTTCCTGTCTTCCCCTACCCCTCTTACCGTCTGATGAGCAATGACGATGCGGGCGCCCTGTTCGAGTACCTGCAGTCCATGACGCCGCAGCGTCAGTCCAATCGCGAACATGAGCTGCCCTGGTGGCTGGCACGCTGGATGATGAGGATCTGGCAGTGGCTGATGCAGGAGGAGCCGCCACCCCCCCCGACCGACCCGGTACTCGCTCGCGGCCGCTATTTGGTCGATGCGCTTGGACACTGCGGCGAATGCCACACACCGAGGAACTGGGCGGGTGTCTCGGATCGAAGTCGGTACCTGGCCGGCAGCAAAAGCGGCCCCGAGGGCGACAGCGTGCCCAACATCACGCCCTCTCGAGAGGGAGGCCTCGGCAGATGGGATGCAGACGACCTGGGCTATTTCCTGGAATCAGGCGAATTACCCAACGGGGACTACACCGGAGGCCTCATGACCGAGGTGATAGACAACAGCACGTCGAAGCTCAGTGCACGCGACCGGGGTGCGATGGTCGATTACCTCAGGTCATTGGAAGCCATACCTGGTCCCTGAACCCGCGTATTCACGGTCCGGTCTGGACGGAACGTCCGGCCAAACAATGCAGACCGCTGGCTCGGGTTCGACGCAGCAGTGATGACTCGGCTACTATGCCGACGGCTGATACCGCATGATGTCCATCAGCAGGCACATACACTGAATCCGCATTCGGCGCCCCGGTGAAACCATGACCAAGCAACTTCTGATCGCCATTTCACTCACATGCCTGTCGGCCGCCGTGAGTGCGCAGAATGCCGGCCCGGATCAATCCATCATGTTCGAGAGTAAGCCTCACGATGAGAATTATCTGACCACGCTTCCTGAGAGCCGGAAAGAAAAGAGCCGCGGAGACCGCTGCATGGAGATGGCACAAGAGATCGAACGCCTGAAGGGCAAACCCCAGCGCCGTTCAGCCATGGCGGATCGCTACCGAAAGGAATGCGAACTGCCTTAGTAGGCCACGCGGGACAAAGCCGCTCTATTCAAGTGATACATGCCGCCGCCGCTAGATTCCCTACCGATTGGGGAACAGCGAAGCATCCGCGCTGCACGGATGCCACGAGGGTCAGCGCATGCCAGCACCCAAAAAAATATCCGTCATCGTCTCGCTCCTGGCCGCGACAACAGCCGCGTTTGCGGGTGCCACCACAAGCTGGAATTTTCCTGAATGGGCGTCATCATGGCGGCTGCGCTCGGCGCCGGGATCACCGGCATAGGGTTGTATCTGCGCCTGGTGGCCCCACTGTACGACGCCCATCAACAACTTCGTCACCGGCTGCTGGGCTCTCTGCCGATCACCGCCATAGAACACCACGGCCCAGATACGGAACGGCTCGAGTCCCTGGATCAGATGCTGCAAACCGTTGATATGTTCAAGGACATGGCTGTGCACCTGGCCGACCAGGGCGGCCGGATCGCGCTTGCGTCCGCAGAGGTCTCCATCGCAGCCGATCGTCTGCAACTCGAGGTGCAGGCAGACAACCGGGAGCTGAATGATATTAAGGCTACCGTGCACCGCATCCAGGCACTGGCGACCGAATCTGCAGACAGCGCCGCGACCGGCGCTGAGATGGCCCTGCGTGCCCAAAGGGCAAGCTCGATCGGACAGGAGGCAGTGAACGAGGCCGCCGAAAAGATGCGAGCAACCAGCCGACAGGCGCGACAGGGCTGCGAACTGGTTGCGGCCATGGAAAACAAATCCGCGCAGATAGAGACCATCACGGCCTTGATCGGCGGCATCGCGGAGCACACCAAGCTCTTGGCATTGAACGCCGTCGCCGAGGCCGCACGCGTCGGCGAGCAGGGACGTGGATTTGCGATGGCGGCCGAAGAGGTGCGCGACCTCGCGGGTAAGACCGCCACGGCCGCGGACGAGATCGGCGCCATGGTAAGCGAGATCAGCACCGACATCAGCGGTGCCGTTGAGACCATGTCCGACCTGTCCACGGCCGTCGCTGAGGGTGCCGACCTCACCAGCAACGCAGGCAGGCAGCTGAGGGACATCTTTGCCGATATCGAAACCATCCATCGGCAGGTACAGGCGATCGCCGACGACACCTCGGCAAATTGCGCCGAGGTTGGTCGAACCTCCACCTGCATGCAGACCCTGGGCAGCCGCCTGCAGGAGACCGAATCACAGGCCGGTCTGTTCTCGAAGCAGTCGGAGCAGCTTTCGACCATGGCCGAGACCATTCATGGCAGTGTGTTGACAGTGGAAGGACAGTCCCAGCATGCACGCATGCAATGCACGGCACAGGATGCCGCGTATCATGTCGCCGGGGTATTCGAGGATGCGCTCGGCGGAGGAGATATCAGCGAAGACGAATTATTTGATCGCGACTACCAGCCCATTGCCGATACCGATCCACCCAAGTACAAGACCGGCTTCGACGACTTTACCGACCGGATTTTGCCTGCGATCCAGGAACCCATCCTGGAGCTCGACCCCGAAGTGGTCTACGCCGTGGCGGTCGACAATAACGGCTATCTGCCCACGCATAACCGCCGTTTCTCCAGCCCCCTGATCGGGGACCATCAGACGGATCTGCACAACAACCGGACCAAGCGGATATTCAGCGATCGCACCGGCAGCCGCAGCGGCAGCAGTACGGCAACCTTCCTGCTGCAGACCTACAAGCGTGACACCGGCGAGGTCATGCACGACATCTCGGTGCCGATCTACGTGGACGGCCGCCACTGGGGCGGTTTCCGCATCGGCTACCGGGCGGCACAGACGGACTGAGGTAAAAGGCCGGGGGGGGGTAAAGACCCTTCGCGACCCGGTGTCGATCGCTGGCAGCTGGCCCCTTTGGCTTGAGCACGGGCATACAGCTGCTTACACTCGACCATCCCCCCTTTCCGACCGGGCCCATGATCCAGGACAACTGGCTGATCGCCGTCAGCCTCATCATCGGCCTGCTGTTGCCGCGGACCGCACAAAGCCGATAGCCCAGGCGCCCGGGTTCGCATAGACCAGGAACGGCAGTCGATGGCTACCGGGTCAGGCGGTTTTCACGAAAGGCACCCTGAAGAACACGGCGTAGAGCACCGGCACCACGATCAGCGTCAGCACGGTCGCGAACCCCAGCCCGAACATGATGGTCACCGCCATCGAGACGAAGAAGGCATCACCCAACAGCGGTATCAGCCCCAAAATGGTCGTGCTGGCCGCCATGGAAACCGGTATCAGACGACTGACGCCGGAATCCACGATTGCGTGAAACGCCTCCTTTCCGGTATCCAGCTGCACATTGATCTCATCCAGCAGGACCACCGCGTTCTTGATCAGCATCCCGGACAGGCTCATCAGGCCCAGCAGGGCCATGAACCCGAAAGGCTGACCGAACAGCAACAGACCCGCAGTGACGCCGATAATGGACAGTGGCACCGTGAGCCAGATCACCAAGGTCTTGCGGATCGAGTTGAACAGGGCCAGAACAATCAGCACCATCAGGCCGAAGAACACCGGCAGGGTTTCGCCCAGCGCAGCCCCGGCGCGCGCCGAACTCTCCGCGTCACCACCCCAGGACATGTAGTAACCCGGCATACCCTTGAGTGGCCAGATATCGGCATCGCCCACCTTCAGGGTCTTGTCGGTGAAGTTCGCAAAGGGGTCTTCATCCGGCCCGAAACGCTTGCCCAACACATTGCCCACATCCACGTTCAAGGCCTGTTCGATTTTCGGCTTGATGCGCGCCAGGAGTTCGCTGGGCAGTGTGCCTCCGCGCGGATCGGAATGGATCTTGAGCATGCTGGTCCGATTGCGCCGCCACAGATTGGCGTCCTCGAACTCGGTATCGAAACTGCTCACCACCTGGTCTGCCGGGATCATGCTCCTGGCCACCGGGCTCCAGACAGGGATGGCACCCAGATTGTCCAGGTCCACCCGCTCCGAAGCGGGCGCCCGCGAGATGATGTCGAGCAGTTCATCCTTTTCGCGATAGATACCCACCTTCCGCCCCTGCACGGCCGTCCCGATGGCCTCTGCCAGATCGGGACGGGTGATTCCGGCACGATTGGCCTGGGCCTCCGACAACTGCGGCCTGACGACCTTGATCTTGCTGCGCCATTCGTTACGCGCATACTGGGTAGCGGGATCATCCAGCATGATGGTCTCAACCTTGGCCGCGAGTCGCCTCAGCTCGGCCGGGTCCGGGCCGCTGATCCGCAACTGTATCTTGCCCCCGGTGGACGGGCCCAGGACAAACTGCCTGACCTGAATGATGGCCTGTGGGAACAGATCCTCCATCTCGTCCTGGACTTCATTGACCATACCCAGAATCTGTCTGTAGTCATCCACGTCTACCAGGAGCTGGGCGAAACTGGCGTAATTGCTCTCCGGTGTATAGGTCAGCAGAAAACGCGGCGATCCCCCGCCGATCTGGGTAGTGATTGCGGTCACCCCCTCGCGTGCGGTCAACGCCTTCTCGGCACGGGCGATCTGACGCGAGGTCTCCTCGATATCGGTCCCCTCGGGGAACCAGAAATCGACGTAGAACTGCGGCCGGGTGGAATCGGGGAAGAAGCTCTGTTTGACCGAACCAAAACCGACGATGGCGGCGGCGAACATGGCCACGACCACCGCGATAGTGATCCAGCGGAAGCGGATACAGACGGACAGAAAGCTCCGATAGACGCGATACAGAACGCCGCCATAGGGGTCCGTGTCGGCACCATCGGTCTTCTTGGCCGGCTTGAGAAAGGCATGGCACAACAGCGGCGTGGTACTCACCGCGGTCACCCAGCTCAACATCAGAGAGATCAGGATGACGTAAAACAGGGTGGCGGTGTATTCGCCGGTGCTGTCGTCGGAGGTCCCTATCGCTGCGAAGGCGGTAACCGCCACAATGGTGGCGCCCAGCAGGGGCACAGCGGTCTGGCCGACCACCTCCTTGGCCGCACTCAGAGTGTCCTGCCCCTGATCCAGCTTCACCCGGATCCCGTCCGTAACCACAATGGCGTTGTCCACCAGCATGCCAAGGGCGATAACCAGGGCGCCGAGCGAGATCCTTTGCAGTGTAATGTCAAAGGCATCCATGAAGATGAAAGTGCCCAGAATCGTCACCAACAGCACGGCACCGATGATCAGACCACTGCGCAGGCCCATGAAGCCCAGCAGCACCACCACAACAATGCCAACCGCCTGCGCCAGGCTGACCAGAAAATCATCGATGGCCACGACCACGGCCTCGGATTGCAGCGAGACGATATGGGCCTCCATACCCAGTGGCGCCTGCGACTCCAGCTCACGGAAACGCTTTTCCAGGGCCTCACCCATTTCCACCACATTGACACCGGCGGCGGCCGAGATCGCGACTCCGATCGACGGGACACCATCAAAACGCATCAGTGTTTTGGCAGGTTCTTCGTAGCCCCGACGTATCTCGGCCACGTCACGCAGATAGACCGTCTGGTTTTCACCGCTGGTGCTGATCAGCAGATTGCCAAACTCCTGCTCTGACTTGAACTCACCGGTGGGGCTCACCGGGATGAATTCCCTTCCCATACGCAAATGGCCCGCACTGGCTGGCAGATTCTTGGCCCTCAGCTCCGCGTAGATATCGTCCGGCGAGATACCGAACTGGCTCATCTTGTCCCGACGCATCTCGATATAGACCACCTCCGGCTGATTGCCGAACAGTTCGATGCGCTTGACACCATAGACCTGAAGCAGCTCCCTTTTCAGGAACTTGGCGTATTCGTAGATCTCCTTGTAGGAATAGCCGTCTCCGGTCAGTGCCGCGTAGACACCGTAAACGTCACCGAAGTCGTCGTTGACCAGCGAAGGGCCTGCACCCGGGGGTAACTTACCCATTACGGCCGCATCCCCCACCTTGCGCCGCAGCTCATCCCAGACCTGCGGCAGAGAATGCTTGTCGTAATTGGATTTTATCACCGCCTTGACGCTCGATATTCCGCGCGAGGAACGTGACTCCACGTAATCGAGCTGCCCCAGGGTCTGTACGGCCTGTTCGATGACGTTGGTGACCTCTTTTTCGACCTCCGCCGCCGAAGCACCCGGATAGGGAGTGAGGATCATCGCCTCCTTGATGGTGAACTCAGGGTCCTCGAGCAGGCTGAGGTTGAGAAAAGACATGACGCCGACCACAACCAATACGACCGTCATCACCCAGGTGATAACGTTGTTGCGAATGCTCCATTCGGCGATGTTCATCAGAACTCCACCTTATCGACCGGCTTGATGGCCATGCCTTCACGCAGGCGGCTCACCGCGCTGACCGCCACCATCTCGCCGGCCGTCAGCCCGCCGATCACCCGGATTTCATCGCTTCCACTCAGATCGCCCGTCACAACCTCGCGCTTCTGCACCGTGTTGTTCGCGGTATCCACCACCCAGACATGGGGATTTCCCGTCTCGTCAGCAAACAAGGCGGCTGCCGGAATGTTGAACCCGTTCTCAACAGCAGCTTCTTCGACCGAGGCCGATTCCGCCCAAACCATAGCCGTCATCCCCGGGAGTATCATCAGGCCCTCCGGCTGAGGCATCGTCAGGACCGCCTCGAAGGTCTGGGTATCGGGATTCGCCTCGGTGGAGAACTCCTTTACGGTCAGATCGAATTCACGCCCTGGCGCAGCCTCGAACACTGCATGTATCTTGCCTTCGACCTGCCCGTCACCGCGCATCCTTATCGCCCTGTTTTCCGGCACATCGACCAGGATCTCGAGTTGTTCGATATCCTGCAGCCGGACGATCGGCTGTTTCGCCTGGACATCCTGAAAGTTTTCGACCAGACGCGATGCCACCCGGCCACTGAACGGAGCCAGGAGCCGGGTGTCCGCGACTGCCTTCTCGGCCCTGGCAAGAGCGGCAGCCGTCACATCGCGCTGCGCGCTCAGCTTGTCGAAATCCGTCCGGGAGATGAAGCCGTCCTTGACCAGCTTGGCCCCGCGGTTGAAGTTTGCCTCGGCGTTTTCACTCTCGGCCTTGGCTGATTTCAGGTCAGCCGACAGGTCACGATCGTCGAGCCTGGCAACGAGTTCGCCCTTTTCGACCACCTGCCCTTCCTTGGCCGGCAATTCGGCAAGTTTGCCAGCCACCTCGAACGACAGGTCCGCGCGAATTGCGGCCCGCACCCGGCCCGGATACTGGCGCATTCCCATACCACCGCCGTCCGCCACTACGATGGTCTTCACAGGCCGGGCGGTCTCGGGCGGGGGAGCCGCCTCCTCCTTGCCGCAGCCTGAGAGCAAGAGACAAAACAGGCCGATGCCTATCAGGCCCCGGGCGGACGGCGAATCGAAACGGGCTAGTTTGTCATTTGTCATAATCTTGCTCTTTTCAGGTCCCCCGGCAATCCGCATAAATCACGATCGGGGTTGAGACGGTCGGTCGATACTCGGCAGCAAAAGCGGGCCAGGCGGCGCGGTCGGGGAAGCACTGCGTTCATCGGCGGTCGGGTGACGAGAGTGCCATATCGCTGCAATTTTCGAAAGTTTTGCGGGCACATAACCCCGGCCATGGCGCGGTATCCGAGAGGGACCGACAATGGAAGACATCGTCCTGGCCTGATGGCACCCGTTCCTCGAAGAATCGCACTCCGTGTCCTTCGAGGCGATGGCGCGTACCTACGCGATCGAGAAAGGCCTCTTGACCAACCGGCATGACGCACCCACGACAGTCGAGACCCTGCCGGTCATCGGGGCCTACCGCATCGGCTCTGATGCGCACGTGCTGGAAGTGGGGCTACCGATGCTCGGCAACACCCTACTGGTGAGCGCCCTGCCCCCGGGCATAGGCTTCCTGCTGGGGCGCAAGGTCCTTAAGATGAACCCGGCACTGCTGTTGGGCTCACTGACCGGGGCCATGACCAGCACTCCCGCACTCGCCGTGGTCACGGATGCCGCCAACAGCAGCATCCCCGCAATCGGCTACGCCGGCACCGACACCTTTGCCAATGTGTTCCTGACCTTTGCGGGGACCTTCCTGATGACCCTGTAGCCATTCCATCGGCTCGGAGCCTTAGCGGCAGGTGATCAGTACTTTTCGGGAATGGTACCGAACTGCTCGATCACGGCCTCATCGTCGTAACTGCCCTTGGTGCTGCGCTTGCCCAGCTTGACCTTTTCACGCGGCAGGTCCTTGTATGGGAATTGGCTGAGCAGATGCGAGATGCAGTTCAGCCTCGCGCGCTTCTTGCTGTCCGCGCGCACGATGTTCCAGGGTGCATGATCGGTACTGGTGTACTTGAGCATATCGTCGCGTGCCCTGGAGTAGTCGTACCAGCGATCGAAGGACTCGACGTCCATCGGGCTCAGTTTCCAGACCTTCCTCGGATCCTCTATACGCGCGCGGAAGCGCCGCTCCTGCTCATCCATCCCGACATCAAACCAGTACTTGATCAGCACGATACCCCCATCGACGATGGCTTTTTCAAAAATGGGCGCATAGTGCAGAAATCCCTCGTACTGTTCTTTGGTACAGAATTTCATGACGCGTTCGACACCCGCACGGTTGTACCAGCTGCGGTCGAAAATGGCGACCTCGCCTGCCGCGGGAAAACGCTGGACATAACGCTGCATGTACATCTGGGTTTTCTCGCGCTCTGACGGTGCAGGCAGCGCGTTCACACGAAACACACGAGGACTCACCCGCTCGGTGATGCGCTTGATGACCCCACCCTTGCCGGCCGCGTCACGCCCCTCGAACACGATGATGGCCCTGGCACCTGTCTCCTGCACCCAGCGCTGGAGTTTGACCAGCTCGGCATGCAGCTTGTAGAGCTCTGCCTCGTACTCCTTTGTGGACAGCTTCTTCTTTTCCGACGCGACTTCCTCCGCGTTGTCCTTCACTGCCGCCTGGAGTTTCTTGTGTTCGCCCTTGGCCTTTTTCTTCTCACTCTTGGATTTTTTCTTTGACATATTCCTATCCTCCTATATTTACAGCATTCGGTTTACGCTGCCGCTACGATAGCGAGCATTCCGGTCGTGTGCAGCACCGGAGATGCCGCTCAGTCCAGGTATTGCCCGATATTAACCTCATCGATCTGTTCAGATGCCAGAAACTTGTCCGCGTAGGCCTTCCACACGCCACTCTTCAGGAATAGCTCAAACAGATCGGGGTCGATATGCGCATCCTTCTTCATGAGGCTGAGAATACGGATGGACTCACTCAGTGTTTTGGCCTTTTTGTAAGGTCGATCTGACGCGGTCAGGGCCTCGAAGATATCTGCAATGGCCATGATTCGCGCGGCAACTGAGGTTTCGCCGCTCGTGAGTCGCCTCGGGTAGCCCCTGCCATCCATGGTCTCGTGATGGCCGCCCGCGATCTCCGGCACCTCACGCAGATGTTTTGGATAGGGCAGCTTGTCCAGCATGATGATGGTCTGCACGACATGATCGTTGATCTTGAAGCGCTCTTCCTCCGAGAGGGTGCCGCGGGCCACCTCGAGGTTATACAGCTCGCCGCGATTGTATTGATATTCCGGCACATCCAGCCTGAATCCCCAGGGATTGTCCTCCGGCATGCGTTCGGCATCCGTGCGTTCGATCAGATGGTCCGGTTTGTCATCAAGGAGCTTCTCCGCAACCGGCAGGACAGGTGCCGCCGTCCGCTGTTTGCGCCGACGCTCCTCCCAGGAAACGCCCAGGCGGTCGTCCAGCGTCCGCATCCAGGTCCTCTCGGCGATCCTGCGCAGACGTTCCAGACGCTCAGGGTCCATGAATTCGCCACCTTCGTTGCATTCGGCCACGAAGGCGAAATCATCATCGAGGCGGGCGAGTTCGGTATCCAGCCCGGTCTTCAGCGCGCGCCGGTCGCCACCCTCGGCCAACCGTTCCCAATAGCGGATCCGGGCATCGCGCTTGAGCACCTCGAAACGCATGCGGACCTCGTGGATCCGGTCGTAGATGGTCTCCAGCTTGGTGGATTTGTCGACCACATATTCCGGCGTGGTCACCTTGCCACAGTCATGCAGCCAACTTGCGATATGCAGCGCCTCCCAGTCCTCATCCGCCAGATCGAAATCGGCAAAGGGCGGTGACTTGCTCGCACATGCCGCTTCCGCCAGCATCCTGGTGAGCGTGGGCACGCGCTGGCAATGCCCACCGGTGTAGGGTGATTTCGAGTCGATGGCGCCCGCGATCAGCTTGATGAAGGCATCCAGCAGGGCCGCCTGCATCTTCAACAGCTGGCGGCTCTCGATACTGACCGCAGCAAACCCGGAGAGCGCATCCAGAAAAGCCATCTTGGCCTGACGCTCGCCCGGCTGAAGTGATTCCTCACCCGAGCGGAACAGCAGACACAGCACCCCCACCGACTCGTTCTGACGGTTGCGTAGCGGCACCGTCAGCAGGTTACCCGCCTCGCCGTCCATCAGACCGAGCAGTGGGGCCATTGCAGGATCGTTAGACAGCTCGGGCCCCAACATCTGCGCCCGTTGACCGTGCAGACACTCGATCAGGGGATGTTCGTCAGACAGCCGGATGTCAGGCAGCGTCTTTATTGCCTGTTCCTGCCGCTTTGCGGTCTGCTTAGTCTCTGCGTGCAGGAAGGAATCGCCGTCATCGATCAGGTAGGCGACGGCAACGTCGGCCCGCGCAATGCGCATGGTTTCCCGGGTGATGCGTTCCAGCAGGGCATCGAACTCCTTTTCCCCCGCCAAGGAATTGATCAACACCAGAAACTGGTTGATCGTGCTCTTCATCATCCGCATTGCCTCGGCAAGCGAATCGACCTCGCTGATGGCCGACCGGGTCTGAACCGGGGCTTCGAAATCGAATCGCCGAATGGCGTTGGCCTCTGCGGCAAGCCGGCGCATCGGTCCCGCTACGCGCGCCGAGACCAGCCAGACGATTGGAATACTCAGGGCGATGATGACCAGCGTGATAATCAGCGAAGTCCGGCTGATGGCAACGGCGTCGGCAAGCAGCTCATCGACTGGAGAGAGCAACAAGATATTCATATCCAGACCGCTGTTTTTCCCAATCCGGTCTATGCTGCCGATCCAGCGCCGGTCGTCGAATTCGAGATCCAGCCGACGCGGCTGCACATTGAGACCTTCGCTGAACCGTTTCAGCAAGGGGCTGCCCAGGCCGCCGATATGCGCCAGACCGAACCGGTCATCGGCTCCGCGCTCGATGACCTTTGCCCCATCGTGGTAGGCAAGTACGCGACCATCGCCTCCCACGATCACGGCCTCCGAGTTCGGCGTAATGCGAGACTCGCCTATGGTGTCTGAAAGCCGGTCCAGTGATATGTCGCTGGCGATGACCACACCGGGTTCGGTCGTACCCATGGCGACCGTTGTTCCGACCTTGCGCATGAAATGAAACAGATAGGGCTCTGTCGCCCTTGGCGACCTTCCCGCATCGAGATACCAGGGCCGTCGACGGGGGTCGTAGTCGGTCGCCACTGGCGCATCTTCCTGCAGCAGATTCAGTCCGGCATCGAAGAACGAGCGCGACAGCCTGCGTTCCGACGAGCCGGTCTCCCCGATATCGTCGACCATATAATGCGCAGCCGCAGGGGCAGCGAACCGTTCTTTCGCAGGCCCTGAACGTAGCGGGCGGACGATAAAATAGTCGCCGTTCGCATAGCCGATCTGTATCCCCGAAACCACCGCCACTTCCGACAGGGCAGCCGCCAGCAAAGGCAGGCTCTCGACGCGCGCGGCCTTCGTGTCCGCCCGGGTGACGGATGAAAGTGCGAGCAGTTGCAGTGATCCCACCACGGGGCGATAGGTAGCCCTGAACTCGAGCTGAATCTCTTCACTGATCTTTTTGTGAAGCTCGGCCGCGCTCGAGAGAATGATCCGCGAGGATTGCGTATAGCCCTGATAGATGAGCACCATGCCGAGCAGTAGGACAATCCCGATGAACAGGGCACTGATGGTGATATGCAGGGGCAGCCTGACGCCGCTCTTTGAGTTGGTCACGGGTTCGTCTCTTGTTGCGAGCGTCTATGGTTTGCAGGCATCGGCATGATCGCACCCACAATTCGCCACTTACGGGATACGGACAGCAGATCACCGAAGACGCCGGCCTTCAGCCGAGAAAACGCTCCGCCTCCTTGAAGAAATCCTTTTCAGGGGGCAGTTCGGCGCGCGGAAAATAACCGAACAAAGCCACGCGTGTGCCACCGTTCAGTGCGCGAAACTTGGTGAGCTCCAGCGGCTGTGATGTGCCGTCGGCAGGATCGTTCACCTTGAGCGACATGACATCAATATGCAGATCAAGCGGGCTCAGGGAGAGCCACTCCTCCGGCTTCTCCAGGATCGCATTGATGCAATCGAAGCGATTCTCCAGACTTGCCTCGTTGCAAGGCAGGGTCATCAGTTCACCCTCGACCGCTGAGATCTGCTCGCCCAGCGAGCGGTAGTCGGGATGATCAGCCCCCTCCTGGGGGGTCATTGTCTCGAGCCCCCAGTTCCCACCCCGCATGGCATCCAGCTTGCGCTGCAGCAGCCCTTTCTGTCTTTCCAGCTCCGACCGTTTTTCCTCGACGTCGACAATGCGCCTCAGCGCCAATACAGACAGGTAATCGAACGCCCGTTTCTTCATCTCAGTACGTGCCTCTTCCTCGCTGCCGGCAGCACCGAAAAATCGGTGATCAGAAAAATCGACCACCTGCTGCAGCACGTCCCGCCGCACATGGTCGCCCTCGAGCTCCATACCCAGGGACTTACGCTCCGTCATCTCCGGAGCGAGCAGGCCGAATATGTACTCGGGGTAGGGCCCCTTGCGGTTGGCCAGAAATTCGACCAACGACGGGGCACTGCCGAGCACCTGTTGCATCCGGTCTGGCGACGCAAAGAAGGCCCGCAGGCGTGGATCCGTGTTGAACGAACGCCGACTGATTTCCACAGGTTCGGGCAGACCATCGATCAGCCCCTGGACATACGCCACGCTGCACTGTGCACCTGGATAGAGCCGTTTGCGGTAATTCGGGAACGCCCGCAAGCGGGGGTCGGTCGCATCCACCACCCGTTCGATGGCCGCTTCCACCAGGGACTCGTCCGGGGCATCAGATGACTGCTCCTGTGCTGAAAAGATTGAACTCAAAAAACTTAACATTTCAGGACATTCTCCCTAAAAAACGCAGTTCAAAGGCATCTGGCGGATCATGTTACTACGGTCCGCGGGTATCGATGGGAATGAGAACCGAACTGCAGGCAAAATGCGCCGATCCAAACCGAAGATGCTTCGTACCCGCTTTCCCACGGTTCTTCGCGATCGCCCCTTCGGCGCATTCCGGGCTTATGATTGGACCACAGCATGACCGGCAGTGTATCCCCCGTACCCGAGATGCATCACGAGATGCGGGTGATGAATGCTAAGCTAAGCGTCATGACACCAGCGATGGGCTCAACCATGGGGTACTCGGGCCGGATGGCGCCCTGGATGCCCTTCGCACCCTGAGGAGAGGCTTATGCGCACCGGCATGACTCGAGCCAGAGTTTCAAGATTCTGCCGCCAGCGCCTGCTGCAGCTACTCGCCGGCGTACTGTTTGCGATTGTTGCCGCGGCACCGGCGATTGCCGCCGAAGCGGCGCTGCTCGAACACCTGGAACTCAGCCGCAGCACCGATGACCTGCCGGCGATGCGCAAGCGCCGACAGATACGTGCGCTGGTGACCTATAGCCGCACCGATTTCGTGATCAAGCCAGACGGCAAAGCCACCGGCCTGCAGGTCGAATTGCTCAACCAGTTCGAGAAGCGGCTGAACAAGGGCATCAAGCGCGAAGAGAAAAAGACCCAGGTCGTGCTCATCCCGACCACCTTTGCGCAGCTGCTGCCCGACCTCGCCGAAGGCAAAGGCGATATCGCCGCCGCACTACTGACCGTGACGCCGGAGCGCCAGCGTGACTTTGCCTTCGCAAGCGGCCGATCGGTAACGGTCGATGAACTCGTGGTCACCCATGACAGTGTCGATGGCATACACAAAGTGGAGGATCTGGCCGGGCGCGAGGTGCATGTGCTGCGCAACAGCAGCTATGCCGAGCATCTTCGCGCACTCAACAAGCAGTTTGTCGAAAAGGGCCTTGCCGCCATCGATATACGTGAAGCCGACAGCGAACTGCTCTCGGAAGACATCCTCGAGATGGTCGACGCCGGCATCGTACCGATCACCGTGGTCGATGACTACAAGGCGCGGCTCTGGGGCCAGGTGCTGCCCAACATCCGGATACTCGACGAGGTGAAAGTGCAATCGGGCAACACACTTGGCTGGGCAGTGCGCAAAAGCAATCCGGAACTACTCAAAAGCCTGGATGGGTTCGTAAAACAGATCGCGCCGGGCACACTGCTCGGCAACATACTGTTCAAACGCTATCTCCAGGACGCGAGCAGGATAAAGAACCCTCTGGCGGACAGCGAACGCAGCAGGTTCCATGAAGTCGTCGGCGTCTTTTCCAAATACGCGGACGAATACGAGTTCGACGTGCTCGCGGTAGCGGCGCAGGCCTACCAGGAATCCAAGCTCGACCACGACACCCGCAGTCATCGCGGCGCCGTAGGCATCATGCAGCTGTTGCCCTCGACGGCGGCCGACCCGAACATCGGCATCAAGAACGTCTCGAAACTGGAAAACAACATCCACGCCGGCATCAAGTACCTTGCATTCCTGCGTGACCGTTATTTTTCAGACCCGCAGATCACGGCGAAGAACCAGCTTGCATTCAGCTGGGCGGCCTACAATGCCGGACCTGCGAACGTACGCAAGATGCGCAACCAGGCCAAGAAGATGGGTCTGGATACCAACATCTGGTTCGGAAACGTCGAGCTCGCCGCCGCCAAGACCGTCGGGCGCGAACCGGTGCAGTACGTGCGCAACATATTCAAGTACTACGTCGCTTACGCATTGGTGCGTGACAAGTTGCTGGGGCCGACCGAGAACTGAGCCGGAAGTCTGCCCCGCGCCGGGATTCAGCGGGCCAATCAGACCTCTTCGGGCTCCATCCGTATCGCGCCACAAGGGCACTCAGCGACGCAGAGGCCACACCCCTTGCAATAATCGTAGTTGAATCGGAAACGCTTTCCAGGGCCCAGCTTGATCACCGCGTTGTCGGGACAGACACCGTAGCAGGTGTCGCACTCGAAACAGTTACCGCAAGACAGACAGCGGCGTGCCTCATACAAGGCATTCGACTCGTCGAGACCGCCGCGCACCTCGTCGAAAGTGGACTGCCTGCGGATCACGTCCAGCATGGGCCGCACCGTCTTCTCGGCATCCGAGTAATACCAGGTATTAAGTCGATCGTAGGTCGCGAGCTCGGATTTCCCCGGCCCCTGATAGGACTCTCCGCGCAACCAGGCATCCATGCCACGGGCCGCCTTTTTGCCATGACCAACGGCGACGGTGACGGTGCGATCCCCCGGCACCATGTCGCCGCCGGCGAATATGCCCTCATGGTGGGTCATCATATCGGCACCGACCTGAACCACACCGCGGTCGATCTGCAGATCTGCGACACTTTCCAGCACCCGGGTATCCACATCCTGGCCCAATGCCAGCACGACGGCGTCGGCGGGCATGGTCTCGAACTCTCCGGTAGCCTGTGGGAAGCCGTCGGCGTCGAGTTCCA
>CAZCDY010000064.1:0-20690 GCA_964497145.1 uncultured Gammaproteobacteria bacterium
AAAGCCCTAAATCACGCCATGCTCGTTCAGAACGCGATATCTGAGTGCCGACCGCTGATACCATGATTACGCCAATCTGCCACTCATGGTATTGCTGCTTTCTGCCTTACAGCACTTGTAAATACCATGAAAAATACCATTGACGATGCAGATTATATTATCAATAAAATTTATTTTATCATTTTAAATCAATGTTTTAAAAATTCCGGTCACTCCCACTCGATCGTGGCCGGCGGCTTGCTAGAGATATCGTAGGCAACGCGTGAAACGCCGTTGACTTCATTGATGATGCGGCTCGAAACCCGCTCCAGGAATTCGAACGGCAGGTGGGCAAAACTGGCGGTCATGAAATCAATCGTCTTCACCGCACGCAGGGTGATGACATACTCGTAGCGCCGTGCATCACCCACCACGCCGACCGATTTCACCGGCAGGAACACGGCGAAGGCCTGACTGACCTCGTCATACAGGCGTGCCTTGTTCAGCTCGTCGATATAGATCGCGTCCGCGCGGCGCAGGATATCTGCGTATTCCTTGTTGACCTCGCCGAGGATGCGCACGCCCAGCCCCGGCCCCGGGAAGGGATGGCGGTAGATCATCTTGGAAGGCAGCCCAAGCTTGACCCCGACACGACGCACCTCGTCCTTGAACAGTTCACGCAGCGGTTCGACCAGTTCCAGCTTCATATAATCCGGCAGGCCACCCACATTGTGGTGTGATTTGATGACATGCGCCTTGCCTGACGCCGCACCGGCCGACTCGATCACGTCGGGGTAGATGGTACCCTGCGCAAGAAAACCGACATCTTCCAGCTTGGCTGCTTCTTCCTCGAAGATATCGATGAACAGATTGCCGATTATCTTGCGTTTCTGCTCCGGGTCGGACACCCCTTTCAGGCCCTTGAGAAAGCGGTCTTCTGCATTTATCCGGATCACGTTGACGCCCATGTGTTCGGCAAAAGTCGCCATGACCTGGTCGCCTTCATGCAGCCGCAGCAGGCCGTTGTCGACAAAAATGCAGACCAGGCGATCACCGATCGCGCGATGCAGCATGGCTGCCACCACCGACGAATCCACGCCACCGGACAGACCCAGGACGACACGACCCTCACCGATCTGCTCACGCATATGGTGAATGCCGTCGTCGATGATGCTGTTCGGATTCCACAGCGCCTCGCAGCCGCAGATCTCGAACAGGAAGCGTTCGAGGATGCGCCCGCCCTGGCGCGTGTGCGTCACCTCGGGGTGAAACTGCAGTCCATAGAACTGGCGTGACTCGTCGGCCATCCCGGCGAGGGGTGCATTGTCGGTTGTACAGATCGCATTGAATCCGGGCGGCAGCTCGTCGACGCGGTCACCGTGGCTCATCCACACATCCAGCAGACCCCAGCCTTCCGGACTGGTGGAATCCTCAATGTCACGCAGCAGTCGCGAGTGTCCACGCGCACGCACCTGTGCATAACCGTATTCATGCTTGTCCGAGGCGGCCACACGTCCGCCAAGCTGTGCCGCCATGGTCTGCATGCCATAGCAGATGCCGAGCACCGGCACCCCCAGTTCGAAGACCTTTTGCGGCGCGCGCGGGGTATCCGTGCCGGTAACGGTCTCCGGCCCGCCGGACAGGATGATCCCGCCTGGCTTCTGCGTGTCCAGCACGCCTTCGCAGTTGTCATACGGCCAGATCTCGCAATAGACGCCTGCCTCGCGCACGCGCCGCGCGATCAGCTGGGTGTATTGCGAGCCAAAATCGACAATCAGGACTCGATGGGCATGGATATCAGTAGTCATGTAAAGGGTTCCGAATACGGCAAACGCAAAAGGCGCATAGGACCTGGAAGAGCCGCAACGCCGGCAATCCCGCTAAGCCCTCTGCGCCCGATTATCCCCGGGACGGCTCAGTCGCGACGGTAGTTCGGTGCTTCCTTGGTGATCTGCACATCGTGCACATGCGACTCGCGCATACCGGCATTGGTCACACGCACGAACTCCGGCTTGGTGCGCATCTCATCCAGCGACGCACAACCGGTGTAACCCATGCTGGAGCGGATGCCGCCGATCAACTGCGTGATCACATTGATCAGGGGTCCCTTGTATGGCACGCGCCCCTCAATGCCTTCCGGCACCAGCTTGTCCTTCTTCGTGTCTTCCTGGAAATAACGGTCGCTGGAGCCCTGCTGTCCACCCATGGCGCCGAGTGACCCCATGCCACGGTACGACTTGTACGAGCGGCCCTGGTAGATCTCCACCTCGCCCGGCGACTCGTCAGTACCGGCGAACAGGCCCCCGATCATGACCGAATGTGAACCGGCCACCAGGACCTTCGCGATATCGCCCGAGTAACGCAGTCCGCCATCGGCGATTACCGGTACACCGCTGCCCTGCAGCGCGGTCACCACATTGTCGACCGCAGTCACCTGCGGCACACCGACTCCGGCGACGATACGGGTTGTGCAGATCGAACCCGGGCCGATTCCCACCTTGACGCCGTCGGCACCCGCCTTGACCAGGGCAAGTCCTGCCTCGCCGGTCGCGATATTGCCGCCAATGACCTGGACATCGGGAAAGTGCTTCTTGATCCAGGCCACCCGATTGAGCACACCGATCGAATGACCGTGGGCGGTGTCGACCGTGATCACATCCACCCCGGCCTCGACCAGCAGTTCGACACGCACCTCGGTCCCCTCGCCGACGCCGACAGCGGCGCCGACCCGCAGGCGTTCCTGCGAATCGCGGCAGGCGTCCGGATAATCGGTGGCCTTCTGGATATCCTTCACCGTGATCAGTCCGCGCAGATCGAAGTTGTCATTGACCACCAGCACCTTCTCGATGCGATGTTTGTGCAGCTTGGTTACCACCTCTTCGCGGCTCGCGCCCTCGCGCACGGTCACCAGCTGATCCTTGGGGGTCATGATCGAGCTGACCTTTTCGTCCAGGCGGGTCTCGAAGCGAAGATCACGCCCGGTGACGATACCCACCAGTTCGCTGCCATCCACCACCGGTACGCCGGAGATGCGGTTGGCGCGGGTCAGTTCCAGCACTTCGCCGACGCTGGTGTGCGGCGAGATGGTGATCGGGTCATGGATAACCCCGCTTTCGTAGCGCTTGACCGTCCGCACCTGGGCCGCCTGTTGCGCAGCCGTCATATTCTTGTGCACCATCCCGATGCCACCGGCCAGGGCCATCGCGATCGCCAGGCGGGATTCGGTGACCGTATCCATCGCTGCCGAGACCAGGGGGATGTTGAGATCGATCCCGCGCGTGAGTTTGGTCGCCAGGGTCACATCTTTGGGCATCACCTCGGATCGGGCCGGCACCAGCAGCACGTCGTCGAAAGTCAGGGCTTCTTGGTCTTGGGCAAGGCGCATGGGCATTTCCAGATTGGGAATGAAGATAAGCCGGGCATTATAGGATTTGACGGAAACTGGGTAAACTGGGTAGCCTGCGAAATGCGCTTAAATATACCGCTGATGACCCACCGGTTCCGACGTAGCGACCGGTCGCAAGGCCCTGGCTGAACGCCGGCCGCGCTTCTGTCCAGATCGCACCCCCGGTCGACAGGGAAAGATCTGCATTCATGCGGGATCTGGTGCGCAATACCGGGCTTTATTGCCGGACACCCTCACAATGACAGCATCCGGCCAGAATCCACGCGATATCTTCACCATCAGCCGCCTCAACTCGGAGGTGCGTGCGGTCCTGGAAGGCAGTTTCCCCCTGCTCTGGGTGGAAGGCGAGATCTCCAATCTTGCCAGCCCGCGCTCAGGTCACCTGTATTTCAGCCTCAAGGATGCGCATGCGCAGGTGCGCTGCGCCCTGTTTCGGGCCAAAAGGCAGTTGCTGCGCTTCGAACCCGCTAACGGTGAGCAGGTACTGGCACGCGCAAGGATCGGTTTCTACGAACCACGCGGTGATTTTCAGCTTATTGTCGAACACCTGGAGCCTGCCGGTGCGGGCTCTGCGCAGCGAGAGTTCGAGGCGCTGAAAAAACGCCTGCAGTCGGAGGGCCTGTTCGACAGCGAGCGCAAGAAGCCTTTGCCCGCCTTCCCGCAACGACTGGGTGTCATCACCTCCGCCTCCGGCGCCGCCATACGCGACGTAATCAAGGTTCTGCGCCGCCGCGCACCACACCTCGCCGTTACCATCTTTCCGGCACAGGTGCAGGGCAAAGGGGCCGCTGAAGAACTGCTGGATGCCCTGCAGATTGCATTGCAGCGTGCTGACTGTGACCTGCTGTTGCTGACACGCGGCGGCGGTTCCATCGAGGACCTCGCCGCGTTCAACGACGAACGGCTGGCGCGGGCCATAGCCGCAGCAGAAATACCCATCGTCAGCGCGGTCGGACACGAGATCGACTTCACCATCGCCGATTTCGTCGCCGACCACCGGGCACCCACGCCTTCTGCAGCGGCCGAACTGATCAGTCCCGACGCCGCAGCCCTGCTGCAGACGATTGGCAAGCTCTCACAACGCATGCAGACTGGCATGCAACGGCGCCTGCAGGCCGAGAGCCAACACCTGGGTCGCCTGGGCGGCCGACTGCAACGCGCTGCACCGGCCAGTCGCCTGCGCCAGCAGCAGCAACGCCTCGACGGCCTGGACCTGCGCCTGCTGCGCAGCATGCAAACCCGCCTGGCAGAACGCCGGCGCGAGATCACGGTTCAATCACGGCATCTGCAGGCACACAGCCCGACGCGCCGGCTGGCGCAACTCAAACAACGCCTTGCCGGCCTGCCCGAGCGCCTGCAGCAGGCCTGGAGTCATCACCACAGGCGACGCCTGGAGCACCTGGCGGCAGCGGCCCGGGAGTTGAATGCCGTCAGCCCGCTGGCCACCATGCAAAGGGGTTATGCGGTATTGCGTCGCCCCGAAGACGGCAGGGTCATCACCCAGGTCGCACAGGTGACTCCGGGTGAGCGGGTCGAGGCCAGACTGGCGGACGGCGCACTGGATCTGACGATTGAACAGATCAAACCCGGCGACTGAAGGACTGGACCGGGCCTATTTCTTCTTGCGTACGAACTTCATCATCCGGCCGCGCTTTTTCTGCTGCCGTTCGGTCAGTTTGTTACGCCGCCCCGCATAGGGGTTGTCACCGGTCTTGAACTCGATTCGCAGCGGGGTCCCGCGCAACTTGAACACACTGCGGTAGCGGTTCATCAGGTAGCGTTGATAGGAGGCCGGTACCGCAGCCGTCTGGTTTCCATGAACAACGATGATCGGCGGATTCCTGCCGCCCTGGTGCGCGTAGCGCAGCTTGATGCGCCGACCACTCACCATGGGTGGCTGATGCTCGGCAACGGCGTCCTCCAGTATTCTGGTCAATTCCGCCGTCTTGAGATCGCAGGTAGCGGCCTGGTAGGCGGCATCCACCGCCGCCAACAGGTGCCCCACGCCACTGCCGTGCAAGGCGGAGATAAAACACCAGTCGGCAAAATCCAGGAAAGGCAGTCTACGCTGCATCTCGCTCTTGACGCGTTCGCGTTCGTTGCCGGTCAGACCATCCCATTTGTTGATCACCACGACCAGCGCGCGTCCACTCTCGAGCACATGCCCGGCCAGGCCGGCGTCCTGATCGGAGATGCCCTGTTGTGCATCCAGCACCAGCAGCACCACATGGGCCTGTTCCATCGATTGCAGTGCTTTGATCACGCTGAACTTTTCGACCACCTCACTGATGCGCGCACGACGACGCACACCGGCCGTATCGATCAGGGTATATTTTTTGCCGTTGCTCTCGAAAGGGATGGCGATACTGTCGCGGGTCGTTCCCGGCTGATCAAAGGCCACCACACGCTCTTCGCCGAGAAGGCGGTTTACCAGCGTAGACTTTCCCACGTTGGGTCGACCGACCACCGCGATCTGGATCCCCAGATCACTCTCAGGACCGTGCGGCTGCTCGGGTTTCGGCAGCTTCTCCAGAACACCGTCGATCAGGCCATGCACTCCGCGGCCATGTGCGGCGGCAATGGGTACTGGTTCGCCCAGTCCCAGGGCGAAGAACTCGCCACTGATGCTGTCGTAATCCAGGCTCTCGGTCTTGTTGACCACCAGTGTGATCGGCTTGCCGGTGCGACGCAGCCCCTCGGCTATGGCCTGGTCGCCGGCGGCAAGACCGCCCCGCCCATCGATGATGAACAGTATCTGATCCGCTTCGCCGATCGCCAGCTGCACCTGCTGCGCCATCAACACGTCGATACCCTCGCGGTCGCCGCTGATCCCGCCGGTATCAACAACCACATAAGGCCGCGAACCGAGGCGGCCCACGCCATACTTGCGATCACGCGTCAGGCCCGGCTGGTCGGCAACCAAGGCATCACGCGATCGCGTGAGCCGGTTGAATAAAGTGGACTTTCCCACGTTGGGACGTCCCACCAGTGCAATGACCGGCAGCACGGCAGCGCCTAAGGCTGGGCAGGCAGACGCACGGCCGCCAGTTCGCCGCCGTCGCCCTGCACGTAAAGGGTTCCACCGAACACCTGAAGCCCCGTGGTAATCGGATCGCTCCCTACCCGGATCCGGGCCACCAGCCGGCCATCATTCCGATCCAGCCAATGCAGGTAGCCAGCGAAATCCCCAACCACGACCAGATTCCCCAGCACCGCGACATTCGAAAGTTTGCGATACTTCAAAGCATCCTGGCTCCAGCGCGCGTTGCCCGATCGGGGGTCCAGCCCCCAGACCACACCTTCGGCGTCACTGACGAAGAGTCCCTCGCTGTCTGCACCCATTCCGCTGTAAGAAGAAATCTTGCGCTGCCAGGCCAAACGACCGCTGCTTTGCTCCACCGCCCCCACTTCCCCCTGATAGGTTGCGACAAACACACCGCCGTGCATGACGATCGGATCACCATCGATATCTGCCAACCGCTCCAACTCGGAACGCCCACCCGGTATGGTCACATTGACATCCCAAAGCAGGTTGCCGTTGTCCACGCGCAGCGCAATCAGTTTGCCACCGGCCATCCCGACGAAAGCCACCCCGCCGGAAATTATCGGTGAACCGCTGCCACGCAAGGTCAGCACGGGGACCTCGCGCTCGTACTGCCAACGCTGATCGCCGTTGGTCGACTCCAGCCCGAAAAGCTTGCCGTCAACCGTATGCACCACCACCACGCCACCGCTGATGGCAGGCACCGACAGTACCTCGCTGGAAACCTTCGCGCGCCAGCGTTCCTCGCCGCTTTCAGCTTCCAGGGCGATTACCTCGGCATCACTGGTACCAATCAGCACCAGCCCATCTCCGGCACCAGGGCCACCCGAGATAGGCACATCCAGATCGACTGACCACAGGCGCTTACCGTTTTCCACCGCCAGTGCCTGCACCTCTCCTTCACTGTCCGCGACAAAGACCGTGCTGCCAACGATGTGGGGCTGCAGATTCAATCGCTGATCATCGGTACCGCCCACATTACGAGACCAGAGGATTTTCGGCTGCACCTCATTCTTCAGATCCAGCAACGGGGACGGTTCCACGACATCCGGACCCGCAAACCATTCCGTGGGATCCGCAAAAGTGCCACAGCCGGCCAGCATCAAGACCGACAACAAGAGGGTTAGGCGTCGCATCATCGGTTCCTCAGGAAGTGGTGGCCCGGCCGCCCACATCGACCAGTTTCATGCGCAGCAGGCCCTCATCTCCCACCCCTTTGACCAGGGCCTCCTGATAGGCTTCGCGCGCGGCCTCTTCGTTGCCGCGGGCACGCTCGAGGTCACCCCGCAGCGCCGCGAACTCGCCGCCGAAAGCCGCTGAGGCAGGCACAGTGACCAGCGTCTGCAGGGTATCCAACTCGTTCATGTCCAGTAGAAGCTGCCCGAGACGCAGACGGCCCAGTTCCCGGATTGCAGGGTCCGGTGCCGAATCGCTCACCCACTGCAGATGATCACGTGCCACGGTCTTTTCTCCGCGCTGATAAGCCAGCCTGGCCAGTTCGAGCGCGGCAAAACTGGCATAGGTTGTGCCTCCAAACTCACCGATCAGACGCTTGCCATCCTCGGTCGCGCGGTCATCCTGACCGGTTCGCACCGCCTGTCGCATGGCATCGAAGTAAGCTGAAGCGGTTTCGCCCTGGTTACGTTGATAACCCTGCCAGCCCTGCCAGCCACCGATAACCGCGAACCCGAGCAAGACACCGCCGATCACGGACTTACCGTTTTCCTTCCACCATTTCTTGATTGCTTCGACCTGTTCCTCTTCGGTCTGGTAGGTACTCATTTCTGACTTCTCCGCAAAATGTTCGAGCCAGTTCAGCTCGCAAACCGACTGCTCAGCGCGTCAAACAACTGATCGCGCATGACTGGAATCTGTTGCTCATCACGGCGGCGCAACGGTTTCAAAACCACAGTGCCCTCGGCGAGCTCGGTATCACCCAACACCAGGGCATACTGCGCACCACTGCGATCGGCACGTTTGAACTGTGCCTTCATGCTGCCCCCACCGCAGTTGCTGATGACCGCCAGCGTGGGCAAGCTGTCTCTGAGTTGTTCCGCCAGCACCAGGCCCTCCCGTACGGCCGCATCTCCCTGCAGCACCAGATAGACATCCACTGCCGAGTCGGCTGCCGCTGGATTGGTTTCCTCCAGTATGGCGACCAGGCGTTCCAGGCCCATCGCAAACCCCACCGCAGGAACAGCCTTACCACCCAGCTGTTCGACCAGCCCATCGTAGCGACCGCCGGCACACACGGTACCCTGGGCACCCAATCGATCGGTGACCCACTCGAAAACGGTGCGTGAATAGTAATCGAGTCCCCGAACCAGGCGAGGATTGATTACATATTCAACGCCTGCGTTTTCCAGCATGCTGCAGACGAACTCCAGATGTGACTTCGACTCGTCTCCAAGGTAGCTCATCAGGGTTGGAGCGGCGTCCAGCACCTCGCGCATCCGTTCGTTCTTGCTGTCGAGAATACGCAACGGATTGCTGCCCAGACGACGTTTGCTGTCTTCATCGAGGAGCTCGGTCCGCGATTCGAAATAGGCCACCAGTTCGTTGCGGTAGGCCGCACGCTCACCCAGGGTTCCCAGGGTATTCAGCTGAAGCTCAAGCCCCGGAATTCCCAATGCCGCCCAGATACGTGCCGTGATCAGGATCACCTCGGCATCGATATCTGGCCCCGACATGCCATAGGCCTCGACGCCAATCTGATGGAACTGGCGGTAACGACCCTTCTGCGGCCGTTCGTGACGAAACATCGGCCCCTGATACCAAAGCCTCTGGGTCTGATTGTGCAACAGGCCGTTCTCCATGGCCGCCCGCACACAACCGGCGGTCCCTTCGGGGCGCAGGGTAAGACTGTCGCCATTGCGGTCTGCGAAGGTGTACATCTCCTTCTCTACGATATCGGTCACTTCACCGATCGAGCGTTTGAACAGCTCCGTCATCTCCAGGATCGGCATTCGAATTTCGCGGTAGCCATAGGAAGCCAGAACCGCGGCGACCCGGCTTTCCAGAAACTGCCACAAGGGGCTCTGCTGCGGCAGGACGTCGCGCATGCCCCGGATTGCCTGGATGCTCTTTGCCATTGGGAATGTCTTGTTCAAAAAAACCGAAGCCCCGCGATGCGGGGCGGACCAACAAACCGGACCGTGCCGCCCCCTCAGGGATCGAGCGTAAATCGTGCGACGTTGCCCTTGGCGTAGGGCATCAGGTCGAACGGCTTGCCGTTCACCGTGATCGAGACCGCCCCGGCATTGCCGATCACGACTTTGTAGGGTGGTTGTCCACCGAGCACCTTGCGCGAACCCTTCGGCACCTCACCGAACAGTTTGAACTTGCGCTCGCTATCACGCACATCCACCCAGCATGCCGCATTGAAGGTCATCACTATCTGCTTGCTGCCATCCACAACCGGCGCGCCCTCAGCCGCTTCTGACCGTTCTGGACTCTCTGAGCCGACCGCCGTCACCGCAGTTGCAACAGAATCCTGCACCGGCGACGCCTGGTCAAGTGCGGCCGCCGAGCCTTGCTCATAGGATCCAGCGCCCGATGTTGTCGCCGTATCTGCTGCCGGCAGCTCGGTTTCAACTGCCTCTTCCAGCGACCGCGATGGCAGTCGCAGACCACCGTCTTCGAGCATCAATCCCTCATCCAGGGGCAACGGGACAGCGGCCTCTTCTTCCGGAGTCACAAGCACCGACGTCGCCGGGCCGTTCGCCACGATCGAGGAACGAATCTGCTCCGGCACTATCTCGTCCAGGTAACCGCGCCACCACATCAGGAACAGCACCACCAGACCCAGGACCAGAAACCAGGTCATGGCCCCGGCCCAGCCCCGGCTTGGCCCGCCGTCGGCCGGCAGGGTCGGTGACTCTCTGACCATCGAGTGGCGGGCCGCATCATCGGGCCATTTTTCGTCGAACTGTCGCAGTACCGACTCGACCGGCATGCCCACCACCCGGGCGTAATTTCTAAGGTAGCCGCGCACGAAGACCCGGGCCCCGACGTTCTGGAAGTCATCTGCCTCCAGTGCCTCGACCACCGCGTTGGTCAGATGCAACTCGCTGGCGATCTTGGCCAGGTCGTAACCCATCGACAGACGCGCAGCGCGCAAACGCTCGCCCGGACCCGGTGAAAAAAACTCTGCCACATTAGTGTTTGATTGATCCGACATTACGGCGCTCATAGCTCACTCAATCGTTTGAAGGTATTTGGCTTGCTCGGAGTCAGGAAACTTGCTCCTGAGCTTGAGACCGTAGCTGGCCATCTGATCTCTGTCGCCCAACTGATTCTCGGTCTGGAAACCCAACCAGAGACTCTCCGCGGTGTGCGGAGCCACTTCTGCATAGCGCTGGAGATAGGCGCGCGCCGAGAGATAGTTGGTTTGCTTGAAACTGATATCGGCCATGCTGAGCAGGCTAGGTGCGAATCGTGGATTGACCTGAAGTGCGGCGCGAAAATCCTGATCCGCGCGCACGAGGTCACCCGCCATTTCGGCGCAGGTTCCCGCATTGTGCGAGGCAAGCCAGGGCGTGCTGTACAAAGGGTTCTTCAGTGCCCTTCGAAAATAACCATCCGCCTCATCGAATTTTCCAAGATCGCACAAGTATTGTCCGTAGGCATTCAATGCAGCGGGATTGCGAGGATCGCGCGATATTGCGTCGCGGTAAGACGCATCGGCCGAGCCCGTCTCGCCCAGTCGCTGGTAAACCAGGGCAAGGACGTAATGCGCATTACTCGATTTGGGATCAACGATCACGGCCTTCTTGGCATTCATGAACGCCTCGGTAAGGCGCCCCTCCTGCAGATAGGCCCCCGACAGATCGATATAGACGTCTGCAGGGCTCGCTCCCACCAGCGGCGAACCGATGTTACCGGTGACGTCAGGGTCCCCGGCGTCATCCCGCAAAGTATTTTTCGCACAACCAATAGCGATCAGCGCGACTGCCAGCAGCAGCGAGGCCCGCAACATCAATCGGCTCATTGACGAAACTCCTGCACGACCGGAATCCTCTTGAGATGGCGCCGGCTGCGATCATTGACCTTGCCGACGAGCTGGCCGCAGGCCGCATCAATGTCGTCACCCCGGGTCTTGCGGGTCATCGCCATGATGCCGGCCCGTTTCAACCTCTGCCGGAAGACCTCCACCCGATCCGCCGGTGAGGTCTTGTAGGCCGTGCCGGGAAAGGGGTTGAAGGGGATAAGATTGACTTTCGACGGCACACCCTCGAGTAGCCGTATCAGTGCCTTGGCATGCTTGATCGAATCGTTCACCCCATCAAGCATGACATATTCCCAGGTAATCTTGCGCCGTCTGTCGCGCGCCACGTATTCCTTGCATGCCGGTATCAACTGCTCCAGCGGATACTTACGATTGATCGGAACCAGTTCGTCTCGCAGGGCATTGTCCGGTGCGTGCAACGATACGGCAAGGCTGACATCACTGACCTCGCCCAGGCGCCTGAGCGCCGGCACGATACCCGAGGTACTGATGGTAACCCGCACCTTCGAGATCATGTAGGCAAGATCTTCCTGCATCAGCTCCATGGCCGGCACCACGTTGTCGAAATTGGCCAGAGGCTCACCCATGCCCATCAGCACGACATTGGTCGGTGGCCGCCCCAACTCACGTGTTGCCAGCCAGACCTGGCCGATGATCTCGGCCGCACTCAGGTTGCGGTTGAATCCCTGTTGGGCCGTCGAACAGAACGAACAATCCAACGCGCAGCCGACCTGTGATGACACGCAGATGGTGCTGCGGTTCTCCTCGGGGATATAGACCGTCTCGATATGCTGCCCGTCGGCCAGTTCAAGCACCCACTTGATCGTGCCATCATCCGCCGGCTGCGACAGGACTATCTTGGGCACCCGTATCTCGGCATGGACCCTGAGCTGATCGCGCAGCTTCTGCGGAACATCGGTCATGGCATCAAAATCAGTCACACCGTGTTTGTGAATCCACTTCAGCACATTGCGACCGTGGAAAGCCTTCGCACCCAGTTCAGCGAAATAGGCTTCCATGCCCGATCGGGTCAGGCCCAGCAGATTGATTTTGGGTGCGTCAGCCATGCCGTCGATTCAGCGGGTGCGCTCGCACACACCCTCGGGGAAGAAAAAGGCCATTTCCACTGCAGCCGTATCGGGCCCGTCAGAGCCATGCACCGCATTCTCGTCGACAGTCTTGGCATGATCGGCACGAATGGTGCCCGGAGCCGCTTCCTGGGGATTGGTCGCGCCCATAAGCTCGCGGTTCTTTGCAATTGCATCCTCGCCTTCGAGGATCTGCACCATCACCGGGCCGGATGTCATGAAATCGACCAGATCATTGTAGAAAGGGCGCTCTTTGTGCACAGCGTAGAACTCACCAGCCTGCTCGCGTGACAGATGCAACATACGTGCAGCGACAATGCGCAGCCCACCCTTCTCAAAGCGGTTGTAGATGTCACCAATGACATTTTTTGCCACAGCATCGGGCTTGATGATGGAAATCGTACGTTCTACGGCCATGGAAAACTCCAAATAAGATCAACAAACTAGATAAACAAAAACAGGGCATCCGGGGGGACGCCGCGTGAATACCAATCCGGGTGGATTGAGCCTGCGCCGTCCGTTCGCTACCTGTGGTATCGCCGCAACGACTGCAAACAGCCTCAAGAGTAACAGAATTTCTCTTTTAAAACGGGAGCTTAGTTTACCGACAGAGTGGCGGAGTGCCAAGCGCCGCGATCAGGATAGCTGCCGCCGCACATCGATCACGTCCGGTATCTGGGCCAGACGATCGATCACCCAGCTGAGCTGATTCATATCCGCCACCTCCGCGGTGAAACGCATGCTGGCGCGATCGTTACGAAGATCCGATTGCGTATTCACCCCGAGCACATCGATCTCAGCATTGGCAAAGACCGACGAGATGTCGCGCAACAAACCCTTGCGGTCGCCCGCAAAGACATGGATATCGACCAGAAATCGCGAATCTGGCTGGGCATCCGCCCACGCAACGTCCACCAGACGCGCTCGGTTCTCCGCATCCATTTTGCGCACAACCGAGCAGTCCTCGCGATGCACGGTGACCCCCCGACCCCTGGTGATGTAACCGACGATGGCATCGAAAGGCACCGGCTTACAACATTTCGCCATCTGGGTCATCAGGTCACCCACGCCCTCGACCACGACCTGCCCCGCCCCTCCCCCGGCACGGGTTGGTGCGCGCTGTCGGACCCTCTCCGGGATCTCGATATCCGCCCGCTCGGCTGCGTCTCGATGCGCGCGCTCCAACTGCGTGTTGGCAATCTGGATCGCAGACATCTCGCCGCGACCGATGGCGGCCAGCAGGTCATCGCTGGACTTGAGATTGAAACGCGTGGCCAGCTTGTCGAGATCCGGCTTGGGCACGCTCAGGCGCTCCACCTCGCGCTCCAGACTGGCACGACCGATGGCCAGGTGCTGGTCGAAATCCTGCTGCTTGAACCACTGCCTGACCCGGTTGCGGGCCCGGTTGGTCGTCAGATAGCCGGAATGCGGACTCAGCCAGTCGCGACTCGGACCCCCTTCTTTTGCAGTGAGGATCTCGACCTTCTGCCCGCTCTGCAGCGGCTGGGCCAAGGGCGCGATACGCCCATCCACCTTGGCCCCGCGGCAACGGTGGCCTACCGAGGTATGGATCGCATAGGCGAAATCGAGTGCCGTCGCCCCGTTCGGCAGTTCCACCACCTTGCCCTGCGGCGACAGAACATAGATCCGGCGCGCCTCGAACTCGCTGTCGTCTTCCACCGGATCCCGCGGCTGGGCGTCGTCATCTTGCTGCTCCAGCCACCGGCGCATCCATTCGATGCGGCGTTCGAGTTCGTCGTCCTGATGACTGCTCTCCTTGTACCGCCAGTGTGCCGCTACACCACGCTCAGCATGTTCATGCATCTCGTGCGTGCGGACCTGGATCTCCAGCGGTTTGCCGTCGTCTCCGACCACCGCGGTATGCAGAGAACGGTAGCCGTTGGGCTTGGGGTGGGCGATGTAGTCATCGAACTCTCCCGGCACGGGCCGCCAGAGACTATGGGCAATACCCAGGACCTCATAGCACTGCGGTACCGTATCGACCAGGGCCCGTACCGCGCGCACATCGAAGACCTGCTCGAAATCCACGCGCTTGCGCTTCATCTTCTTCCAGATGCTGTAAATGTGTTTGGGTCGCCCGGAAAGCTCCACCGGGATACCCACGTCGGCACACTCGGCCCCAAGGCGCTCGATGACATCGGCAACAAAGGCCTCGCGTTCGCGACGCTTGCCATCGAGCTGTTTGGCCAGACTGGCATACTGTTCCGGCTCCAGATAACGCAGGCAAAGGTCTTCGAGTTCCCATTTCAACTGCCAAACGCCCAGACGGTTGGCCAATGGCGCATGCACGAGCCGGGTCTCGCGCGCCAGGCGATGCTGAACCTCCGGTGGCTGAAGCTTCAGGCGACGCATCAACTGCAGACGCTTGGACAGAACCACAAGGATGGCGCGCACGTCATTGGCAATTCCCAGCAACATCCGGCGCAGGCTCTCGATGCCCCGCTCATCGGCATTACCGGAACCGGTGGCAGACAGACCGCGGATACGCCGGACCTGCTCGATCATTGCCACCACGGACGCGCCGAATTTCCGGTTTATCTCCTCGGCGTCATAACCCTCGTGCCCGGGCAGCTCCGACAGCATCGCGGCCAGCAACGGTTCGATATCGAGCTTGAGGCCGTCGAGGGTATCTACGGTATGCAAGAGAGACAGATACATGTTGAAGCCATCGGCCGCCAGTTCATCGCCGTTGGCCACGCGCGCAAGCATCGCTGCCTCGCGCAACAGGGCGACATCCTTGGCCGGCCGGCGCTTGAGCAGACCGTTCAGCCAGCTGTCGACTTCCTTTTCACTGGCCGTGCCTTCTCGTGGAAGATTCGTAACGAGTGAGACCATGAGTCTGTTATCCGGCCCTTCCTATTGGCTGTGCGTGTACCGACGTCATGCGTCAGTCGAGTACGTGGCTAATCAGGCCATCAGCGAGCTTCGGCTCGAACCAGGTCGACTTGGGCGGCATGACCTCGTCGGCGTCAGCAACCGCCATCAGCGCCTGCATCGTGGTCGGGAACAGTGAGAAGGCAACCGCCCAGTCGCCACTGTCGACCCGCTTCTCGAGGCCCGCAAGACCACGAATACCGCCGACGAAGTCGATCCGATTGTCGCGACGCGGGTCGGCGATGCCCAGAACGGGTTCGATCAGATTGTTCTGCAACAGGCTGACATCCAGGCGGGCCACCGGATCATCCCGCGGCATGCGCTCATCATGGATGACCAGGCGGTACCATTGCCCATCCAGATACATCCCAAATTCACCCGGACAGGCGGGCTTGACCGGCTGATCGCTCAACTCCAGGTCAAAGGCACCCCCGATCTCGGCAAGAAACCCGTCTTTGTCCAGACCGTGCAGATCACGAACTACCCGGTTGTAATCCAGGATCTGCATCTGATCATGTGGAAAGATGACACTGAGGAAGTGGTTGTAACTTTCTTCACCCGTATGTGACGGGTTCGCCTCGCGACGCGAATTGCCCACCCGCGATCCCGCTGCTGAGCGATGATGGCCATCGGCAACATAGATCGCCGGCATAGCATCGAAAGCGGCGGTCAGTGCATCAATCGTCTCCGCGTGGTCAATCTTCCATATCTGGTGGCGAACCCGGTCGCGTTCGACGGTGACATCCACGTCAGCGGGTAACTCGGACACATTGCGCAGTATGCCGTCCACGACCTGATCTGCGACATACACCAGAAACACCGGACCCGTCTGTGCATTCAGGGCATCGATCTGGCGCACGCGGTCGTCTTCTTTCACCGGGCGCGTGAACTCGTGCTTCTTGATCCGGTCCCGATCGTATGCCTCGACGGAAGCCGTGGCGACTATCCCTGTTTGCACATGCTCGCCCATGGTCAGCCGGTAGGCGTAGTAACAGGGCCTGTCTTCGCGGCCCAATACGCCTTCCGCAACCAGCCGATCCAGGTTCTCCCTACCCTTGGCGTAGACCTTCGGGTCGTAGGGATCCACGGCATCAGCCAGATCGATCTCGGGCCGGGAAATGTGCAGAAAACTACACGGCCGATCTTTCACCAGGGCCTTGGCCTCGGCGCGATCAACCACGTCATAAGGCGGTGCCACCACATCCTCGGCCCGTCCGGCCACGGGACGCAGACCGCGAAAAGGTTTGATCAGGGACATACATCCTCCTGAGAGCTGGCGAAAACCTAGGGGTGAATGGGTTAACCGCTCATTCTAACAGGATGAGGCCGGGACACGGAGAGCGCAAAGGCGCCCGGGGAATGCCCAGGCCTGTCTGGTCAGTCGATGCAGCCCGAGCCTGTCTTTGCTGTTACCCGCATCCATGCCCCGAGGACGCTGCAGCAGACCCCGGGTACTCTACGAAACTCGTCGCCTACTGCGTGCATCACGGACCGTCATTCCCTCTCGTCTATCCAGGCAGCCTGGATCGCTTCCAGGATCTTTTCACCGCAGTGATCTTTGACATCCTCAAAATCCGGAAGGGCCATCACCCAGTTCATCAGGTCGACAAAGTTGACCGTGGTTGGGTCCACATCGGGGTGTGCCTCTTCCAGTTCAATCGCTATATCGAGGACATCGATCCACTTCAGGCTCATTTCAATTCCCTCCGGGCAGGTTGCTTCGGGCCGCTCAGTGATTTTCTTTGGCGTGGTTGATGGTGTACTTGGGAATCTCCACCACCAGGTCTTCGTCACCAACCAGGGCCTGACAACTCAACCGCGACTCGGGTTCGAGCCCCCAGGCCTTGTCGAGGAGATCGTCTTCCTCCTCCGTGGATTCGTTCAGCGAATCGAAACCTTCCCGCACGATCACGTGGCAGGTGGTGCAGGCACAGGATTTCTCGCAGGCATGTTCAATTTCGATATCGTGGGCAAGCGCCGCATCACAGATCGTCTGACCCGACTCGGCCTCAAAAACCGCGCCGTCGGGACAGAGGTCGTCATTCGGCAAGATGATGATCTGGGGCATAATCGTCTTCAATCGGCCTCTTGGCCGTCCTCCTGCGCAAACTCGTCAACCCGGTGGCCAGCCATGGCCTTGCGGATACCACTGTTCATACGCCGTTCGACATAAAATTCGCAGTCTTTCTCCAACTGCCCGATAGCGGCTTCGATCTCTTTCGGATCCTGCGACGCGCCAGACAGGGTTTCCAGTTCCTGCAGGGCCTGCTCGACCCCCGCCCGTTCGGCAGGCGACAACAACTCGTCGCCGTCGGCGGCAAGTGCAGCGTGTAGCGCCTCAATCACGCGCTGCGCCTCCACTCGCTCTTCGACCAGGCGACGCTGGTCCATGTCGTCACGCGCATGATCGATCGAGGCCTGCAGCATCCCCGTGATCTCATCGTCGCTGAGCCCATAGGACGGCTTGACCTCCACGCTTGCCGAAACTCCCGATGTCTGCTCTTTCGCCTCGACCTGCAGCAGGCCATCGGCATCAACGGAAAAGGTTACCCGTATACGCGCGGCCCCGGCCACCATCGACGGGATACCACGCAGCTCGAAGCGCGCCAGCGAGCGGCAATCGGCTATCAGCTCGCGCTCCCCCTGTACCACGTGAATCGCCATCGCGGTCTGGCCGTCCTTGAAGGTCGTGAACTCCTGCGCACGTGCCACCGGCAGGGTGGTATTGCGCGGGATTATCTTCTCGGTCAGACCGCCCATCGTCTCGATGCCCAGCGACAGCGGGTTGACGTCCAGCAGCAGCATGTCCCCGTCCGGCTTGTTGCCGGCCAGCACGTCTGCCTGGATCGCTGCACCGATCGCGACCACACGGTCAGGGTCGATATCCACCAACGGCTCGCGGCCGAAAAACTCGCCCACCATTTCGCGCACGCGCAAAGTCCGGGTAGAGCCACCGACCATGACCACATCCTCGATCTCGTCAGTGCCAACACCGGCGTCACGCACTACCCTCCGGCAGGTACTTATGGTCTTGCGCACCAGCGGGTCGATAAGCTCGGCGAATTTTTCGCGCGATAGCTCACCGCGCCAACGGCCCCCTTGCGGCAGCGCAATCTCGATTTCTACTGTCGGATCCGCCGACAAGGCCTCTTTGGCTACACGCGACTGATCAAGGGCGTGCCGCAGGGTGCCACGATCAGCTTCGGCCGACAGCCCGGCCTCAGCAAGCATCCAGCGCGCGACCGCGGCGTCGAAGTCGTCGCCGCCAAGAGCCGAGTCCCCGCCCGTGGCCATGACCTCGAAGACGCCCTTGTTGAGACGCAGAATGGAGATGTCAAAGGTACCGCCGCCCAGGTCATATATCGCATGCACCCCATCCGCGCCGCGATCGAGGCCGTAGGCGACCGCCGCCGCCGTCGGCTCGTTGAGCAGGCGGTATACATGCAATCCCGCCAGGCGGGCGGCATCCTTGGTTGCCTGACGCTGGGCGTCATCAAAATATGCGGGGACCGTGATGACCACCCCTACCAGTTCGCCACCAAGGGTTTCTTCTGCGCGCCGGCCCAGCACTTTGAGAATCTCGGCCGACACCTCGATAGGCGTAACGTCACCTGCGACAGTGCGAATACGCGGCACCGCACTCTCCACCGAGACGAATTCGTAAGGCAATTCGGTACCCAGGGATTTGACCTCACCAATACCACGACCGATCAGCCGCTTGGCCGAGGATATGGTATTCAGCGGATCGCCGGCGGCGGCGAGGCGGGCATCCTCACCTACCTCTACACCCTTGGCCGCATAGCGCACCACTGACGGTAACAGGTGTTGACCCTTGGCATCCGGCAAGGTCTCCGCCCTGCCACTGCGCACCGTGGCCACCAGTGAGTTGGTGGTGCCCAGGTCGATTCCTGCCGCCAGCCGATGCTGGTGCGGTGCAGCCGCCTGACCAGGCTCTGCGATCTGCAACAACGCCATCAGTAAGCCTCCGCCAGATCGGCTTCGACGGCCTCAGCCTCGGCCTGCAGCTTGTTCAGAAACTGCATCTTCTGCACGGTCTGCGCCGCAGCTTGCAGTTGTTCCGGGCATGACTCCTCGAACTGAACCGCAAGCTGCCCGACCAGTGTCTTGCTCATGTTGCCGATTTCGCGCAGCAGTGCATCCAGTTCGGCCTGGGGGTCAGCCATGTCACGCAACCCGGCAAGGGCCTCTCGCAGCTCCATTTGTTGCATAAGAAAGGCCGGGTCGTTCAGCGTCTTCTGCGGCGCATCGATCTCCATGCCCTTGAGCGTCAACAGATACTGCGCCCGTTTCAACGGGTCCTTCAGGGTCTGGTACGCCTCGTTGACCATGGTCGCGCTCTGCAGCGACAGGCGCCGACTCTGCTCGCCCGAGGCCGCATAACGGTCCGGGTGCACCACCTTCTGCAACTCGCGGTAACGTGCCGACAGTTCTGCCCCATCCAGCAGAAACCCCACCGGCATGCCGAACAGCTCAAAATAGTTCTTGGAAAAATCGAACATCGGGATACCCAATCAATGACGCCCGCATGAGGCGGGCGTCGGTACTTCGATGGTCAGCGTGTCGCTAGACCTTGAAGCTCTCTCCGCAACCGCATTCGTCCTTGACGTTCGGGTTGTTGAACTTGAAACCCTCGTTCAGGCCTTCCTTGCCATAGTCCAGCTCTGTTCCATCCAGGTAGACAAGACTCTTCTTGTCAATAATCACCTTGACCCCGTGATCTTCGAACACCTCGTCCCCGTCTTCGAGTTCATCGACAAATTCGAGGACATACGCGAGGCCCGAGCAGCCGGAAGTCTTCACGCCAAGCCGCACACCGAGACCGTTGCCCCGACTCTCAAGGAAGGTCTGCACCCGATTCGCCGCCGCATCGGTAAGTGTAATCGCCATCAATTTCTCCCGCGACGAATCAGCCGCCCTGCTTGGACTGGAGGTCGTCAATGGCCGCCTTGATGGCATCTTCGGCCAACACCGAACAATGCACCTTGACCGGCGGCAGCGCCAACTCCTCGGCGATCTCGATATTCTTGATCGCGCGTGCCTCATCCAGCGTCTTGCCCTTCACCCACTCGGTCAACAGTGAACTCGACGCGATCGCCGAACCGCAGCCGTAGGTCTTGAACTTGGCATCCTCGATCACACCCTGATCGTTGACCTGGATCTGCAGCCGCATCACATCGCCACAAGCAGGGGCACCGACCATACCGGTTCCGACCTTGGTCGAATCCTTGTCAAGCACGCCAACGTTGCGTG
>CAZCDY010000065.1:0-12276 GCA_964497145.1 uncultured Gammaproteobacteria bacterium
AGATCATCTTCCGTCGCCCGGATCCGGTCTCGCAGCAATTCGATGCCATGCAGCAGGCTGGCGTCGGATTCACCGCCAGACCGCAGCAATGCCCCGGTCCCGCTGTCCGTCTCGGCAGCCCGGGTCTCCAGGGCATGGGTACGCACGGCCAGTTCCACACCGGTGCGGCCGACGACGGCCACCTTCTCTTCGAGACCCTGCAATCGGGATGCAAGGTCTTCCGCGGTCTTCAGCAGTCGTTTGCCAGGGGCCTTCTGTTTGCGGAGTCCGTCTAGTTTTTTCTGGACCGAGGAGAGCGCGCGGGAGAGTTCAGATTGCTTCTTATTGAGGCCTTTGGTCAGGGTCGCGACCTTCTTTTTGAGCTTGCCGACCCTCTTCTCGAGATCCTTTTTAGAATTTTTCTTCTGCGGCATGTCCAGGACCCTTGGAAGTTGCGCAATAGTGACCTCAAAAAGCCCCAAAGATCAACAATTCGATCGGATCGACCGCCCGGATCCGCCGATAGTCCTACACAAGCACTTTGCGATGGGGGTTGTTGGGACGGGGTTCCGGTCAGCCTGGACCACGACCCGCATCAGGTGAAGCTGATATTTGCAAACGCTTATACAGCCACTGAAAAAAACCAGCTGCGCGGCGGTTCTTCAGCGGTGACCGGATAATGCAGCGCATAAGGATTGTTCACCGTCGCATAAAGCAGGTTCTGGGCCCGGCGCGAGCCGCAGCACAAGACGACATCACCGCTCTGCACCTTGAAATCCGAATCGGGCAGCATGAAGTCCTGCTCGCGACGGGTGACCACCAAGGCTATGGCGTCCAGGGTGCTCTCCCTGTCGCTCGGGTCGCGCAACAGGTCACCAAGACGCACGTGATGCATGGTGTTACGACACGCCGGCACGACACAGATTACCTCGGCCAGTCGTTCGCTCCAGAGCAGCGGCATCCCGGCGGGCAGCCGCTCGCGCGAAAGCAGCACCAGGTCTTCCACGTGGTCAATACCCCTGGAATGCAGAAGCGCAGCAGCCTGCCGAGCGACGGCATCAGCAGAAACAGCAGGATATGGCGTGCCAGCACCAGGCTGGGCTGCATGATCAGATTGGCCGCCGCCGCGTTGAAGGCCAGTTCATTCTCGTGGCGGTTCTGCCGGACGATCAAAAAGGCTTCGGGATTGACCGCAGGGGCACTCAGAAGGATTCGCGGATTTTCCTCTATAGAGACAGACGGTCGCCCAGTTTGAGACCACTGGGGATCAGGCCGACGATCAGCGCTGCAAACAGCACCCAGGGATCGTGATGCTCCGGATTGTCGATTTCACCGGCTAAGAATCCCAGATTCAGCGCCAAGGCAGGCAAGAATGATGAAAAAAACCGAAAACGACACGCGCTAGATTCACAGGGGAGAACTCTCGTTGGTGGTTCGGGCTTCCCTGAGATTAGCGCAGACATTCCTTCACAGTGGTATAGATGCTCGGCGGCACAGGATCAACCGCGCCGAGTTGGGCGGGCTAAAACAGTTGCCACCATGCTTTTTTCGGATCTGAACCTTTCGATGTCACCACAGCCAGGCTGACATTGTCACCGCCTGAGCCGGCACGGCCTGTTGCCATGGCGGCCAGTTCGGATGCCGTCGTCCGCCCGGCATCCGGGTTCGTCAATGCCTGCGCAACCTCGTCGTCACCGACCTGGTTCCAGAAACCATCGCTACAGAGCAAAAACCAGTCATCGTCACCAACCGCACTGGCCCCGTATTCCGGTTCCAGCTCATTGTGGCCACCAAGACACATGTACAGGCGGTGATCGGCCGGCCGTCGCTCTTGCGGCCGCTTTCCCGGTTCGCCCTTCAACAGTTCGGCAAGCGTATGATCGCGACTGCGCAAAACCAACCGGTCCGCGTTGAAGTGGCACAGACGGCTGTCACCGACGTGAATCCAATAAGCCTCGTCACCTTTGACGTATAGCGCAGTGCAGGTGCTTGCCGGATTAGTGCTGTGTTGCCTCCCGATTTCCCGAATGGATTCATGGGCCTTGAGACACAGGTCGGTAAGGAAACGCCTGGGTTCACTTTGCGCCGCATGCGGAAACTCCAGTCTGGCTGTATCGATGACGGTCTGCGCTGCCACCGCACCCTGCTGTTGTCCGCCCATCCCGTCCGCCAGGATCACCAGGTGTTCTCCTGGGCGCTCGGGCACCGCCAGCACCTCGACGCGGTCCTGCTGCTCCGCGCGACCGCCAATGTCCGTAGCCAGATCAAATTGCCATGTCATTGCCATTGCCCCTGCCCACGTCTCGAGTCACTCGAAAACCGAACGCCATACGTTTTTGAAATCCTTGACGATATTGCCGGTACCTTCTGGCCCGCTGGAGGTCACACTGGTGCCCTCGAATTCCCATGAAGTCATCCTCGGCTGCGGTAGCGGCACCGGGGCCTGATCGGCAGAGGCCTGCTTGCTTCCAGCCAGGACTTCCTCTCTGTCGATGTCATTGCGTATCGCCAGCAGCCCGGCGTGGCCACGCCGCACCGCGAATCCGCGGCGCAGGTATAACCGCGCCAGCGGGTAATTCTGTTGACCCTTCGCCGACCTGGCCAGGGCGGCATAGCGTTCGGCGATTCGATCGATACCGGCATTCGCTCCCTGGTGCTCGCGATCGAGTTCAACGACCGACATGTAGTGGGTGTAGGCATTGTCGGCCGCCGGCGTCGTCAACCGATCAGCCAGCAACGCCTTGTCGCCGGCCTTCATGTGCCCGGCAATGAGGTCCGCTTGCCGGTCGGCTGCCCTGGTCTCTGCTGCCGCCCCGGTTGCCGTCTCGGTTTCAATATCTACTTCTACATCCACTTCTACGACTGCGGCGGTTTGGGTTGCTGTTTCCGGTTCCATCAAGAACCCAGGTGCTTCTTCGACATCCTGCTGTTCGGTCACCGCCAGCTGCGCGGGCGTGACCGCATCGTCTACCGACTCGAAAAGCGCTGCATCAACGACCACGGGGGCCGTGTTGGATACCCGTGACGCCTCGGTCCGCTGCCAATTCGCGCCGACCTCGGCTGGGGCATTTTCCACCCGCGCTTTTTTCTCTGCGGCCCTGATCAAAGTCTCTTTCGAGGACCCCATCCCCTCTCGCGAATAGCTGAGCTCGACATGCGGCATACGCTGCAGATCCACTACGCGATCGGATTCAGGGGTCTCCAGCAGCCAACCCAACCCCAGCGCCGCTGCCAGCAGGCCGAAGACGGCGAAACCCTTGGTCACTGCAGAGGCCGCGCGCATGCGACCAAGGATACCGGGGGTCAGGTCGACCGATGAGTCTGGCTGCGCGGCATTCCCGCCAATGCCAGCCAAGGTCTTGTGACGCTTTGCCTTCGAGGTGCGGAGGTTTCGGATCAGATGCACCAGTTCGCGTGCCGATGCGACACGATTCTCGGGACTCTTGGCGATCATCTGTTCCAACAAGCCCTGGTATCTCGCCAGTTTGTCGGGAAGGACGGGTATGGGGTTACTCAGATGCGCAACGATCGTCTCGATATGGGAGCTTTCTGCATAGGGTTTGTGTCCTGTAAGCATCTGGAAGAACACGATTCCCAGACTGTAGATATCGGAGCGTCCATCCAGTGACCGACCTTCCGCCTGTTCGGGGCTAAGGTAATAAGGGCTGCCAAAGGCGCTGCCTTCCAGGGTCACCTCCTGATCGGCGTCGAGTTGCTTGGCAATACCGAAATCCGTCAGCTTCGGCGTGCCATCGGCATGAAACAGGATGTTGCTCGGCTTGATATCGCGGTGGACGATATCTCTGCGATGCACGAAATCGAGACATCTGGCCATGCGCTCGAGCAGGCCAAGTGCCGCCAAGGGCGGCAGCCCATGGTCGATCCTTTCTGCGAGGGAGCCGCCTTCCAGGTATTCCATCGCGATGTAGTAACGGTCGCCGATTGCTCCAACGTCATGGATGGTGATGATGTTGCGGTTTGCCAGTGAGGCAATGATGCGTGCTTCGTGCAGGAAACGCTCCGCCTGTTGCGTATTCCCAAACTTTCTCAATACCTTTATCGCGACCCGACGACCCAGGGACTCCTGTACCGCGAGATACACCGAGGACATGCCCCCTTCCGCGATGAGCCGTTCGATCTGGTAACCGGGTATTTCCATTCGATGCGCTCAGCCCCTGTCGATCGGACGGAGGAAAAACTTCAGCGCCAGACCGCGGATCCGCAGATCGTCGGCATCGTTCAGCAATACCGGGGCCGAGACCCGGCGGCCATTGATGGATACCCTTCCACGGCGGCCCGGGAGCAGATAACAACCGTCATTGCGGCGCTGGATGCGTGCCGCCAGCCTCGGCGCCAGCCAGCTCCCGGTCTTGAGGTCGCACTGTGCCGATGCGCCGATCGTGAAATTGACCTTGTCAAGAGCGTATCGGGTCTGATCCCCACCGCTGCCGATCAACGCAAGGGAAGGCACCTTTATCCGCCTTCTCAGTTTGGCCAGGTCGCCAAGGCTCGAGATATCGACCTCCATGGTCGCTTCCTGCTGCGTCTTGCCATGCGACCAGTCGGGAACTCCGGCCTCTTCGCCCTTAAGGCGCGCTGCCGCCATGAATTTGAGTACAAAATCAAAGACCTGGATATCATCCCAGTAGGTGAGAGTATGCCGCTTTATCCTTTTTCCACCGACGAACACGCCATTGGCACTGTGGTTATCAACGAGCACGAAGGAGTCGCCATGCCGCTCGATGGTTGCATGATGCTTGGATACGCCATGGCTGTTCAGGACGACATCGTTGTCATCGGTTCGGCCTATGGTGGTTTTGTCTGATGACAGCTCCCGCTGTTCCAGCAGGGTATCGCCCATGAAGATTCGAAGGTAGGCCATTTCCTATCCGCTACACGCGTCGAGTGGACTTCCGACACCGGATCTCATGACCCAGGGGCGCTTGACCGTAAACAGTGACCGCGTAGTTGATCACACCTCCTGCCTCCGTCCATCACGGCGATTAACAGTGAGTTTTTCGGCAGCCGGCGCCCATTCTGTAGCCTTGCGGAAAGAGGTCAGCCAGGAGAGACCTGACACAGTCTCTCAAGCAATGCGTCGATTGCCGCACCGTTGCAGCCCTCGCCCAGGAAGCCCTCTATCTAATCCCTGGCAACCCTCGACAGAGACCAGCCGAGCGGTGGATTCAAACGACCTTTGCCGCCATCATCGCCGTCAGGCGCGCACATGGAGAGCCTGCAAAGCTGGTGCGATTCAGATAGAGCAGTCCGGCAACAGCGGGGCCGAGAAACTCACCAGAGAGGATCTCCGGTGACCGGCTGCGCACCTCTCATTCAGGCACACCTTTAGCCAGCACCCCGCGGTTGACAGAGGCACCGACGGAACCACCGCTGATAGCAAACAGCCTGTCATCGAAGCCTTCGACCCGCCACGGCGGTCAGGATCAAAAGGGTCGGAGGTAGCCGCAGGCAAGTTGCGATGCGGACTGATATCCCTTGCCCCCTGCCACCGACCCGAGTGTCCTTGAGTCAGGCGGTAAGATCTTCGATCTTCGCCCCTGGCGCATTCTTGGCCACGGACTGGATGCCGTTCTCGCAGGACTTTTCGGTATCGTAGAGCTGGCTCGTGCCAACCACCTGGCCGTTAGTGGCCTTGAGGTTGAACATAAACTTGGTCTTGCTCGTCTTGCGCTCGAAGCGGGCATCCTCGACGGCGTTCCGCTGGACAGAGCCGATGCCGTTCTTTGCCGATACCTTGGTCTTGTAACCCTGGCCCGACAATATGATCTGGCCATTGCTGGCCTTCAGGCGATAACGGAACTCACCCGCTTTATCTTTGTACAACTCGAACTTTCCTGGCACTGCAGTCTCCTCGATCACTGTTGTTGATGGTCAAACCGAAATATAGAACGTCCTCAACCGATGCGCATTATTGCGTCCCACCCACCAGTCCCCTTCAGCGAACAGTCGAGATCGTCACTCGACTTCAGTCGGTGCGAAGCCCGGCGGTTCTTTCACCCAGGGGAAGCCATTTTTTGCAAGCGTATGGGCGAAATCAAAAAGCTTGCGCATGTAAACAGGATCGAACGGCGATTTCCTCTCCGCATCGAATTCGGTGGGGACATACGCGAGGTTGTAGTCCATCCCATCACGCCTCGCGCCCACATAGATCCGGAAAAGGTCTCCAATCCCCTGGGTCTTGATCAGGGTTGCAACCGAGCGTACCGCAATTCGGCCTAGACGCGGCTCCACCGCCTCCCACTGCGGAGAGATCTTCGCATTGCGGATCACGTAAACACTCCGCTCGCGGTGCAATCCGGTCTGCTCACTGAAGCTTTTGACATCGAGGGCAGCGGGATACAGAAAGACCTGGTTTGCGGTCCCGCCATCCACATGCATCTCATCGTAGACCTGTCCATCCACCTCGACCGGCATGTACACCGGGGGAAAGGCGCCACCGATCGCAGCGGATGCCAGCATGATGGCGCGGAACAACTCAGCGGCGCGCGGATGATTGCTGGCTGCGATCGCCCCCATGTCCCAAATAACCGGACGCTGCGCATCCAGATTGGTGGTACCGATCCACAGGGTTCTGCCTTTGGCATACTCTTCCGCAACACGTTTCAAAAAACGCTCATCGACATGCTCCTCCAAAAGCTCCTGCAAAGGAGAAGTGTCGCTGAACGAGTCCCTGCCCAATAAGCTGAATAGCGCCCGGAGCCTGAAGATGTCCTCGGTATGCGTGGTCGTGTAAAACGCTTCTAGATGGTCATCATACTCCGGCCCGACAAAGGCAAAGGGCGCGATGAGTGCCCCCGTACTGACACCAGTGACAATCGAGAACTCGGGTCGCGTCCCTGCCGCTGCCCAGCCAACCAGCAGGCCGGCACCGAAGGCACCTTCAGAACCACCGCCGGAAAGGGCAAGAAAAGTCTGCGGTCGCGGCTGGCCGGGGCCGTCACACAGGAGGCCGGCGGCTTTCTGTCGTTCAAACGCCTCACGCATCATCGCCATGGCATTTTCTGGCTGCTCATCTCCCCAGAAACGGACATCCGGAAAACCGCCGACCACGGCCTTATCAACCAGCAACTCCGGAACGGGATTTCTCTGTATGACGCCGGCACAGCCACTCAGCAGCACGGCCATCGCCACCAGAATACAAAGCACACGCATGGGCTGCAGGGGAGGAGTGAAGTCCGCTGCGCGGCAACGGCCGACAAGATCTGTCCGGGTGTTCTTATGGTTACTACACGGATACGTCATGGAACGTGACAAAATCCCCGATCATTACGCAGCAAACGAAAACATCAAAGGCATCGCTGTTCAGTTTAGCCACGAACGTCAGAAGCAACAGGGCATCCGCAACTTTTGACGACTTGAAACCCGGCGGTTCTCAAGCCCGTTCAAAACCCAGCTACCGGCGGCAACCGACAGGTCCACTCGAAAATCATATTCAATGTTCGATAATGAACCCAGGCGGGGCTTTCTTCCAATCATAACCAGAGCGCCCGAGTTCATAGCCGTAGTCGTAAAGTTTCCGCATATACACAGGGTCGAAACTTTCCGTGGGCTTTTCAATGAACTCGGAGGGTATATAAGCGAGATTGAAATCGTTACCATCTCGCTTGCACAAGGCAAATATCTGGTACAGATCACCTACCCCCTGTGTCCTTATCAGCGAGTCGATGGTGCGCGAGGCGATCGGCACGACGCTACGCTTCATCCCCTGGTAGTCAGGGTCTAAAAACGAGTTTCTTATGACATAGACGTTTGGCTTGCCTTCAACCTCGAGTTTCTCTGTAACGCGTGACCAATTGACAGAGGCGGGATAGACGAACACCTGAGAACCCGTTCCGCCATCGACATGCATCTCGTCATAGCTGCGCCCGTCTGCTGATTCCACGGTAATCACGATCGGGGGGAATGCCACGGGAATGGCTGCTGAGGCACGCAGGATATCGTGAATCAGATCAACCTTGTTTGGGAGATCGCTGGTGGCAATCGCGCCGATATTCCATATCACCGAACGACCCGCATCCAGATTGACCGTACCGATGTAAAGACGCCTTCCTCTCTCGTATTCGCGGGCAATCTGGGCAATCATCTCCGCGGTGAAGTATTTAACCATGAGTTCTTTCAGCGGCGCCGTATCTGCAACAGAGTCACCAAAGGCCGCATCGATAAGACCGCGTTTCTTCGCAATGTCCTTGGTCGAGGTTGTCGTATACACGGCCTCCAACTGATCATCGTAGTCGCTGCCGAGGAAGACAAAGGGCGCCGTCAGGGCCCCCGTGCTCACCCCGGTGACCATGGTGAACTCGGGTCTTAGGCCTGCTTCATCCATACCCTTGAGCAGACCTGCTCCGAATGCACCATTGGCACCGCCGCCCGAGATCGCGAGATAATTGTGGGGCTTGCGGTAGATACCCGCGAAATCCCTGCGCAGATCCTCCTCGGTCAAGGCATGGAACTGTTCGGCCGCGAATTTCGGCCAATCATCACCCCAGAAGCGAGCCCCAGGCACACCGGCAATCCCGACTTCGGTTGTCAACTCGGGAGGCACAGGGTCTCGTTCCGGCATGCTGGAACACCCGGCGAGCAGCAACAGCACTGCACCAAGGAAAGCGAAGTACACTGCCGGCGACCGCCCGCTTCTGCCGCGCTCTGCCAGGCCTGCCCCGGCGGTTATTCGTATCCCGTCGAGTAATCGTTCGTTGTCTGGCATGCAACTCTCCTGCTTGATTCCGGTGTTCATAAATCGTTGACCATCGTTGTGTGGTCGTTCTGCAAAAGGGTCAGCCGATCCCCCATCGTAGTTGATGCTCGCTAACCAAAGGGTACATTTGCCTGATGAGTGCCGGCAATAGCACAAGCCAATCGCCGGCATCTCAGTGCACCCTCCCTACTTGGCATACAGCTCCGTCAACCCCGACATCAGCCCAATGCCCGCCAGGCGGCCAGTAGCGCGAACAGGATAAACACGGCCCCACTCACCCGATGCAGCCAATGCAGTGGCAAACGCTGCAACACCGTGCGACCTGCCCATACGCCAAGCGCGGAGATGGTCACCAGGGCAGTGCTTGCACCAATCCAGACGGGGACCGGGGCCAGGCTGCTTGCCAGGCCGGCCACGGCAATCTGCGTCTTGTCGCCGAATTCGGCCACCAGGATTAGCAACATGGTGGTGAAAAAAATACCGCGCCCCGGTTTATCGGGAACATCCTCTGAATTCTCGTCTTCCGCGCTGCGCAAGGCGTGGATACCGAAGAGCGCAAACAATACCGCTACGATTCCCGCCATCAGCCTCTCCGGCACCCAGGCAGCCACCCCTGCACCAAACAGCACAGCCAGCGCATTGAGTATAAGAAATGCGACGGTGGCCCCCAGCAAGACCGGCCAATGCCGGTGGCGGGCGGCCAGGGTCATGCAGACCAACTGGCTCTTGTCACCAATCTCGGCCAGGGCAATCAGGGCAAAAGTCGAGATTGAGATCGAGAGCGACTCGGGCAAGACCATCGCTGCAGTGTGACTCTGGAAGCGAAAAAGACAGTGGAGGAGTGTATCAGCTCAGTCATTCTCCCGCCCCAGGCCACAGCAATGGCCGGCAGAAGCGGGCGCTTCTCCCCCTCCCACCCCCTCTTTCAACACCGCGCCGGTCACGACATTTGGACGGAAAGTGGTGCAGCCCTTGAGACCCAACCGGTAGGCCTGGGTGTAGATGGCACGGAAGGCGCGAAAATCGTGGTCCTCAGGGACGTTGATGGTCTTGGAGATCGCATTATCGACGAAAGGCTGCAGTGCCGCCTGCATGGCCAGATGATCCCGTGGCGCAAGGTCGGAAGCGGCCACGAAATAATCCGGCAGCGGAGCGTCACCGAACGCCTGACGCCAGTGACGCAGGGCGTAGTCGCTTTGTTCATGCCAGGCGAAGATGCCGTCGGACCCGCGCAACCGGCGGCGATAGGCAAAGTCGAATACCGGCTCGACACCGCTGGAGACATTGTTGGCCAGCAGGCTGATGGTGCCGGTCGGGGCGATGGCGGTGAGGTGGCTGTTGCGCAAGCCCTTCTCGGCGATTCCGGTGCGTATCTCCATGGGCAATCGTCGGATAAAGGGCCTTTGCAGGAAGGCGTCGCGATCGAAGAAGGGAAAACTGCCTTTCTCGACGGCGAGAGTGATGGAGCTGCGATAGGCCGCGTGACAGATGGCCTGCATGACCTGTGCCGCCAGCGCCCGGGCTGGTTCACCGGCATAGTGCAGCCCCAGCATGATCAAGGCATCCGCCAGGCCCGTCACCCCCAGGCCGATGCGACGGCTGCCTGACGCCTGTTCCGCCTGTTGTGGCAGCGGCATGCGCGACAGCTCGATGACATTGTCAAGCAGCCGCACTGCCGTACTTGCGGCATCGCGCAGGCCCTCGAAATCCAGCCGGGCATGGCCTCCGAACGGCTCCCGTATGAAGCCTGCAAGGTTGAGCGAACCAAGATTGCAGGCGCCATAGGGTGGCAGCGGGATCTCACCACAGGGATTGGTCGTGCTGATGCGCTCGCGATTACCGAGATTATTTTCGCGATTGATGCGGTCGATGAACAGCACACCGGGCTCGGCCGCCTCATAGTTGGCCCGCATGATAAGTTCCCAGAGTCGGCTTGCCGACAGCTCGCGCAACACCAGACAGGGCACTCTGCCTTCATGGCCCGGCCACTCGCGCTCGACCAGTCTGCGCCCGGCACGGTGTTCAATGCCCCCCAGCCCCTCGACCGGGAAGACCAGCGGCCAGGCGGCGTCAGCCTCCACCGCCGCCATGAAGGCATCGCTCACCAGCACGGAGAGATTGAAGTTGCTCAACTCACCGGGCTTCTGCTTGGCGGCTATGAAGGCCTCGATATCCGGATGATCGCAGCGCAGCGTCGCCATCATGGCGCCACGCCTCAAGCCGGTGGAGAGCAGTGTCTCGCACACACTGTCCCAGATGCGCATGAAGGAAACGGGTCCCGATGCCACACTGCCGACCCGCCAGGCCGGTGTGCCGGCAGGTCGGAGGGTGGAGAAATCGTAGCCCACACCGCCTCCCTGCTGCATGGTCAGTGCGCCTTCTTTGAGGGCGTCGAAGATACCTGCCATGGAATCGGCAATGGTGCCCATGGCGAAACAGTTGAATAAGGTGACATCGAAACCGGTCCCGGCGCCGGCGAGGATGCGCCCGCCCGGCAGGAACCGAAAACCCTCGAGTATCTCGAAAAAGCGTTGCTCCCACTGCGACTGGTCGTAGGGTTCGACAGAGGACACGGCGCGTGCAACCCGCCGCCAGCTGTCCTCCACGCTGCGGTCACCCACCGGGCCGTCCAGCCTGTAGCGGGTTTCCCAGATCATTTCGGAGATTCCGGTTTCGAAAGGCGTATGACTCACAGACTCAATACCCTTCCTCTCGTCCCTCCGGCGCACCAACCAGGGGCACGAAGGCGACACCGAGAATGCTGTCTGTCCGCATATCCCCCTTTGCACCCTTGGTCAGTACCATCAACTCCTGCCGCATATGGGGCAATCCAACCGGTATGACCAGGCGGCCACCCGGTTTGAGTTGCTCGATCAAGGCATCGGGCACATAGGGCGCCGCGGCGGTGACGATAATTCCGTCATAGGGCGCATGCTCCGGCCAGCCTTCATAGCCATTGCCCTGGCGCAAATAGACATTGGTGTAACCCATACCCGCCAGACGGCGCGCAGCGGCATCGGCAAGCGCAGGTACGACCTCCACGCTGTATACCGTCTGACACAGCAGGGACAACACTGCCGTCTGGTAACCCGATCCCGTGCCGATCTCCAGTACAGTCTGGCCCGACCGCTGCACCACCAGGTCCGACATCAAGGCCACGATGTAAGGCTGGGAGATGGTCTGCCCGCAACCGATCGGCAAGGGGCCATTGTCGAACGCCGCCGTTTTGAGTTCGTCGGGCACGAACTCGTCGCGCGGCACCCCTGACATCGCCGCCATGACCCGATCGCTCAGTTTATCCCGGCCGATCATACTGCGGGTATAGGCCACCTCCGCGCGGATGTCCGCCAGCATCAGCGCCATGCCGGTGTCACGTGATTGCTTCATTGCACAGTTCCCTCCTGCCACGATGCCGGTTAACGCCGCCGCGTTTCTTTGAGCGAATCGATCCGCATTTCCATTCGCCCTTTCACAAAGGAAGTATTCATATGATCGGCAAACGAGTTGATAAACTGGCGTTTGAATTCCTGGTTATCCAGCAGTTTCCTGAGCAGCAGCGTGGACCAGGGTGGATTGTTGTT
>CAZCDY010000065.1:12286-19182 GCA_964497145.1 uncultured Gammaproteobacteria bacterium
CGGGCCGTTTCCAGATCGGTACCCGCCAGCTCAAGTCTAACCCGGCGGATGCGATGCTGCCGGCAGTTCGAGGCCATTTCCAACAGACGACGCGTGAACAGCGGAGCGTCGCAAGAGAGGCCGATTACCACTTTGGGTCGCGCGCCCGCACCGATCCTCATTTGACTAGCTGTCAATCATTGCTCTTTAATGCCCCGGACAATAAATAAAAGCGAAGTCTGTTTACACGTTCCAAAACTGGTGCATCACCCCAGCCCCGCATTACAGGGGCGGCATATCGTTGCCGTATTGGCGCGTCTGTGACGGGTCATCTCCGAGACATGGTCAGACAGCCGCAAACTGACCAACTCGAACCAGGTGTCCTGATGACTGCTGTACGCAGAGAGCCCGGATTTACACCGGGAGGAGACCACTAGCGCCTCCTCCTGAACATAAAGGGGCGTTACATGGCCGAAAGTATCCAGACTCCGGAACCTGCCGCACAGGCCGAGTCCATCCACGAGCATATCGTGGAGATCGTCAGTGACTCGGGAGAAGGCGCACAGAAGGCGGGACAGACGTTCGGCACGATCAGCGCCAAGATGGGCAACGGCGTCTGGACGGTCGAGATCATTCCCGCCGAGATCCAACCCCCGTCCCGATCTCCGGCGGGTGCCAGCGGAATCCGCATCCGACTTGCCTCGCGCTATATCACCAACATGGGTGATCAGGCCGATGTCGTCGTCGCCTTCAACGAGCAGGTCTTGTATTCGCGTATCGCCAACGGTGCCTACCGAGAAGGCACGACGGTTCTTCTCGAGGCCAAATGGCGCGACGACCCGGTCCCCGAGATCCGCGAGCAATACGCCAAGGCGGTCTCCGAGTTTAAGCAGAACGGCCTGATCGTCCATGAACTGCCGATCGAGCAGGCCTGTCTGGAGATCACACCCGATCCGCGCAAAGGCAAGAACATGTTCGTGCTCGGCATGCTCTGCCGCATCTACTCGAGAGACCAGGAGCAGGCCAGGGCCGAGATAGCCAATACCTTCAAGCGCAAGGGCGACAAGGTGATCGGCATGAACCAGCAGCTGTTCGATGCCGGCTACGCCTTTGCCGCCGAACACGTCGAGCTGAATTATCTGGTACCTCCACAGCCCGACGAAGAAACCAGGGGCCGACGCTATATCGTTACCAATGGCAACACCGCCCTGGGCCTCGGCGTCATGGCCTCCGGGATGGAGCTGGTTTCCATGTACCCCATCACGCCGGCGACATCCGCCTCTCACTACCTGGCTGACGTGTTCCACGAGGTCGGCGGGTTCGTGCATCAGGCGGAAGACGAGATCGCCGCCATCGGATTCGCCATCGGTTCCTCTTACGCGGGCAAGACCGCCTGCACCATTACGTCCGGTCCGGGGCTGGCGCTAAAGACAGAGATGGTGGCCCTGGCGGTCATGGCCGAAATACCCCTGGTCATCATCGATGTGCAGCGCGGCGGACCCTCCACCGGGCTACCGACCAAAGTCGAACAGGGTGACCTGCTGGCTGCGCTCTTCGGTGAACCCGGCGACGCACCCAAGGTGGTGATGGCCGCCACCACCATCCAGGAGTGCCTGGAGTTCGTGGTCATGGCCAGGCGCCTGGCCGAGGCCTTCCGTACACCCGTCATACTGCTGACCGACGCCAACCTCGCCACCGGGGTGCAGCCCTATGCGCGCCCCGAGCCGACACTGGACTGGCTCGCCGGCCCGATCGACCAGTCGGAGTGGAACCGGGACATTCCCCCCTACGAGTGGGATGAAGAGACCGGACTTTCCTCGCGTCCCATCCCCGGTATGCCCGGAGGCGAATACATCCTGACCGGCCTGGCCCACACCCGCCAGAGCAAGGTGGCCTACGACTCGGTTTCGAACCAGGCGAGCTGTGAGATGCGCAGCCGCAAGCTGGCCGCGCTGGCAAGCACGCTGAAGCCACCCCGGATTTACGGTGACCCCGAGGGCGATCTGTTGGTGGTGGGCTGGGGTTCGACCCTGGGCGCCGTCGAAGAGGCCATCGACCGGGCGCGCGCACAGGGGCACCGGGTCTCCTCGGTACATCTGCGTTTCCTTTCTCCCCTGGAACCGGGGCTGAAGGAGATGTTCCAGCGTTTCCGCAAGGTCATGACCGTGGAGATCAACTACAGCGATGACCCGAACGCCCCGCTGATCAACGACACGACAAGGCGGTATGCCCAGCTCGCCTGGCTGTTGCGGGCACACACCCTGATCGACATCGACTGCTGGTCTGTGGTTTACGGACACCCCCTTCAGCCGGGGATGATCCTGGACGAACTGCTGCAGCGACTCGACGCCATGCACGCGCAAGGAGACAACTGATGTTCGGTTTACAGGCGGACTGGTCACAAGAGGTCTTTGAACGCTACTTCACCATGGGCGATTACGCCGGTGGTGAGGCCCGCTGGTGTCCCGGTTGCGGTGATCACGCCGTCCTGACCGCGGTGCAGCGGATCATGCGTGATGAACAGCTCAAGCCCGAGAAGTCGGTCGCCGTCTCGGGTATTGGCTGCTCCAGCCGCCTGCCGCATTACATGGGTACCTACGGCTTCCACGGCCTGCATGGACGTGCCCTGCCGATCGCCTGTGGTGTCAAGTCCAGACGGCCCGAACTGGACGTCTGGGTGGCTACCGGAGACGGCGACTGCTTCTCCATCGGTACCGCTCACTGGATTCATGCCCTGCGCTACAACATGGACATGACCGTACTGGTATTCGACAACGCGATCTATGGTCTCACCAAGGCCCAGACATCACCGACCAGTCCATTCGGCTTCAAGACCAACACCCATCCCACGGGCTCGATTCTGCCGGCGCACAATCCGCTGACGGTCACGCTGGGCATCACCAATGTCTCCTTCGTGGCACAGGTCATGGACTGGAACCCTCCGCTCCTTTACGAAACCATCCGGCGCGCCCATCAGCACCGCGGAACCGGGTTCGTGCGCATCATCCAGCGCTGCCCCGTATTTGCGGGTGCGCTGGGCAAGGCAATGCAGAACGATCCTTCTCAGTTCCTGATACTCGAGCACGAGAACGGGATCGCACTGGATGACAGCGTGCACCGTCTGTTCCCCAATCGGCAGATCCACGACCCATCGGACCTCGCCCGATCCTTCGCATTGGCACACGACGAGTCGCGTATACCGATCGGCCTGCTGTACCACAACCCGGATGCGACCTGTTACGAGGATATGTCCAGCCGGGGCGTCGAGCTGACGCCACAGGAACGACTGGATGGTCTCAACAAGGTGCTCGACCGGATCACCATCTGATGCCTGGAGGCAGAGAAGCACGCGACGCGGGTCAGGCCGGCTTGCGGAACAACGGGGGGATGCGTTAAGTCATGACAGCAGAACAATCGCACGGCAAGGTCCAGGAAACACAGCTGCCCGGCAGCGGCGTGGAAAACATCCCCGCACTGCATACGGCGGTGAAAGACGCCAAGGCCACCCGTGAACTGATGTTTACGCTGCGGCAGTTTCATCTCGGCGAACCAAGCGCCATGAAGCAGCTGACCGAGCTGGGCGACGACCATCTCCCCGCCCTGCTCGATCCCTTTCGGGATTCCTCCAGGTTGCGTTACGACTACCCATTGTTTCTCTACCCCCCCGACAGTGAGGCCGAAGACCCGGGTGTCGAATCACTGGAGGCACCGCTGTCGCAATGGCTTAAGGAGTCCGTGCAATCCCTGGCCCCGGACAAGGGCCAGGCACGCATCCTGAAAGACCACCTGCGCTGGATAGAGCATCACATCCGCCAGATGCTGCGTGGTCGTGAAGGCCCGGTGGAGGTCGCGACCACCCTGATGGAGGCCAACCATGCGCTGCAAAAACACCTCGGACTGCGGGAACAGGACCGCGAGCAGCTCGACCGTGACTTCGAGCAGCTGATACAGGCGGTACCCGCGGGTGCGCAGCTATTGGGATACGGTCGCTATCCGGCCCTCCACCTGCTGATTCACGCGGTACACAGCCAGGTCGTGCCGCGACGCGCTGCTTTCCAAAAACGTATCGGCGAATGCATCCGCGGGCTGAAGGGACTGCTGGATGTGGAGTGGTCGAAATCGGATGAATCCATCGAGCCGCGGATGATCCGTGACAGTGTGGGGCCCGGTGGCGACCGTTTCGACCCCGCGGCCCTTTCGGCGGTGATCGACCATGCGCGCGGCACCCAGGCCATGTCCGGGGAAAGACGCGGCCGCATCGAGCAGGCGATCGAGGTACTTGAGGCCTGGGAGCCCGATCCGGTACTGGTGCGCTTTGTCCATGCCGGCAGCCTCACCGACCCCTGGTTGCGCGAGGCCGATTTTTGCCATGAGGTGACCGATGTCGACCCCTGCGCGAGGGCCACGGACCTGTTCGACCGCGAGGCCGAAAAGCTGACCCAGATATTCGGTGCCGTGCGCATTGCCTCGCTGGAGATTGCGCATCGATACGACCCGACCGTCCATAACCCCTGGTTTTCCAGTTTCGGCTGGGAGGCCTTTTCGCAGGAAGAGCTGCGCCTGGTCCCCTCGATCATTGCCTTGGCGGCCGCCGACCAGGTCGCCGGGGATGGACTGCGGTCATTTTCCCGCCTGCTGAGTTCCGGCAGGCCGGTCCAGGTCCTGATCCGCGTGCAACCGCACAACAACCCCGCTGCGGCGCCCGATGAAGACCCGTTTCAGAGCTTCCGCACCGAACTGGGCTACCTGGCCATCAGCCACCGCCAGGCGATGGTCGACCAATCCTCGGCCGCCCGCCATCAGCATATGCTGGGTTGTTTTCTGGCCGCCCTGGAGGCAACCCGCACCAGCCTGCACGTGATCAATACCGGACAGCATGAACCGGGAAAGCTGTTGCGGCTCAATGCCTGGCTGATCGCCGGCGCCGCGATCGAAAGCCGCGCACACCCCTTTTTCCGGATCAACCCGGAGGCAGGTGATTCCTCGTCCACACGCATGGATTTCAGTGGCAACCCGCAATGGGATAGGGACTGGCCGGTCCACCCCTTTCGCTACAGGGACGAAAACGGCAACGATACCGAACTCCAGCTGGCATTCACCTTCCCCGACTACTGCCTGTTGATCGAACGCCTGCGGGACCACTTCCGCCTGATCCCGGCTGGTTGTGACTCGGTTTCCCTTGTGCCCATGCAGGAGTACCTGGCCATGGATCCCGAGCTGGCATACCGGCACGTACCGTTCGTGCTCGCCGTCGATGGCAATGCCACCCTGCACCGCGTGGTGGTATCCCGCGAGCTGGCAATGGCCAGCCTCGATCGCCTCAACTATTGGCACGCGCTGCAGGAGATGGCGGGGGTACGCAACCGCTATGTGGACATGGCGGTGGAGCGGACCAGAGAAGAGGAACAGGCCAGGGCCGCGGCCGAACTGGAACAGCTGAACAAGGCGCATGCCGATGAACTGGAAAGGGTGCGCAACGAGGCCGCCGGCGAGGCCATGCAGCGTCTGACCGACGTACTGCTCGGCATGGACGTCTCCGCGGCCATGCCGGCCGTGTTTCAGGCACCGGCCAATGCGCCTACAAGCGGACCCATAGAGGACGCAGCATCGACAGAACAAGCCGTTGTGGATACTGCCGGGGAAGTGACGGAAACCCTTTCTTTCGATGACCCCTGGATAGACACGCCCCTGTGCACGAGTTGTAACGACTGCCTGAAGGTGAACACCCAGGTGTTTCTGTACAACGAGGAGAAACAGGCCTATCTCGGCGACCTGGACAAGGTCAGCTATGCGGAACTGGTGACGGCAGCGGAATTGTGCCCGGCCAAATGCATCCACCCCGGTCTGCCGCAGAACCCCGACGAGCCCGAACTGGATGCGTTGATCGAGCGCGCTGCGCCCTTCAACCAATAGGCACCGGTTCCCATCATGCGCACCAAGGAATCAGCCAAGGCTCCCGACAGTCTTCCGCCCGCCCGGAGAACGGGGGTCCGACCGGCATGAGCAGCTTCGTTTTTGCGCCGCTGGTGATGGCCGGACTCGGACTTTTTTTCGCCGTGATCCTGGCGCTTGCCTACCGTTTTCTGAAGGTGCAGGAGGACCCCCTGGTCGAGCAGACCGAGGCGATGCTGCCAGGTTCGAACTGCGGCGCCTGCGGCCAGCCCGGCTGCCATGCCTTCGCGGAACGACTGGTGGCCGGTGCCAGCCCGCCCAGCCAGTGCACGGTCGCATCGGAGGATACGTTAGAGGCCATTGCGGATCTGCTGGATGTCGACCCGGGGCAGCAGGAGCGCGAGGTGGCACGCCTGCGCTGCGCGGGTGGCAAGGCCCAGGCGTATCAGATCGCAGAATATTGGGGCTTCGATACCTGCCGCGCCGCCTCCGTGGTGTCCGGCGGCGGCAAGGGCTGCTCCTGGGGCTGCCTTGGCCTGGGTGACTGCAAGACATCCTGTGCCTTCGGTGCCATTGTGATGAATGCCAATGGTCTGCCGGTGGTCGACCTCGACAAGTGCACGGCCTGCGGCGACTGCGTGAATGACTGTCCGCGCAATCTTTTCGCACTGACCCCGCTGAAACACAAACTGTTCGTGCAATGCAGTTCACCGCTCAGCGGCGATGCGGCCATGGCCCTGTGCACCGTCGCCTGTGATGCCTGCGGACGTTGCGCAGCGGATGCGGCACCCGGGCTGGTCCAGATGAAAGACAACCTCCCCGTGGTCGATTATTCGGCCGGTGGTCCGGCCCTGGAGGAAGCGACGCATCGCTGCCCGACCGGTGCTATCCAGTGGCTGGAGGCCGCCCAGTTCGATAACGGGGACGCAGGCAACATCTGCAGCGAGGACCGATATGCCCAGCTTCGCTAATTCCGCACTGCGCCTGTTGCGCCAGATACTGGCAAACCCGCCCCAAGCCCAGGG
>CAZCDY010000065.1:19192-20639 GCA_964497145.1 uncultured Gammaproteobacteria bacterium
ACCGCCGTCGCCGCCACCGAGGCGGGTATCGGCGAGGCAGCCGGCCTGGGGGCCTCTTACCCGGCCGATACCGCCGACCTGGCCTGGCGCGCGCAACAGCAGCGTCTGTCGGAAAATCTGCTAGGGGACCGTGTGACGGGGCGCACTGCCGATGGTCCCCGAGGCGCGCTGGCCACGGCCGTCGGGCTCTCCCTTTCCGGCATCCGGGCCACGGTCTTTCTGTCGGCCAACGACCTGGCCGGGGCCCAGGATCTGCTGACCAGCGCTGCAGGCCGCCACCTGCCCCTGGTTGCGCATCTGAGCAACCGCGCACTGGCCGGTCATGCGATTGCTTTGGGCAGCGGCCACGAGGCATTGCACATCAGTGCGGACAGCGGCTGCTTCATGCTGTTTGCCGCCAATGTGCAGGAGGCCGTGGACTTCACACTGATTGCGCGCCGGGTCGCTGAACAGACCCTGATCCCGGGCCTGGTGATCATGGACGGCTCCCAGACCGCTCTTGCCATGCAGGATGTGGCACTGCCCGGTCACGAACTGGTGAAACGCTTTCTCGGTAACCCGGATGACAGCATCGCGACACCCACACCGGCGCAGAAACTGCTGTTCGGCGATCACCGTCGCCGCGTGCCGCGCTGGTACGATCCCGACCGGCCAGTACTGCTGGGCGGGGTGCATTCGACCACCAGTTGGGGACTGGGAAAGGCCGCCCACGACCTCTTCTTCGTCCAGCACTTGAAAGCGGAGCTGGACCAGGCATTTACGCAGTTTGCACATCTGACCGGCCGTGAACACCGGGCGGTCTCTGCACACAGGCTGGATGACGCCGGCCTGGTCCTGGTCGCCCAGGGCGCCGCAATCGAGACAGCAGAGGCGGTATGCGATCACCTGAGGTCGGCAGCCAGGCTCAAGGTCGGGGTGCTGGGCCTGCGTTCACTGCGGCCATTCCCGGGAGCCCGGATCGCCGAACTGCTCCGGCGAAAAAAGCGGGTGTGCGTTCTGGAGCGTATGCAAAGCCCCGCCGCCGGCGCGCCACCACTGATGCGCGAACTGCAGGCCGCCCTGGCCAGAGCGCTGGAGAACGGTCGCGCGCGCGTACAGATTCATCCCGGCTATCCGGCCATGACGGAGGGCGAATTTCCGCGCACCCTGTCGGTGATCTATGGGCTCGGTGGACTGCCGCTGCGCGGGGCGGACCTGATCGAGCTGTGCACGGGTGCACAAGCAGTCGAACAGGCACAGGTCTATCTCGGCCTTGCCTTGTCCCCGGAGGCAAGCCTCTACCCCAAGCGGCAGGTGCTGCTGGACCGTCTGCGCCGTGAATACCCTGACATCGCCGGTTCGGGGCTGACGGGTGCGACGAAGTCCCCGGATCTGCGCCCCCCGGACGCACTCACCCTGGCCGTTCACCGCATCTCAGGCCAACCGGGAGACGGTCTGTCCGTGGAGG
>CAZCDY010000066.1:0-3791 GCA_964497145.1 uncultured Gammaproteobacteria bacterium
AGCCTGGAACTGCCCGAATCAGTCAAGGTCGATCTCAAGGCCCTGACGCCAGGCCGCTACATCGGCAATGCGGCTCAGCAGGCCCGGGAGATCTGATTCCGTCCGGGGCCTGACTCAGGCTGCGTCTCCGATCGCCCCTTGACCCCGCCCCCGCGGCGGGCAGCAGGCAATCGCCGTGGTCGAGATCACGTCGGCATTGCCTGAATGTCAGACAAAAAAAACCGCACCCGAAGGTGCGGCTTTTTCCACTCTGGGAAGTCCGATTACTGTGTGCGGAGATCCACACGACGGTTCATCGCACGGCCGTCACGGGTTGCATTATCCGCAACCGGAGCGGTCTCACCCATACCTTTGACGGTCATTCTCGTGGGAGATACGCCCTGCTCCGCCAGGTAATCCGCGGCAGCCTGAGCACGACGCTCGGAAAGACCCTGGTTCCAGTCCTCAGGACCGGTGCTGTCGGTGTGGCCAACGACCTCCAGTATCTCATCGCCCTTGGACGCATTGATCTGGGCAGCGGCATTGTCCAGCTCGGTCTTCATTCTCGGCTTCAGCTCTGCGCTGTCAAAATCGAAATGATCGGTGGTGGTCTGGATCGTCACGTCGGCAATGATCTCGCAGCCGTTCGCGTCGACCTTGGCACCTGCCGGGGTACCCGGGCACTTATCCAGGCAATCGATTACACCGTCGCCGTCGCTATCCAGCGGACAACCGTGTTCGTCAACAGCACAACCCTTCGGGGTGTTCGGGCAACGGTCGCGGTGATCCGGTACACCGTCGCCATCACTGTCTTCGACACAATCCGGATAGTCCGGCGTGCCGCCAACACCGCGCCAGCACTCACCGTAGCCGGTTTTTACGCCGCCGCCTGCACTGGTTACAAAGGGGCCATCAGCCGCCTGTACAGCACCGGCCGAAAGACCGATGACCAGACCAAAAGGTGCCAGAACCGCAGCTACCTTGTTTTTCACTAGAAACATGGAATTCCTCCCCAACATATCGAAAAAATTATTTTCACGGAAATTTGTTAATTCGAGAATCAGCGAGCGCCTGTTTCCAGCACGAACCATTAATTACTGACTCTAACAGGCGCATTAAACCAGCTATTGGCTGAACTTCAAGTCCAAATACCAAATTTCATTCGATTTCTCGAGGTATTGTGACCATTGGGATAATTTCCGGGCCCCAAATATCAACGATTGTTAAAATGGCGCGGTTTAGGCTCGGATTTCAGATCCTTGGATCAACACCGTCTCATCACCGGCGCACTGCTTATCGTGGCAGCGGAACTGATGTTTGCCTTCATGGGTGCCAGCATTCGACAGGTCTCGGCCGATCTGAACAACGGCATGGTGGTCTTTGCGCGCAACCTTGTGGGCCTGGCCCTGCTTTCCACCCTGGTGGCCCACCCGGGCCATCGCAGTCTCCGTACAGGGGTCGCGCATCTGCATCTGCTGCGTGGCACGGCCGGGCTGGGCGCCATGTACTGTTTTTTCTACGCGATCGCACATATGCCGTTGGCCAATGCCATGCTGCTGAAGCTGAGTGCGCCGCTTTTCATTCCCCTGGTCGCCCTGATTTGGCTTGGTGAACGATTCACCTGGCACGTGCTGGCGGCTCTGGCGATAGGATTCGCGGGTGTCAGCGTCATTTTGTTGCCCGATTTCGGCACCATGGCACCGGTCGCACTGATCGCCCTGCTCGGCGGTGCACTTGCCGCGGTCGCCAAGGTCACCGTGCGCAGGCTGTCCGCAACCGAACCCGTGGCGCGTACGGTGTTCTATTTTTCCGCCATCGGGACGGCCGCCTCGCTGGTGCCACTGATCTGGTTATGGGAGACACCGACGCTGGAACAACTGCTCTGGCTACTGGTGCTGGGCATCTTTGCCACGGCCGGTCAGATGCTGCTGACGCGCGGCATGGCCTGCGCGCCGGCAGCACGCCTGGGGCCCTTTGCCTTCTTTTCGGTGGTTTTCGCGGCGGCCCTGGGCTGGGTGTTCTGGGATGAGGTGCTGGGCTGGCCGACCGTTTTCGGTACGCTTCTGGTGCTGGCCTCCGCGGTGCTCGTGGGCCGCGGCATGCCGCGCACGGCGCTCCTGCCCGCCAATGCGGCCTGATTGCCGAACCCTTCCATGCGGATTGCAGGTTAAAGTTGGCACTTTGTGATCGAAGCCTCGGCTCGTTGTCATCCATGCGTCTAGTCTTTTCCGATACGCGTCGCACATCCGCTTTCCCTTGTCACCGGAATACGGGCGTCGCGGCTCGTCGCTCCCGTCCGGGCTGCCTCTGCTGTGCGAGGCAGCCCGTTTTTTACCATTTGAGGCGCCTATGATGGGCCAGTCCGGACCAGGGATACGCCTGCCCTCAACAGTGGACCACGAGACCTTCCTGCGTGATTACTGGCAGAAACGTCCACTGCTGATGCGCGCGGCACTGCCTGTCGAGAGCTTCAGCCTGGACGCGGATGAGCTCGCCGGTCTGGCCTGCGAGCCGGAATTTGAATCCCGCCTGATCATCGAACATACCGATGGATCCTGGACACTGCGCCACGGCCCCTTCGACGAAGACGATTTTGCCGGGCTTCCGGAAAGCCACTGGACCCTGCTGGTCCAGGATGTCGACAAGTATCTTGCCGATGTCGCCCGCCTCATCGACGGTTTTGATTTCGTCCCGGGATGGCGCATCGACGACATCATGGTCAGCTATGCGACAGATCAAGGCGGGGTCGGCCCGCATACCGATGCGTACGATGTCTTCCTGATGCAGGCGCAGGGCCGTCGCCGTTGGCGCATCAGCGAAAAGCAATACACCGGGGACGACCTGATCCCCGGGCTCGAGCAGCGCATACTTTCACATTTCGAAACTGATGCCGAATGGCTGCTGGAGCCGGGCGATGTGCTGTATCTGCCGCCCGGCGTCGCGCATTGGGGTACCGCCGAGGGTGAGTGCATGACCTACTCTCTGGGATTTCGCGCACCCAGCCAGGTCGAACTCGCTTCCGACTGGTTTCAGCACCTGGTCTCTCTGAGCGACGAGCGGCGCCTGGCCGATCCGGACGACCTGCGCAGTGACAGCCTGGCCGAGCTGACCCTGGGCGTCCGCAACAGCGCGCAACAATTGCTCGGTACCCTGCCCACCACCCAATCACGCGAATTCCAGCTCTGGCTGGGGCGTTACCTGACCGAACCGAAGGCACAGTTTCAGATCCTGCCGTGCGAACGGCAATGGCGCATGAGCGATCTCGCGGACGCCATGGCGCACGGTGACGATTTCTGCCGCCATCCCTTTGCCAGGCTGGCTTGGGCCAGTCTTTCCGAAGACGAGGTGGTCCTGTTCTGCCAGGGCGAGAGCCTTTCGCAGCCGGGCAATCTGCGCGACGCGGTCAGACTGACCGCCGAACAACGCCGGATCGACAGCAGCGCGATATCCGACCTGCTGGCCACAGCGCCGGCCGCGGGCGAACTGCTGCTTCTGCTGCTCAACGAAGGCCTGCTCGAGCACCTGGAGGATCAGGATTGAAGGTGCTTATCACGCCGGCCGACTGGGGCCGCCGGCAACAGGAGCTGCTCAGGATCCGCTTTGCGGTATTCGTCGACGAACAGGGGGTTCCACCAGAACTCGAACACGACGAACACGACCACCATGCCCTTCACCTCATCGCCATGGCCGCGGACGGCACCCCGGTTGCCACCGCGCGCATGCTGCCCGATGGACATATCGGTCGCATGGCGGTCCTGCCCACCTGGCGCGGACAAGGCATCGGCACCGCCATGCTGCACGACTTGATCGCG
>CAZCDY010000066.1:3801-8335 GCA_964497145.1 uncultured Gammaproteobacteria bacterium
GCGAAGCCGCGACGCGTCCGGCGCGGGAGGCCGTCGCCGAGGACGGCGAGATCGTGCTGAACTTCGAGGGCGAGTCGATCCAGTCGGTGGTGCACACGATTCTCGGCGAGGTGCTGCAGGAGACCTTCGTGATCGCGCCCGGCGTCGGGGGCGCCCGGACGGTGGGCCAGGTAGTGCTCGAACAGGGCCTGCCAGACGGTATTCGGCTGATCGCGCTCGCCGCTGAGCGGGGCATCGGCCACCTCTTTCTTAATGCGCAATGTGAAGCGGAATCCTTTTACCGACGGCTCGGCTTCCAAGCGGAAGGCGGGATTTTCCAGGATGCGGGGATCGATCACAGGCGCATGACCCTGCAGCTCGGCTAAACTCGGATTCATACCAGCAGGAAAACCGTATGCGATACCTCATCACCGCTTTGTTACTGATCCTCTCCGGCCTGTCGCAGGCCGCAGACAGCCAGTTGGTTACCATCCGGATCATGAGCCGACCCGCCGCATCCATGGTGGATACCGTAAGGCCCATGCTTGGACGCGATGGCAGCGTCACCGCGTTTCACGACAAGCTGATCGTCAAAGGAACCCCGGACGAGATTGCCGCCGTCCGCGCCATGCTGATGGAACTGGACCGCCCGGCACGCCGTTTGATCATCGAGGTCCGTCAGGCCAGCCAGTTGTCGCAGTCGAGCCGCAGCATCGGTTACGCCGTGAGTACCGACGACGTGCAGATCGGTCGGGTGACACCGCCCGGCAATGATGCAGACGCCCAGCTGCGCTATCAGAGTATTCAGACACGCGGCCGTGGCGACAGCCTGCAACGGGTGCAGGCGCTCGACGGTCGCCCTGCCCTGATCCGTGCGGGTCAGTCGGTACCCGTCTACCAGGCGCAGCAATACGTCGGCCCATGGGGCGTGTCACAGGGTTACGAGGTGCAATACCGCGATGCGACCAGTGGTTTCTACGCCCTGCCCCGGGTCCATGGCGACCAGGTGACGATCGAGATCTACCAGCACAATGAGCGCCTGTCCGGCAGCGATCGCTTCAATATCCAGCAGGCCTCGAGCATGTTGCGCGGAAACCTCGGCCAATGGATGAGCCTGGGTTCGGTCGGAGGTGATACCGGCGACCGCCGCAATCAGATCGGGCTCAACGTACAGACACACCGCGCGCAGGATATGCAACTCGAATTGCGCGTGCTGGCGGTGGATTGAATTCCGCAATCATGCAGTCAGGGTTCTGGAGCTGCGCCCCACTGCTGCAAAAGCTGTCCGCGATTGGCCTCGAGCCACTGCAGGGCCATGATGACACTGGTCGAATTCAGCCGTCCGAAAAGCTCGGTCCGCGCCTCGTCCCGGGACAGTGTCACCACCCGCATCTCCTCACCCTCATGCTCCAGGCCGTAGATACCCCCGGCATTGCCGGCATCGACCCAGCCGCAGTAGAGATTGATGCGCTCCACCGACATCCCCGGACTGACAAAGAACTCACCGATATGGGTCAGCGCCCTGAGCGTGCAGCCGGTTTCCTCGACCACCTCACGGCGCGCGACCTGTTCCGGCAATTCATGTTCACGATCGCAAAAACCTGAGACGGTCTCCAGGCTCCACGGCGGATCCACCGTACCCATGAGCCCGATCCTGAACTGCTCTACCAGGACCAGTCGATCCAAAGCGGGGTCGAACAAAAGCACGGAAACGGCGGCCAGGCGCTCGACCCGCTCGCGCACCATCTCATCGCACCAGCCGCCGCGAAAACTGGTATGGCGGAGTCGATAACGGTTCAGCCTGAAGAAGCCGTCCAATACCGTTTGATTGTCGATGAGTTCGAACTTGAACGTCATTTCAGCCTCAACAAAAAAGCCCGCTCATTCGAGCGGGCCTCATTATGCCTCAGCGAGGCAGCCGCCTCAGTTCAGCGACTGATAATAGTTGATCAGGATCTGGGCGACCTCCGGACGTGAGAACTCTTTCGGCGGCGCCTCGCCATTGCCCAGCATCTCGCGCACCTTGGTGCCGGAGAGCAGGATGAAGTCTTCCTTGGTGTGGTCGGGCGCCTCGCGCATCATGACCACCTTGTCGAGCTTCTTGGACCAGGCAGTGTGATCGGCCTTGAAGATCTCGATATCGAGCGCACCGGCCGGTACCTCTTCGTCGAAGATGGTCTGGGCATCGAAGGCACCGTAGTAGTCACCGACACCGGCATGATCGCGGCCGATGATGAAATGGCTCGCGCCCATGTTCTGGCGGAAGTAGGCATGCAACACGGCCTCACGCGGACCCGCGTAGAGCATGTCGAAGCCATAGCCGGTCACCATGGCGCTGTTCGGCGGGAAGTAAAGCTCGACCATCTTGCGGATGGCAGCATCACGCACCGGCGCGGGGATGTCGCCCGGCTTGAGCTTGCCCAGCAGCATGTGGATCACCAGACCGTCACAGCCGAGACGATCCATGGCCATGTGGCAAAGCTCTTCGTGTGCCAGGTGCATGGGGTTGCGGGTCTGGAAGGCAACGACCTTCTTCCAGCCACGCTCGGCGATCTCATTGCGAATCTCCACGGCGGTACGGAAGGTATCCGGGAAATCACTGATGAAATAGGAGAAGTTCAACACCTGGACCGGACCCGAGACCGCAACACGCCCCTGCGAATTGAACGCAGCAACGCCCGGGTGCTCCGGGTCGGCCGTGCGGTAGACCTTGTCGGTCATCACCGCCATCTGCTCATCCGACACCGTCTCGATGGCCTCGATGTCCATGACGGCCAGCACCGGATTGCCCTCCATGTTCGGGTCGCGCAGCGCAATGCGCTTGGCATCACCGATGGCGTCGGTGTTCTCCAGCAGGCACATCACCGGCACCGGGAAGAAAGAACCATCGCTCAGGGTCATTTTTTCCGCCGCGCCCATGGCGTCGGCGACATTCATGAAGCCCTTCAGCGGGTTGAAATAACCGGCACCCATCATCACGGCATTGCCGGCGGCCTGCGAACTGATCACCACGGACGGCAGACTCTCGGCCTCATGGTTCAGTGCGTGGTGTTGCTCCGGGTCGTAAACGTAAAGCGGATTCAGGGTGTCGGAACCGACAGGCTTGATCATGCGGGAGTCTCCTGGTGTCAGCACGGGCGCCTGCATCAGCACGCCCGAGACGATTGATTTCATTCGGAATTTGTATGTCAGCTTGCTATTTCAGTTAACAACTGACTGACAATATGCCGATAACCTTATAATCAGGGGGTAAAACTACCAAACCTGACAACCCCGCGCGCCATGGTTCTATTTATGCAGCGCTAAAAAAGTGAATCTGCAGCGCCGGAAGGACCGGGAGCACCCATTGACCCCGGAAATCCAGGACCCTATGCCAGGGCTTCGGCCACCTCGGCGTTGATCGCCTCGAGGCTGGCCAGGGGGTCGCTGGCGGCCGTGATCGGGCGGCCGATCACCAGATAACTGGCGCCGGCACGAATCGCATCACCGGGGGTCATGATCCGTTTCTGGTCATCCACTGCCGCACCTGCCGGCCTCACGCCGGGCGTAACCAGTCTGAACGAATCGCTGCACTCGGCGCGCAGCGGAACGACCTCGAGTGGCGAACAGACCACGCCATCGAGCCCACTCTGTTGCGCCAACGCCGCCAGGCGCAGCACATTTTCCGCAGGCGTACCCGGATAGCCGACCTCGCTGATGTCCTCCTGAGCCAGGCTGGTCAGAATGGTCACCGCAATCAGCAGGGGCCTTTCGTCACCCATGCCCGCCAGGCGTTCCGCGGCGGCGGCCATCATACGGCGTCCGCCCGAGGCATGGACATTCATCATCCAGACACCCAGGTCGGCAGCCGCCGCGCAGGCGGCCGCCACAGTGTTGGGGATATCGTGGTACTTGAGATCGAGAAATACCTCGAAGCCCTCGGCCACGACCTTCTCGACAAAAGCCGGGCCCGCGCGGGTAAACATCTCCTTGCCGATTTTGACCCGGCATTGCGCCGGATCGATTTGCGTCAGCAGATCGAATGCGGGCCCGGTGGTGGGGAAATCAAGTGCAACGATTACTCTCGGATCATTCGGATTCATAGTCTTACCCGGGTTCAGGCCACGGCCCCATTGCCTGCCTTGCGTTTGATGGTGCTCCAGTTTCTGCAGCTCGGACATTGCCAGTGAAGGGTCTTGGCCTCGAAGCCACAGTGGGAACACTGGTACAAGGGCCTGGCATCCAGCAGATGCTGGATATGCGGACGCAGACTGTCGATAAACTGTACCGACTGGCTTTTCGGCTGATTGGCATTCATTTCGATGCTGCGCAGCAGCAGGCCGAGGCTCGGGGCCCTGGCCAGTTGTTCCGCCAGATAAGCAGCTTCCGCCTTTTCGCCTTCCTGTTCTTTGATGAGGTCGGCCAGTGCGGATACGGTCGCACTCGTCGGCTTTGTCTCGACCATCTCCCTGAGAAAGTCGCGCAGGCCCTGCAGGTCGCCCAGCTGATGGTAACTGGAGACGATCTCCGGCAACACCTCGGGCAGATAATCGGCATCCCGCTCGGCGGTCTGACG
>CAZCDY010000066.1:8345-20589 GCA_964497145.1 uncultured Gammaproteobacteria bacterium
CGCACGGTAATCACCCTGGTCTGCGGCGAACTGCGCCTGCAGATGGTTGGCACGCACGCAGCCACGGTAGATACCCAGCGCCTTTTTGAGATGCCCGGCGGCATCCGAGGCCCGGCCCTGCGCCTTGGCGGCCAGCGCCAGCTCACATTGATAATGCGATTTCTGCAGCTCCATCTTGTCCCCGACCAGCGACTCGAGCTGATCGACCACATCCAGGCAGGCCTCCCAGTCGCGCTCTTTTTCGTAGATCACCAGCAAGTGGTCTAGCGCCGGTCGCATGTGGAGCTTGGTGTCCTTGAGCTCGCGGAACAGATTCTCGGCACGATCAAACAGGCCGGCACGCATGTAATCCCGACCCAGTTCCAGCAAGGCCTGTGCCCGCTGCTCGCGCTTGAGCGCCGGGCGCGCGATCAGGTTCTGATGTATGCGGATTGCACGCTCCACCTCGCCGCGACGGCGAAACAGACTGCCCAGTGCGAGGTGGGTCTCCACCGTGTCGCTGTCGACCTCCAGCATCTCGACAAAGGCGTCGATTGCCTTGTCAGGCTCCTCGTTCAGAAGGTGATTGAGCCCACGAAAATAGACCGGTCCGGTCTCACCAACACACGGCTTGTTGTCTTTCCGCGCACTCCGCCGCGCCGCAAACCAGCCCGACGCGGCCGCCACAGGCAGCAGCAGAAGAAGGAGTTCCTGCACCGTTTCAGCGTCCCCTGAGGGGCATGGTTCGCAGGTTCTTGACCTCTTCACTGACCAGGCGCGTCTTGCGCTTCAGATCGGCGTTCTCTTTCTTCACGCGCATGAAATAGACCATGCCGGCAAGACCACCGAGCACGATACCGCAGCCAAGTGCGAACAACAGCAGCAGGGAAAGCGGCAACTCAGGCGTAATGAAATAGAGGTCAACCACCACAGGTGCGTCATTGATGATCGCGAAGCTGGCGCCAAGGATCATAAACAACAGCAAGAAAAGCAGCTTTATTACGACCAAGGTGATTCCCCCCAATGCAGTCGGATACGGCCAGGCAGCGAAGGCTCATCATAGCAAGGAAAGGGTACCGGAAGTGCCGCCAGGAGATCGCGACACCGGGTTCAGGCGAACAGATCGACCAGGTTGTCGGTGGCAGCGGACGCGGTCTTGATGCCTTCTTCGTCGCTACTCTCATCCACATCCGGTCCCCACAGGCCTGGCTGGGACGCCGGGTGGGCCGAGGGGTCGCCGGTGCCCCCGCCCTGCTGCGCACCGGGATCACTGACGTCAGCACGCACAAGCTGGAGTGACTGCTGATCGAACATCTCGCGCAGACGCGGCAGCGCCGCCTCGAGCGCCTCGCGTACCGCCGCGTGCTGGGCAAGGAAAGACACGCTGGCCTGATCCTGATTTAGTGTGACACGTACCTCGAGCGGACCCAGATTCGGCGGATTCAACCTTAGCTTCGCGAACTGCTGCTCACCCTGGACCATCCACATCACGCGGTCGGCAATGGCCCCGTCCCAACCCTTGCCGCCCACCTGTGGCGGCACACCCATACCGAGCAGGCTTGCAGCCAGCTGCGGCGGCAAAGCACTGCTGACCGGGTTCTGCCCCGACCCAGGGATGGCGGCAGACATCGGTGCAGACAGCACATCGAGCAGATCGGCGGCACCGTTCTGGCTGCCGGCGAGCAGGTTCCCTGCCAGTTTTGCCAGGGTTCCGTCGGCCGCAGATCGCCGTGGCATACCCTCGATCTGCAACTGCTCCTGGATGTCCGAGAGCCCTTGTTCCAGCAGGCTTCCGAACAGTTCACCGGCGCTACCATAGCCGGCCTCGGTGAGGAGAGATCTTGCCGCCTGCGGCAACGGCATGCCACCAGCCAGCAGTTCTTCCAGTTGCTGCAGCATCTGCGGCGACATCTGCATCAGCATTGCCTGCAGTTCACCGGAAAAACCCGCCATCTGGCCGTCTTCACTGTGCAACAGGCCGCTTGTGCCCCCGCCACTGCCGGCAGCGCCCGGTCCCGAACCTTTCACCATGCCGGGCGAACCCGAGCCAAGCAGTGCCAACTGAAGCATATTAGCCGTCCTGAATATCCTGTGTTCAGTCCGAATCAAGCAGGTTTGGTGCCAATCAGGAATACCCGGCACTGGACGTCTTTGTTGCTTGCACTTATTGCGCTAGTCTGCGGCAGCATCAGACAGACAGGGGAACCCTTCAATGAGCGAATTCAACCAGCAGGTGGTGGTCATCAGCGGCGCTGCCGGCAATCTCGGGCGAGCCGTCGCCGAGGCCTTCGCAGCAGGCGGTGCGCATCTGGCACTGCTCGACCTGAACGCGGAGGGGATCGAAAAAACGATCGAGGCCTGCCAGGGCCAGGCGTCGGCCCAGTCCTTCGCCTGCAATCTTGTAGACCGCAGTTCGGTGGAGGCCGCCATCGCACAAGTGTTGCAGGCATTCGGCAGGATCGATGTGCTGGCCAACATTGCCGGCGGTTTCACCATGGGCCCCCTGATTCAGGATACCGAGGACCGCGACTGGGATTTCATGATGAACCTGAATGCGCGCTCGGTATTCAACACCTGTCGCCCGGTGATCCCGGCGATGCTCGAAAACGAGGGCGGTGGACGCATCATCAATGTGTCTGCGCGTGCCGCAGCCCAGGGCAAGGGTCGAATGGGCCCCTACTGTGCCTCCAAGGCGGCGGTACTGACTCTGACCGAGTCACTGGCCGCAGAAAACCGGTTCGACAATATCAATGTCAACTGCATCCTGCCGGGCACCATAGACACACCGCAGAACCGTCAGTCCATGCCGGAGGCCGATTTCAGCCAATGGGTACCGCCACAGGCCCTCGCCGACGTGGTGCTCTTTCTTGCGTCCAAGGCCGCTCGCTGTGTAACCGGGGCAGCGATTCCGGTGTACGGCCAGAGCTGAGCTGCATGCTGCGCGAAGTTTGATGCCGATACTGGCGGCAACAGGATGAAAAGAAAAACCGTCATGATCGCCTGCGACGGTGCCACCGCACGCCAGCTGGGCACGGCCATACGCGCTTACACCCAGGCCGCCTATCCCGAAGGCGGGTCCGAGTGTGCGCAGGTCGCGCGCGCCGCCCTGTTGGATGCCGCCGAGAGCTGTGGCGCCCATGCGCATGGTGATCTCGCATTGCGCAGACGCCAGCTGGCACTGCTACGGTCCTGTGTTCGCTGGTATTTCAGCGAAGACGGACCGGGCGATCCAGAGGCGGGTTCGCAGCTAAAGGAACTCCTCGGACGCAGCCAATGAGAGCATCCACTGCAGCTCCCGGTATGCGGTCGCTGCCGATATTCACAGCGATCCCGGGTTCACCCGCTCCCAGCGACTGCTGAGGATGCGCCACTCGCCGTCCTCCTCGACCAGCCCGAGTTCGAAACGATACAAATCCGCTTTCAGGCTGATCAAGGCCTCCAGCGAATCCACCGCGACACCCGTCATCGCAACGAACACCACGGCAGTGGCGGCATCCTGCCGCGGCGACAGCTCAATCGACCGGACCAGGGTAAACAGATGGATGTCACGATGCCTGCGGGTGACGCCAAACAGGGTGCGCATGGCCGCAGCCCTGCCGTTGTGTCTTGGGTCGGTATAGCGGCTATGCAGGAGGTCCGCCGCCTGCCGGATCGAACCGGCCTCGACCGAGTCCTCCATGAGCCCGATCAAGGCACGCACCCGTTCTTCGGCGGGAACAGGTTCCTCACCGCATGCTGTGAGCGTGAGCCAGAGGGCCAGACCGGCGGCTCGCCAAAGTCGTTTAACGCAGACCGAGGACATCCTGCATGTCGAACAGGCCCTTGCCCCTTTGCACCAGCCAGGCTGCAGCACGTGCGGCACCCTTGGCAAAGGTCATGCGACTCGAGGCCTTGTGCGTAATCTCGACCCGCTCGCCTTCGGTCGCAAACCAGACCGTATGTTCACCGACGACGTCACCGGCGCGAATGGTCTCAAAACCGATGGTTTTGGGATCGCGGGCACCTGTCTGGCCCTCGCGGCCATACACCGCCACGTCTTTCAGATCCCGCCCGAGTGTCTGTGCAACCACCTCGCCCATACGCAGGGCCGTGCCCGATGGTGCATCGACCTTGTGTCGGTGATGTGCCTCGACGATCTCGATATCTGCATCGTCTCCCATCACCTGTGCCGCCAGCTCGAGCAGACGGAAGCAAAGATTCACACCGACACTCATGTTCGGCGCGAAGACGATGCCGATATCTGACGCCGCGGCCTTGATGGCGCTCTTCTGATCGTCGTTGAGCCCCGTGGTCCCTATCACCATCGCCTTGCCGTGCTTGCGACAGACGTCCAGATGCACCATGCTCGCCACCGGCCCGGTAAAGTCGATCACCACATCGAAATCATCCACCACCTTGGTAAGGCTGTGCGAGATCAGAACACCCAGCTTGCCGACCCCCGCGAGTTCACCGGCATCGACGCCGACCAGCGTCGAATCGGGCAGCTCGGTGGCCGCCGTCAACGCCATCCCTTCGGCTGCCGTCACGGCGCCGATCAAGGTCTTTCCCATGCGCCCCGCGGCGCCCACCACAGCCACTCGAATCATTGTCGGTCCCGTTTCCTTTACAGCGTCAGTCGTCTTGATGATGAACCGAACATCGTAACACCGTGACGGCAATCGCGGTGCACCCTGCCCGCAACAAAAAAAGCCCGCCGAAAGACGGGCTGATCCGCGGTGGGGGGTCGATCCCTCACAAGCCCATCTTTTCGAAGAAGCCCTTGACGCTGTCGACCCAGGAATGCGCGTTCGGGCTGTGTTTGCGCCCACCACCCTTGAGGGATTCATCGAGTTGGCGCAGCAGATTACGCTGCTGCTCAGTGAGCTTCACCGGCGTCTCCGTCAGCACGCGACAGATCAGATCACCCTGGGGCCCACCACGAACCGGCTTCACCCCCTTGCCACGCATGCGGAACATCTTCCCGGTCTGGGTACCTTCAGGAATCTTCAGTTTGACCTTGCCGCCGAGCGTCGGGACCTCGAGTTCACCGCCCAGTGCGGCGGTGGTGAATGCGATCGGCACCTCACAATAGAGATGGCTGTCATCGCGGGTAAAGATCGCGTGTTCACGCACATTGACCTGTACGTACAGGTCACCGGGCGGGCCACCATGATCACCGGCCTCGCCCTCGCCTGCCAGGCGGATCCGATCACCCGTGTCCACACCTGGCGGCACCTTCACCGACAGGGTCTTGACCTCCTGCACACGCCCCTGACCGTGGCAACTGCCGCAGGGGTCGTCGATCACCGAGCCGCGGCCGTGGCAGGTGGGACAGGTCTGCTGCACCGAGAAGAATCCCTGCTGCATGCGCACCTGACCGGCACCCTGGCAGGTGCCGCAGGTCTTGGGAGACGAGCCTTTCTTGGCGCCGGTACCGCCACAGCTGTCACACTTGACCCAGGTAGGCACCTTGATCTTGACGCTGGTACCGGCGACTGCATCCTCCAGGCTCAGTTCGAGGTTGTAGCGCAGGTCGGCGCCGCGCTGCACGCGGGAACCACCACCGCCGCCGCGACCACCACCAAAAATGTCACCGAACACATCACCAAAGATGTCACTGAAGTTGGCACCGCCGCCACCAAACCCCTGACCCCGGCCGCCCATGGAGGGGTCAACCCCGGCATGGCCGAACTGGTCATAGGCGGCGCGCTTCTGGTCGTCCGACAAGACCTCGTAGGCCTCCTTGGCCTCCTTGAAGCTGCGCTCGGCATCAGCGGATTTTTCACCGGTGTTTCGATCCGGGTGGTGTTTCATCGCCAGCCGCCGGTAGGACTTCTTTATCTCGGCCTCGCTGGCATTCTTGGCAACACCCAGTACTTCGTAATAATCCCGCTTCGACATGTCTTTTTTTACATCTGGTTAGTAGGACGCGGAGTTCGCAGGGACCCGCAAAGCACACAGGGTTTGCGGTTCAAAATCCCTTCTCCGTGATCACGGCACTCCCTTGAGCGCGCTGAGTCCCAACAAAAAGTCAAAACCGCACACCGACCCAGAGGCCGATGCGCGGTCCAAGTCCCGGCAGCCAATTGACCACCGAACACAGCCTTACTTGCCGTCTTTCACCTCTTCAAATTCGGCATCAACCACATCATCATCGGCCTTGGCCGATTCAGCACCACCGGAAGCATCGGCACCACCTGCAGCTCCGGCAGCCGCCGCTGCTGCAGCGGCATCGGGACCGCCCTGCTGAGAATACATGCGCTCGGCCATCTTCGCAGAGGCATCGGTCAGGGCCTTGGTCTTGGCCTCGATAGCATCCTTGTCGGTACCCTTCATGGCCACCTCCAGTTCGCCGATCGCCTTCTCGATAGCCTCTTTCTCACCGGCCTCGAGCTTGTCGTCGCCGATCTCTTCCATCGACTTCCTGGTCGCATGGATCATGCTGTCTGCCTGGTTGCGGGCATGCACGACCTCGTGGAACTTCTTGTCCTCGTCGGCATGTGCCTCTGCATCCTTGACCATGTTCTTGACCTCTTCTTCCGACAGGCCGGACGATGCAGTGACCCGGATCGACTGCTCCTTGCCGGTGGCCTTGTCCTTGGCCGACACGTGAAGGATGCCGTTGGCGTCGATATCGAAGCTGACCTCAATCTGCGGCATGCCACGCGGTGCGGGTGGGATATCACTCAGATCGAACCGGCCCAGCGACTTGTTCGCACCAGCCTGTTCGCGCTCACCCTGCAGCACGTGCACGGTCACCGCGGTCTGGTTGTCGTCAGCGGTGGAAAAGGTCTGCGAGGCATTGGTCGGAATGGTCGTGTTCTTCTCGATCAGCTTGGTCATGACACCGCCCAGGGTCTCGATACCCAGCGACAGCGGGGTAACGTCGAGCAGCAGCACGTCCTTGACCTCACCGCCAAGCACACCACCCTGAATGGCGGCACCCATGGCCACCGCCTCATCCGGGTTGACGTCCTTGCGCGGCGCCTTGCCGAAGAAGCCTGAAACCAGCTCCTGCACCTTGGGCATACGGGTCTGGCCACCGACCAGGATCACATCATCGATGTCAGACGCGGACAGACCGGCGTCCTTCAGTGCGACCTTGCAGGGCTCGAGCGTACTCTGCACCAGTTCGTCCACCAGGGACTCCAGCTTGGCGCGGGTCAGCTTGATGTTCATATGCTTGGGACCGCTCGCATCAGCCGTGATGTACGGCAGATTGATATCGGTCTGCTGGCTGCTCGAGAGCTCGATCTTGGCCTTTTCGGCGGCCTCTTTCAGACGCTGCAGCGCCAGCGGATCGTTTTTCAGATCGACCGTCTGGTCCTTCTTGAACTCGGCGACCAGGAAATCGATGATCCGCATGTCGAAATCTTCGCCACCCAGGAAGGTGTCGCCATTGGTCGACAGCACCTCGAACTGGTGCTCACCATCGACCTCGGCGATCTCGATGATCGAAACGTCGAAAGTACCCCCGCCCAGGTCGTAGACGGCCAGTTTCTTGTCGCCCTGCGACTTGTCCATGCCGTAGGCCAGCGCAGCCGCCGTAGGCTCGTTGATGATGCGTTTGACGTCCAGCCCGGCAATACGACCGGCATCCTTGGTTGCCTGACGCTGCGAGTCGTTGAAATAGGCGGGCACCGTGATGACCGCCTCGGTGACCGTCTGGCCCAGGTAGTCCTCTGCAGTCTTCTTCATCTTCTGCAGAACCTTGGCCGCGATCTCGGGCGGCGCCATCTTGTTGCCGTTTACCTCGACCCAGGCATCGCCATTGTCGGCGGCCACGATCTTGTAAGGCACGATGTCCTGATCGCGCTTGACCACATCGTCACCGAAGCGGCGACCGATCAGGCGCTTGATCGCGAACAGCGTGTTTTGCGGGTTGGTGACCGCCTGGCGCTTGGCGCTCTGACCTACCAGCACCTCACCGTCAGCGGTGTAGGCGATGACGGACGGCGTGGTGCGATCACCCTCGCTGTTCTCAATGACCTTGGTCTTGTCACCCTCCATCACTGCGACGCAGGAGTTGGTGGTGCCGAGGTCGATACCGATGATCTTACCCATGATGTTTAATCTCCGATTCTGGAATTCTTTTGAAACTGTTGTCTAAATGGGGGTTTTTCCCGCGCTTTCAAGGCATTGACCGAGAATGCCTTATGCCGGATCAGCCGCCTGCGAGACCATGACCATGGCGGGCCGGACCAGGCGGCCATTGAGCCGGTAGCCTTTCTGCACCACCGCCACCACCGTATTGGCCGGCACATCCGCCCGCGGCTGCATGGACATCGCCTGATGCAGCTCCGGATCGAACGGCTGCTCGATCGGGTCTATCTGTTCGACGCCGAATTTGCCCATGGCATCGCCAAGCATCTTCAGGGTCAGCCCGGTACCCTCACGCAGCTTCTGCACATCGGCAGTCTCATCCTGCGCCGCATTGTGGCCAAGCTCGAGGCTGTCCCACACGCCGAGCAACTCGGCAACGAACTTGTCCAGCGCGTATTTGTGCGCGTTTTCAAGATCCCGTTCATGCCGGCGCTTGAGATTCTCAAGCTCGGCGTGCGCCCGCATCATCTGCTCGTAATGCTCGTCGGCCTTGGCACGGGCCTGTTCCAGAAGCTTCGCCAGGTCTTCGGCCGACCCCTCTGCGAGCTCGCTATCCGTCGTCATTTCTGCGGCACTATCTTCAAAAGTCGCTTCGCCCGCCTCTGTCACTGTCTCGCCGGCACCCTTTTCGTGCACCGAGGGATCCTGCTGCTCGCTCATCGGAACCTCATACAAGCTTCTGTAATCTTTAGAAAAAATATCACGGGGGATCGTTCGCCCCGATTTCCATGGCGTAATATGGGGTCGGGCATTGCGAATACAAGCCCAAAAATGCCCTTTCAGGCGAAAAATTTCAGCGGGATGTCAGGGCGCTACCGAGGATCTTGGCCGTGATATCAACGATCGGGATCACCCGATCATAGGCGATCCGGGTCGGGCCTATCACCCCCAGCACCCCGATCACCTCGGAATCGACCGCGTAGGGTGCTGTGATCACCGAGCAGTTCTTCAGCGTGCGGTAGCCTGATTCCTCACCGATGAAGATCTGAACCCCGTCGGCTTGCAGGCTGCGGTCGAGCAGATGCAGGATCTCCTGCTTTTCGGTGAAAGCATCGAACAGGGAACGCAGGCTGTCCATCTGCGACAGCTCGTCGAAATCCATAAGATTGGTCTGGCCCGCAACCACGAAATCACCGCCACTGTCCCTGTCATCGTCCTCACTGATGAAGGCGGCACTGGCCATCTCCAGCGCCTGAACCATCAGCGCATCGAGATTTCGACGGGTCTCCTGCATCTCACGCAGGACGCGCTTGCGGATGGTCTCGAGATCGTCACCGGCATAATGACTGGTGATGTAATTGCTCAACTGCTCGAGCTCGCCGCGACTGAACACACGCGAGGTCTCGATGATCCGATTGAACACCTCGCCGGTGGAGGTGACCATCACCGTCAGCACCCGGACATCCGAAAGCGGCACGAACTCGATCTGCTTGACGGTGATCTGATTGTGCTTGGGCACCATGACCACACCGGCCAGGTGGGTAAGGCTGGACAACAGGCGTGACGCCGAATCCACCAGCCCTGCGGGTGGATCGTGGCTGCCCAGCTGCAGCTGAACCTCGCGCAACAGCGACTTGTCCAGCGGCTTGAGCGAAAGCAAGGAGTCGACAAACATCCGGTAGCCGGAGACCGTGGGCACCCGACCGGCAGAGGTATGCGGCGACTCCACAAATCCCAGATCCTCGAGATCGGCCATGACATTGCGAATCGTGGCCGGACTCAGGTCCAGCCCGGCGTCCTTGGCCAGGGTACGCGAACCCACGGGGTGGCCATCCCGAATATAGCGCTCGATCAACACCTTGAGAAAGTGCTGAGCGCGCTCGCTGATTGCCTGTTCCGGGCCGTTTGCTGTCACTTGCTTCCTACCCACCGAATAGCCGATAAAGTAGACCCGGTGAATAGTCATCGGTTCTCCCGGATTATGTGGAGGCTTTTTTTGGAGTGTCAAGCAAGCACGAAGGATCTTGGCGACCGCCATAGCGCATGCTAGTTTGCAGCCTTTATCCGTGATTGGCAGACCAGATAGCCATCGTGAGCAGCACACCCAGTCAGTTTCAGCGCATCGCGGTCATCGCCAAACCGGGTAATGCCGGCCACCTCAAGTCCACGCTCACCCGCCTGCAGGAGGTCCTGAGTGAGCGACAGTTGACCCTGCTGCCAGACCGGCGCACGGCTTCGCTGCTGGGACTGGGTCAAGGTGCAGAAATCGCGGACCTGGCCACACGCTGTGACCTTGCCGTGGTGGTCGGTGGCGATGGCACCCTGCTGAGCGCTGCACGCGAACTCGCCGAACACAATATCCCCCTGCTGGGTGTGAACCTGGGGCGTCTGGGTTTTCTGGTCGATATAACACCCGCCGACATCCGCGACTGCGTATCCGCCGTGCTCGACGGGAAATATGACGAGGAGCATCGGTTCCTGCTGAACGCCAGGGTCGGTGAGCAGCCACCTGCGCTCGCATTCAATGACGTGGTGCTGCACAAGTGGAACATCGCGCGGATGATCGAATTTGAGACCTGGATCAACGGCCGTTTCGTCTACACCCAGCGCTCGGACGGCCTGATCATCTCCACACCGACCGGTTCGACCGCGTATGCGCTGTCAGGCGGCGGCCCGCTGCTCGCCCCCGGCCTGGAGGCCATCACCCTGGTACCCATCTGCCCACACACCCTGAGTAACCGGCCGATCGTCATCGATGCCGCAAGCGAGATCGAGATATCGGTATGCGGACACACCGACCCCAATGATGTGCGCATCACCTGTGACGGCTCCACCAGTCTGATGATCAGTGAGGGTGAAAACCTGAGGGTGAGCCGGCATGCCACACCGGTGAGACTGCTGCACCCGTTTGGCCATAACCACTACGACGTCCTGCGCGCGAAACTCGGCTGGGGCGGCCTGCCGAAAAACTGAATGTGCCGGATCGGATACGAAAGTTCGCCATATGCTGAACCGCATCAATATCAGTAATCTGGTAATCGTCCGCGCCCTCGATCTGGCCCTCAACCAGGGCATGACTGCGCTGACCGGTGAAACCGGCGCCGGCAAATCGATCCTGATCGATGCGCTGGGGCTGGCCCTGGGCGACAAGGCCGACAACAGCATGATCCGTGCGGGCGCTGACAAGGCCGAGATCAGCGTGAGTTTCGAAATTGCATCCGATTCGCCGACCGGGGTCTGGCTGCAGCAACACGACCTGGCGGCAGAGGGCGAATGTCTGCTGCGTCGCGTCCTGGTCCGGGATGGACGCAGCCGCGCCTACATCAACGGCACACCGGCACCGGTGATGCTGCTGCGCGAACTCGGCGAGATGTTGATTGACATCCATGGCCAGCATGCCCACCAGTCATTGTTGCAGGCCGGCGCCCAGCGCCAGCTGCTCGACGAATATGCCGGCCTGCGCGCCGAGGTGCGCGGGCTGGCACAATTGTTTCAGGCATGGCGCAGCGCGCAGGATGAATACGAGGCGCTACTGAAGGCGGGCGAAGACAGGGTCAACCGTCTGGATTACCTGACGTTCCAGATCGCGGAGCTGGAGCAGCTGGTCGGTGACAGCGAAAGCCTGCAGGACCTCGAGGCCGAGCAGGCCCGCCTGGCCCATGCCGAGCGCCTCCTGAGTGACAGCAGCTCCTTGCTGGCGCTGCTCGGCGACGATGAACTCTCCACCCAACAGTCGCTCAACCGCGCGCTGCATACGCTGTCCGAACTGTGTGAACTCGATCCAGCGCTGGCAGAGGCACGCGAGTTGCTGGAGACGGCCGGCATCCAGATCGACGAGGTCGTCAGCGCCCTGCGCCATTACCAGGACCGCGTGGAGCTGGACCCGGAAAGACTGCAGCAGGTTGATCAGCGGCTGGGCAGCCTGCACGATGCGGCACGCAAGCACCGGATCTCGCCGGCGGAGCTTGCGGGGCTGCTGGACACCCTGCGCACCGAGGCCGCAACACTGCAAAACGCAGACAACAGGCTGGTCGAACTCGAACGCGCCCTGCGCAATCACGAATCAGCCTACTTTGCCGCCGCAGAGAAACTGAGCCGGGCGCGGCTGACCGCGGCCAAAAGTCTCTCGAAAACGGTATGTCAAAGCATGCAGGAACTGGGCATGCAGGGCGGCAGCCTCGAGATCGCTTGCGATAAGGCGAGCGACAGGCCCAGCGCCTACGGACTGGACCGGATCGGTTTT
>CAZCDY010000067.1:0-20367 GCA_964497145.1 uncultured Gammaproteobacteria bacterium
AACACGTCCTGCAGGCTCGCCGAGGTCAGGAAGTACTGCTGGCGCAGGCGCAGCTGCTTGCCGTTCTCATTGGCGTCATTGGGGTACAACACCATGGTGATATTTTCTGCCTGGTTCTTGCTCGCTACCGCATCCGCGTAGTCGCCCGCGTTGAAATCCACAAGGTTGAACTCGTCGGTCGCCGAGGCCGACCAGAGTCGCAGGGTATTGACGATGTTGTTGCGATAGCCCGAGACGGGCACGTCGTAGGGCACTGCCAGGATGTCGCAGGTGTCGACCCAGCGTGCGTGGGGCCTGCCCCGGGGATCGACATAATGTTCGGTTCTGCCCCCGAAGCGAACGGTCTGGGTGTACTCTGGCCGCTCCACTTCCCAGGGGTGGCCGTCACGCATCCAGTGGTCGGGGTCCTCGATCTGGTAACCGTTGTCGATGTGCTGATGGAACATGCCGTATTCGTAACGCAGTCCGTAGCCCTTCACGGGCAGGCGAAGGGTGGCGCAGCTGTCGAGAAAACAGGCCGCCAGGCGCCCGAGGCCACCGTTGCCGAGACCGGCGTCCGGCTCGGCCTCGCTGATCTCCTCAAGCGTCATGGCGAAATCCTTGAGTGCCTGGGCCACCGGTTCCTTCAGGTCCAGATTGAGGAGATGATTGCCCAGAGATCGGCCGATCAGAAACTCCAGCGACAGGTAGTGCGCGCGGCGCGCGCTCGAGCGCGCTGACATGCACCAGGTGTTGCGCCAGTCGCTCATGATGCGATCGCGGACGGTGTAGGCCAGGGATTCGTACAGATAGAACTGGTCGCAGCCGAGGAAGCGGCCAAGGTGGTATTCGAGGTAGCGATGCATGTCCTGGCTGAGTTCGCGTGCATCGCCCGGCAGCGCCGGCATGTTCGGCAAAATGCAGGTTTCCTTGGTTTCTTGTTCGCCCACGAGTTGTCTCTCCTGCTGGTCTATTGAGCGCGGTAGATGTCGAGGTAGGCCTGCGCGCTGCTGCGCCAGCCATGATCCGCCTGCATGCCGGTCTTGATCATTTGCATCCACTGTTTTGGTTTTCGATAAAGAGCGAATGCCCGCTGCAGGGCGACGATCAGGGCTGCACTGCTGATTTCTTTGAATACAAAACCGTTTGCCTCGCCGCTGGCGAGGTTCTCGGGCGTGGCGTCCACCACGGTATCCGCCAGGCCACCCGTTGCGCGCACCACGGGTGCAGTCCCATAGCGCAGGCTGTACATCTGATTCAGCCCGCAGGGCTCGTAGCGTGACGGCATGGCAAAGATGTCACAGCCTGCCTCGAGCTGGCGAGCCAGTGTCTCCGAATAACCGATATGGCAGAAAACACGTTCCGGATGGGCGAGTGCGAGTTCCTGTATCTCCTGTTCGAATCGGGGTTCACCCGAGCCGATCAGAACGAACTGCGCATCGCTGCCGCTGAGTAGTGGAGGAATCGCCTCCAGCAACAGGTCGACACCTTTCTGCGCCACCAGCCGACCGACCGAGCCGACCAGCGGGCCATCATGTGTCATGGCCTCTGGCGAGGCACCGAGCGCCTCAAGCAGGGCCTTGCGGTTGGCCCGCTTGCCCGGCCGTATCCTGCTGTTGACGCTGTAGTGCGCCGCCAGATGCGGATCGGTGTGAGGGTTCCAGGTCTCGTCATCAATGCCGTTGAGGATGCCCACCAGCTTGTCCGCGTTGGCCTCGAGGATGGTGGCATAGCCATAGCCAAGCTCCTTGGTACGGATTTCCCGCGCGTAGCTTGGACTGACGGTGGTGATCAGTTCGCTGAACATCAGCCCGGCCTTGAGCATGGAAAAACGCTCGTAAAATTCGCCGTAGTCCACTGACCACCAGTGATGCGGTAGATGCAGGTTCTGGAACTCGCCGTAGTCGAACTGGCAGTCGTAGGCGAGGTTGTGCACCGTGAAAACACTGTGAGGGGGATGCAGTTCCTGTGACAGATAGGCCGCGACCAGTCCGGTCTGCCAGTCGTTGGCATGGACTGTGTCGGCCCGCCATTCAAGCCCGAGCCCATCGGTCGCAAGCAGTGCGGCGGCCTCGCTGAACAGGGCGAATCGCGCCGGGTTGTCTACCCAGTCCTGACCGCCGGGATCGGTATAGGGGCCGCCCGGGCGGTCGAACAAGGCAGGCGCATCGACCAGCCATAAGGGTGCCGTGACCTCGGGGTGGCTGGCCTCGAATATCCGTACCTCGCGGCCGCCTGAGACATGCAGCCAGCCCAGAACGCGGATCGAATCTACGCTGCCGAGCACCTGACGATAGGCGGGCAGGACCACGCGGACATCCACGCCCAGCCCGGCCAGGGCATTTGGCAGACTGTGGGCGACATCCGCGAGGCCGCCGGTCTTGATCAGTGGAAACACTTCACTGGCTGCAAAAAGGAGCTTCATCTCTTTTTCTAGATCGTTGTTTGTTCTTCGAGTTGTAAAAAGACTGCACCCAGCGGCGGCAGTTTCACGATCGCCGATGCAGGGCGATCTCGCCAGGGTTCCGGCTTGGCCATGATCCGGCCGGCGTTGCCGACATTGCTGCCACCATACTGGCCTGCATCGGTGTTGAGTATTTCGCGGTAGAGACCGGCGGTCGGCAGACCGACCCGGTAGTCGTCGCGCGGCACCGGGGTGAAGTTGAACAAGCAGACCAGTGACTGTCCTTCACCATGGCGTATCAGTGACAGCACCGAATGCTCGCTGTCATGGCAATCGATCCATTCGAACCCTTGATGCTCGAAATCGTGCCAATGCAACGCAGGCAGGTCGCGATACAGGTGGTTGAGGTCACGCACGAGCGAATGAATGCCTCCGTGCTGCGGCTCTTTCAGTAGCGGCCAGTCGAGTTCCTCGCCCTCCCGCCATTCATGCCATTGCGCGAACTCACCACCCATGAACAGGAGCTTTTTCCCCGGATGGGCATATTGCCAGGCGAACAGCAGCCGCAGATTGGCGAATTTCTGCCAGGCGTCGTTCGGCATCTTGTCCAACAGGCTGCGCTTCATGTGTACGACTTCATCGTGCGAAAGCGGCAGTACGAAGTTCTCGGTGTAGGTGTACATCTGGCTGAAGGTCAGCTTGTCGTGGTGAAAGCGCCTGTGCACCGGGTCCAGCTCGATGTAGGACAGGGTGTCGTTCATCCAGCCCATGTTCCATTTCATGCTGAAACCGAGTCCGCCCATCCAGTTCGGACGGGACACCATGGGCCAGGCGGTGGACTCCTCGGCGAGGGTCAGTGCGCCGGGGAAGCGGGCATGCAACACGGCATTGACATGACGCAGGAACTCGATCGCATCCAGGTTCTCGCGACCGCCGTACTGATTCGGCAGCCAGTCGCCGTCTTCGCGCGAATAGTCGAGGTAAAGCATGGACGCGACTGCGTCTACACGCAGCCCGTCGATATGAAACTCTTCCAGCCAATAGACCGCATTGGCGAGCAGGAAGTTGGCGACCTCGCGCCGCCCGTAGTCGAAAACCAGGGTGCCCCACTCGCGGTGCTCACCCCGGCGCGGGTCCGCATGCTCGTAGACCGCTTCACCGGTGAAGCGCGCCAGAGCGAATTCGTCCTTGGGGAAGTGACCGGGGACCCAGTCCAGGATCACACCGATGCCCGCGGTATGGCACCGGTCGATCAGATAGCGCAGGTCGTCCGAGTCACCGAATCGCGCGCTCGGGGCATAGTAACCAGAGACCTGATAGCCCCAGGATTCATCCAGTGGGTGCTCCATCACCGGCAGGAGTTCGATGTGCGTATAGCCGAGTTCGGTGACATAGGGAACCAACTGGTCGGCAAGGTCCCTGAAATTGAGGAAGCCGCCATCCGGCTCGCGTCGCCAGGAGCCGGGGTGCACCTCGTAGATACTCATCGGTGCATGCATCCAGTGCCATTCCGCCCGGTCGCTCAACCACTTCTGGTCCTGCCAGTCGAAGCTGCTGGGGGCGGTGATGCGTGACGCGGTATCCGGCCGCATCGTCATGGCCTGGCCATAGGGGTCCGCCTTGAGCAGGCGGTCACCTCGCTGATTGATGAACTCGAATTTGTAAAGATCGTTAGATGTCAGGCCCGGTACGAAAAGCTCCCAGACACCGGTAGCACCGCGGTTGCGCATCGGGTGCCGGAGACCGTTCCAGCCATTGAAATCACCGACCACGCTGGCGCGCTTGACCGCCGGGGCCCAGACCGCGAATCGACAGCCGCTGATACCGTCGACCTCCAGCATGTGTGCGCCCAACAGGCGGTAGATGTGGTGGTGCCGGCCTTCGCTGAACAGGTGCAGGTCGAGATCGGACAGCAGGGGTTCGAAGCTGTAGGGGGAAACCACCGAGTGGCGTTCCCCGGTATCCTTTTCCAACCAGTCGAGGCGGTAGTGGACGGGCAGCGAACTGGCCTGATCAGCGTTGAGCCGGAGCTCGAACAGGTCGGTCTGCGGTACACGCTGCATGCGGCCCACTCCCTCCAGTTCGATCTCTTCGGCGGCGGGGAGGAAGGCCCGGATCAGGGTTTCGTCACCGTCAGGCTGCCTGCCGAGTACGGAGAAGGGGTCGTGTGATTCACCACGCTGCAGCATGGCGAGAGGATAGGGGAGTTTAGCGCTCATACTGCCTCCCGCTGGCGGCGACCGTGCTGCGGATCTGCGCAGCCAGTTGATCGGACAGCATGTCCCATTCGAAACGCCAGCCCCAGTTGCCTTCGGCGACCCCGGGAGTGTTCATGCGGGCCTCGCTACCCAGGCCGAGAAAATCCTGTAGGGGCACGATCGCCCGGTTGGCCTCGCTTTGCATGGCGGTCTCGATCATGAGGTGGGTGATGTCCTCGGTCGGTGCAACCTCCAGCACCTGAAAAACGTACTCTTTTTCGTGTGCCTCCAGGCCGTCGAACCAGCCCAGGCAGGTATCGTTGTCGTGGGTGCCCGTGTAAACGACTGTGTCGGGCGTGATGTTGGCCGGCTTATGCGGGTTGTCATCGAAGTGGTCAAAAGCAAACTGGAGCACTGACATTCCGGGGAGCCCATACTTGCGACGCAGCTCCCTCACCTCTTCCGTAATGATACCAAGGTCCTCTGCGACGATTGGCAGGCGATCAAAACTGTCGGCCAGCGCGGCGAGGAGGGCATCGCCCGGGGTTTGCTCCCAGTAGCCGTCGACGGCGGTCTCGCAGCTGGCCTCGATCATCCAGACCGCCACCAGGCCGCGGAAATGATCGATGCGCACCAGGTCGAACAGTTCGAACTGGCGCCGCATGCGCGCGATCCACCAGGCAAAGCCGTCGTCCTGCATGCGATCCCAGCGGTAATGCGGGTTGCCCCAGCGCTGGCCGAGCTCGGCAAAGTAGTCGGGCGGTACCCCGGTGACGCAGGTCGGCCGGCCCTCGTGGTCGAGCAGGAAATTCTGCGGTTGCGACCAGGTGTCTGCACTGTCGTGGGCGATGAATATCGGGATGTCTCCAAACAATTCGATACCGAGGTCGCGGGCATGTTGGCGAATGCGCTGCCAGGCGCGGTCGAGGCGATATTGCTGTTGCTTGATGTGATCGATCCCCGAGGCGTCCAGGTCGCGAGCCTTGCGCACGGATTCGGCTACACGATTGCGGAACGGATCCGGCCAGGCGACCCAGGTCTCCTGGTTGAAACGGGACTTGAGGACCTGAAACAGGGCAAAGTCGTCCAGCCAATGTGCCTGCCGGGCGCAGTATTCCTCGAAATCCGAGGCATTGATCGGTGCGTCCTCGAGTGGCAGCAGCTGCGGGTTCATCGCAAAGGCCGAGGGACTCTGGTAGGGCGAGCGGCTGCCGTCGGGGATGACCAGGGGCAACATTTGCCATAAAGAAAGCCCCGCCGAAGCCATGAAGTCGAGCCAGCGCAGGGCGTCGTCATCCAGCCTTCCCGAGGGCAGTGAGGTGGCGTGCAGCAGGGTGCCTGCGCACCGGTCAGATGCGGTCTCAACCATGGCCGCGTCGCATGGTGCCGGCGTTGTCTGCGCGTCCGCCGCCAACCGATATGGGGTCGTCGAGGGTCTGGGGCGGCTGTTCACCGAGCAGCTCGTAGAGGTTCTTCAGCTGCAGCCGGTAAAGGCGGTCGAAATCACTCACGCTGTCAGACGGATTGTAGTCACCAAACCACCAGAACCAGTCCGACCCCTCGCAGATCGCCAGCTGGCGTTCGAGGCGGGCCTTGTGCTCAGCGTCGAAGCGGCGGCTGGCGGTCACCGAGTCGTAGGTCTCTTTCGCCTCGATCAGCAGATCCCAGGCGCGGTTCTTGTCCTCTTCTCCGATCCAGGTCGAGAAGGAACCATAGACCCAGCTGCCGGCACACAGCTTCTCCAGCGGTTGCGGCTGGCAGACGTCGAGGGCCTCGCTGAAAGTGATCGTACGTACCTGTTCACTCTCGGACAGCTGACTGTAAAGGGCGCCCAGGAAGTGGTAAGCATTGTCGGGGTAATACTCCCAGGCATTCTCGCCGTCGAGGATGACGCTTACCACGTGGTCTCCACAGTCATCGCCGAGATACTGCGCAATATTGGTGAGATGCTGATTGAAATCTGCCGCGGCGTCACCAGCGTTCCATTGTTGATACTCGAATCCGATCATGTCGGACAGACCGTCGTCGCGGAAGAACACGCGTGTCTCCGATCCCTCGAATGCATGCGCGCAAAACAGGCTGCGCCGGGCCTCCTCGCCGATCGCCTCCAGTCCGGAAAGAAAACGGCTGTTGTTCCAGACGCCTTCACCCGATGCGCTCCAGGCGATGCCGAATTCGTCCAGCAGTTTCAGTGCCTCGGCGCTGACCCCGCCCTCGGACAGCCAGACGCCTTTCGGCCTGCACCCCAGGTAGTGTTCAAACACCCGAAGGCCTTCCTGCATATGCCAGCGTGCGCGCTCAAGCCCGCCGGGGTAGACGGATCCCTCGGGTCCTTCGGCCTCGGGCAGTGAACAGTGCATGCTGTCGATGTCGATCAGCAGGGGTACGATCGGGTGACCGTAGGGGGTCATCGACAGCTCGATCTGACCACTGTCGGCCAATGCGCGATAGCGCTCCAGCAGACTGTCGAAGGCCTCGGCCATCACCTTGAGCAGTTTGCGCCGGGCGCGGGTGTCGAATACCCCGTCCGCCTCCATCAGTCCCTTGACCCGGGGCAGTTGCTTGAGCGAATGCCCCAGCCAGGCGAGGTGATACCAGCTCAGCAGGTCGAGAAAGAACTGCTCGTTCATGTAGGCCAGATTGGCCTCGTCGACATGTTCCCCATCCGCGAGCATCACCATGTCGAAAAGCGACTTGAAACGCGGATGCACGTCGATCATCAACGGCGCGTGCGCGCGTCGGCAGGCGCGCACGATCTCGATCCTCGAGTCGATGTCCGGGGGTATGGGCTCGACACCTGCCAGCAGATTCAGCAGCGGTTCGCAGAAACGGCTGCCGGTATCCAGGTGTTGTTGGAACTGCTGCGCATAGTCGTCCAGCTGCTCCAGGAGGACCGGGGTGAAGTTGACCACGCAGCGCATCCTCGGATGGGCCTCGAGGTGGGCGGCCATGTCGACATAGTCCTTGAGCGCGTGCAGGTATACCCAGGGTAGCCGGTAGTCGCCGTTTTCACTCTCGCGGTACCAGGGCTGGTGCATGTGCCAGCACAACACCAAGTTGATAGGTGGCTTCTCTGTCCTGTTCATGGTTCAGTCGCGCTCGTAATGCAGGCGCTGATTCATCATGCCCGGAGTGACCAGGACGATACCTTCGTCGGTGACGATGAATCTTCTGCGGTCCTCCTCCGGATCGACGCCGATCTGGAAGCCGTCGGGGATGACCGTTCCCTTGTCGATGACGCAGTTCTTGATCAGGCAGTTCTTGCCGATCCGGACCTTGGGCAGGATGACGCTCTTCCTGACATAGCTTCCGGTCTCGATCCGGGTATTGAAAAAGATCACCGAGCGTTTCACCTTGGCCCCGGAGATGATGCATCCGCCGGCGACCAGTGAATCGATCGCCTGGCCGCGGCGGCCCTCGTCATCGAAGGCGAACTTGGCCGGCGGGCTTTGGCTCTGATAGGTCCAGATCGGCCAGTCGCGCTCGTACAGATTCAGCTCCGGCTCAATATCGCACAGCTCGATATTGGCTTTCCAATAAGAGAACAGCGACCCGACGTCGCGCCAGTAGTCCGGTTCACCCCGGCTGTCCAGGTAGGGGTAGGCGACCGACTTGGCGCTCTGGATGGCGGCGGGGATGATGTTTTTGCCGAAATCGTGCTGTGAGGCCTCGTCTTCGGCGTCGCGGATCAGGGCATTTGTCAGGAATTCCATCGAAAAGATGTAGATACCCATCGAGGCCAGGGCCATATCCGGTTTTCCGGGGACACTTTCCGGCTCGGAAGGCTTTTCGGTAAAGCGCGTGATGCGGTATTCCTCGTCCACCGACATCACGCCGAATCCCTTGGCCTCATCGAGAGGGACCTCGATACAGCCCACCGTCAGTTCTGCCTCGGTCTGCACATGGGCGGCCAGCATCTTGGCATAGTTCATGGTGTAGATATGGTCGCCGCCGAGTACCAGCACATAGTCCGGTTCATGCCGGTAGATGATGTCCAGGTTCTGATAGATCGCGTCTGCCGTCCCTTGGTACCACTCCGGGCGCAGGCGTTGCTGTGCCGGGATAATTTCGACGAATTCGCCGATCTCGGGCCGCATGAAGCCCCAGGCGCGTTGCAGGTGACGGATCAGCGAGTGCGATTTGTACTGGGTCAGGACGCCGATTCGCCGCATGCCTGAATTGATGCAGTTGGACAGGGCAAAGTCGATGATCCGGTATTTGCCGCCGAAGGGCACTGCCGGTTTGGCCCGCCACTTGGTCAGGTTCCTCAGTCGCGAACCCTCACCCCCGGCCAGGACCAGCACCAGGGTGCGCCGCGTCAGATCGCTGACCGCTTGTGTGTCTATATAGTACTTGTATAGGTGATGCTGTTCGTCGCTACTGCTCATGAATCTGCCCTGTAAAATTTTCTGCAATCATTTTTGCGCCCGTCAGACCGGTATCGTGACGGGTAACCATAAAGACCGGAATTCGCTGCACCACCCCTCGCATTCTGCCTTTGGCCGCATAGGCCGCCAGAAATACCGTCGGGTCGAACCAGTCTGCCAGATGCACGGTCAGTCCGCCGCACAGATAGATGCCGCCCGTAGGGTTGAAGGCCAGCGCGAGGTTGCCCACATAGGCCGCGAATATCTCGACAAATGCCTGCACGGCCTGGCCTGCATGGGCATCGCCCTGCCGCGCCAGCGCGACGATCCCGGCCGGATCTTCCGCCTGTGCCTGGTCGCCGGCGAAGCAACGATAGCTATCCATCAGCCCGTCGCCACTTAGAATACGCTCATACGAGACATGACCATAGCGCTCGGCCAGCCAGTGATAGAGCCGGAGCTGATCGGGGTTGTTGGGCGCAAAGTCCATGTGCCCGCCCTCGGTGGCCCATGGCAGCGAGTTACCCCCGGCGTGCGCGAACCAGGCCATGCCCAGGCCGGTGCCGGCGCCGGCAACGACTGCCGGGCCATCGCCCCTGCTGGCCGGATTCAGGGTCTTCAGGCTTTCGGGTGGTTCCGCGACGGCGCCGAGTGCGGCGGCCTGGAAGTCATTTACGATAGTCAGTCTCGCGGCCTGATAGCGTGCCTTCAGGGTGTCGCGATGCAGTTGCCAGGGGATGTTGGTCAGCATGATCGGGTCATCGTGTACCGGGCCCGGCACCGCCAGCACCAGATGATCGAACGGCTGGCCGGCAACTCCGCGCATGGCCTGGCCTTTGTCTATGACCGCTTCGAGGCTGTCGAAATCGGCGTTGTTGTAGACCTGCTCCTGTTCGCCCCTGGCCGCGTCGTCCGGTGACCAGGCGAGCCGGCTGTAGGTGCCGCCGATATCTGCTGCGAGATAACTCATTCTTGCCACTCTATCGCCACTGCGCCCGGGGCACGTTGACCGCCCGCAAGCGCCAGGCAATTTCTCTCGATCAGCACCCGCGAGTGTTCCACGTCACTGACCCTGGCGACGGGCAGGTCTGCCCCCTCGCGCCATTTCTGGACCGCCTCGGCCTTGTTCATGCCGGTCACCAGGATCAGCATGGAACGGCAGTTCTGCAGCGCCGCGACGCCAAGCGTCACCCGCTCGGGGGGCGGTTTCGGCGCATGTTCGACCGCGAAGACGGATTCCTTGGGCCAGTCCTGCCCGGGGAACAGGCTCGCGGTATGGCCATCTTCGCCCATGCCGAGCAACACCATGTCGAACGGCTGGGCCTTTTCGACCCGAGCGCGGTATTCGTTGGCTGCCTGCCGGGCCCCGAGTTCGGTCGGTATTGGGTGGTGTCTGCCGACGCGCGTGGCGAGCCCCGTCGTCATCACGTTGTGGCTGTTGCGTTCCGGATGGTCGGTCGGCACACAGCGTTCGTCGCCATAGTACAGCGACCAGTGTTTCCATTGCTGGGCACTCACGGCGAGCCGCCGGTACGTATCCATCGGGGTGCTGCCGCCGGCCAGGACCAGGCGGAATGTGCCACGCTCCCTGATTGCTTCGCGTGCGGCTATGCCGATCAGCCGGCATGCGGTATCCGCCACCGCCTTGGCGTCGGCCTCGGTTTGCCATTGAGCCCGCATAGCCTGCCAGGCTCCTGCTGCCGTCTTGAAAACACCGGTCATCACTGCGGCTCCAGCCGATGGCGCCAGCGTTGATCTTTTTTGTTGAATATCCGGCTCACGCCCTCAGGCTCCCACTCGCCGGCGGGGTGGCTTGGAACAGGTTCATACTCTCCGGCCCAGGCGCCCAGGACCGGGTCGACGATACGCCAGGCCCACTCGACCTCGTCGTAACGCAGGAACAAAGAGCGGTCACCCTCCAGCACGTCGAGCAACAGGCCCTCGTAGGCGCCTGCCTGCTCATGGTGCTCACAGCGGAACGGGGCGTCGAGACTGATCTGGCGGGTCTTCATCTCCAGCCCGGGCTCCTTGACCGATATCTCCAGCCGCAACGACTCCTCGGGTGCGATGCTCATGATCAACCAGTTGGGCGGCGGCCGGTCGATGTGGGCGCTGCGGAAAAAGTGTTTCGGTGGCTGCTTGAAACAGATCGCGACCATGGTCAGGGCCTCGGCCATACGTTTGCCGGTGCGCAGGTAGAAGGGTATATCGCGCCAGCGCCAGTTATCGACGTAGAGCTTCAGGGCGGCATAGGTCTCGGTCGTGCTGTCTGCGGCCACACCGGGTTCCTCGAGGTAGCCGGGGACCTGTATGCCGTCGATAGTGCCGCTTGCGTACTGTGCACGATAGGCATGATCCAGCACGGTGTCGGCCTCGATCGGGCGCACCGACTTGAGTACTTTCACCTTCTCGTCGCGCAGGTCGTCGGCGTCCATGGATACCGGGGGCTCCATGGCGACCAGGGACATGAGCTGCATCAGGTGGCTCTGCAGCATGTCGCGCAATGCACCGGTACCCTCGTAGAAGCCCGCACGGCTGCCGACGCCCAACTTCTCGGTGCGCGTGATCTGCACATGGTCGATGTAATTGCGGTTCCACAAGGGCTCCAGCATCAGGTTGGCAAAACGCGAAACCAGTACGTTTTGCACCATCGCCTTGCCCATGTAGTGATCAATGCGGTAGGTCTGATCTTCGCGCAGGTGGCGGCTGATCCACTTGTGCAGGTCCTGTGCACTTTTCAGGCTCGAGCCGAACGGCTTTTCGATGACCACGCGACGCCAGGCACCGTTTTCCTCGAACATGCCTTGTTCGGCGAGCGCGTCGACCACTCCGCCATAGCTTGACGGTGGCAGCGAGACATAGAACACCTGGTTGTCGGGAAATCGCGGTTCGCGCAGCAGTTCCGCAAGTCGTTGAAAGGTCTCTTTTTCAGCCAGATCGCCGCGGAAATAATGCATATGACCGCAGAATGCCTTGCAGTGAGCATCATCCAGCGGATCGCGCGCATGCTGCGTCAGTACTTCGCGTACCCTGGCAAGCCAGGCCGCCTGGCTGTAATCCGTGCGTCCAGAGCAGATGATGCGCAGCGGATGGGTCAGCAGGCCGGCGGTTTCCAGTTGATACAGGGCAGGCAGCAGTTTGAGCTGGGCCAGATTGCCCGTGGCACCAAAAATGACCAGGGTGCAGGCTTCATTCATCGACGGCTTCTTCGCCCCGATCTTCTGTCCAGCGCGTATGCCAGTGCGATCCGGCCTCGCGGTCTTTACGCTGATAGCTGTGCGCACCAAAGTAATCACGCTGCGCCTGCAGCAGATTGGCCGGTACCACCGCACTGCGGTAGCCGTCGTAGAAACTCAGGGCCGAGCCCAGGGCGGGCAGCGGGATGCCGGTGTTTACACCGAGAGTCACGGCTGCACGCCAGCCGGGTTCGGCGTTGCGCACGGCATCGATGAAAAAGTCATCGAACAGCAGGCTGGGCAGACCGGGATCCTGCTCGAACGCACGTTTGATATCGTCGAGGAAACGGCTGCGGATGATGCACCCGGCGCGCCAAAGCAGTGCGATCTCACCAAAATCCAGGTCCCATCCGTATTCTTCCGCGGCCATGCGCATCTGCAGGAATCCCTGCGTGTAAGAGATGATCTTGGCGGCGTACAGGGCATCGCGGATGGCGGTCAGCATCGTCTGCCGGTCGCCCTCGAAAGGCGCTACCTTTGCCGCCAGCTTTCGTGCGGCCGCGACCCGTTCTGATTTCATCGCCGACAGGGTGCGCGCGAATACGGCCTCGGTGATCAGGGTCAGGGGCAGGCCCAGTTGCAATGCGTCGATGGCGGTCCAGCGCCCGGTACCCTTTTGCCCGGCGGCGTCCAGGATGTGGTCGACGCGTGCGCTGCCGTCTGCCTCGGTGACTTTTAGGATCTCGGCGGTGATCTCGATCAGATACGAGGAAAGGGGCCCCTGGTTCCAGAGGGCGAAGGTCTCGGCGATCTCATGCGCGGGCATGCCCAGGCCGTCGCGCATCAGCTGCCAGGCCTCGGCGATCAGCTGCATATCACCGTATTCGATGCCGTTATGGATCATCTTGACATAGTGCCCGGCGCCGCCTTCGCCCACCCAGCGGCAGCAGGGTTGACCGTCATCCGCCCTGGCGGCAATGTCCCGGAACATATCGGCGACCAGCGGCCATGCGGCCGGATCTCCGCCAGGCATGATGGACGGCCCATGCCGCGCGCCCTCTTCACCGCCGGAGATCCCGACACCGAGAAAACGGATGCCGCGCTCACCCAGCTGTCGCCGGCGCCTTTGGCTGTCCTTGAAATAGGAATTGCCGCCGTCGATGACGATGTCGCCGGTGTCGAGATGCGGCAGCAGGCCCTCGATGATCAGATCGACCACCTTGCCGGCCTTCGCCATCAGGAAAAGGATGCGCGGGCGTGCGAGTGAATCCACCATCCCAGACAGGTCATGGCTGGCCACGATGGTCGAATCGTCGGGAATTCCGGCGATAAAAGCATCAGTGACGCTACGGGTGCGATTGTAGACCGTAACCTTCAGGCCCCGGTCGGCCATATTGAGTGCAATATTGCGGCCCATGACGCCGAGACCATATACGGCGATATCGGATGGCATAGCTTTTATTCCGTTGAGTACTTTTGACGCAGATCGGGGTGCGTCGATTCAGATCCCTGCAATTTTCGTGCGTGCCATAGCCGCATGTGCGTCCCGTGCCATGCAGCCTGTGCTGCAGTTTAAACGATCCGGCCCGGCAGGCGGTGTCGGTGTGCGCACAACTTTCGCACATCCCGTGTGACTTTTTGGTGAAAGCCGGTCGCTTGTGAGCGGGCTTTTTCCACTCAGCCTGAAATGGGCAGGGCGTCGGTGGCGGGCCTGGTGGGGTTTGTGCAGTGCGGAAAGGCATCCGGTGCCCACGCGGGCACCGACCTTGCCGGTCAGAAAATCAGGTTCATCATGAGCATCATCACAACCAGGAACAATATCGTCATGATACCGCCGGCACGCATGAAGTCGGGGACCCGGTAACCGGCCGGGCCCATGATCAGGGCGTTCACCTGATGGGTGGGGATGAGGAAGGAATTCGAGGTGGCGATCGCAACGGTCAGTGCGAACACCGCCGGGTTGGCGCCAGCGCCGATGGCGATGTTGACCGCGAGCGGCACCAGCAGCACCGTGGCGCCGACGTTCGACATCACCAGGGTGAAGAAGGTGGCGAGTACGGCGACCGCGGCCTGGATTACCCAGATCGGCATGGTGCCGACGACGTTCAAGGTTTGTTCTGCGATCCATTTTGCGGTGCCTGAAGTCTCCACCGCCAGCCCCAGCGGGATCAGTGATGCGAGCAGGAACACCGTCTTCCAGCTGACCGCCGTATAGGCCTCTTCGATCTTGAGTACCCCGGACAGGATCATGCCGATGGCGCCCGTCAGCAGGGCGACCGACAGGCGCAGATCGGTGAACAACACCATGCTCAGCGCGATCGAGAAGAAGATGCCGGCATACAGCACCTTTTGCGGGCGCAGCTCTTCGTGCGGGAATTCGGTGGTCACGACCACGAAGTTGCGGTCCTTCTGCAGACGGGCCAGGGCATCCCAGGACGTATGTACGACCAGGGTATCGCCCGCCTTCAGTGGCATGTCGCGGATGCTCTCGCCCTCGTGCAGGGTTTCGCCGTCGCGATGCAGTGCCACCATGGCGATGCCGAAGGTCTTGCGCATCCAGACATCGCGCGCGCTCTTTCCGATCAGATTGGAGCCGGGTGGTATGACGACCTCTGCAACCCCCGACTTGGTGGCGGCGAAGGTCTCGCCGAACACCTCGATGCTGCTGTGCAGGTCGAGCTCGTATTTGTCGACGAACTCCAGCAGGTTCTTGGGTGAGGCGATAATGCCCAGCACCACGCCCCCGCCGATACCGGTATCACGCGAGATAGCGCCCTGGCCGTGTTTCAGGGTGCCGCCGGTGGCCGAGGCAATGACCCTGATCTTGTCCTGGTGTTCGATATCGTCGAGATGCTTGCCGTCCAATGCGCTGCCTTCCGGCACCTCGACCTCGAACAGTTCGTAGTCCAGGCCATAGATATCCCGGAAATAGGTCATGGCGTTGTCTTTGCTCGCGCCACCCTTGCTGCCCGTCGGCAGTACGAAGCGCCCGGCCAGAACGAAGTAGAGGATGCCTGCGGCGACCAGTGCCAGACCCACCGGGGTCACCGAGAACAGCGACCAGGTCTCCATCTGCTGTTCCGCGGGCAGTGCCTTGTTGGAGGTCAGGATCAGGTCGTTGAGCAGGATGAGCGGGCTGGAGCCGACCATGGTCACCGTGCCGCCGAGAATGGCGCAGAAACCCATGGGCATCAGCAGGCGTGACATCGGCAGCCCGGAGCGTGCCGAGATACGTGCGACCACCGGCAGGAACAGGGCGGCGGCGCCGACGTTTTGCATGAACGAGGAGATGATGGCCACGGTGCTCGAGATGATCGGGATGATGCGTGTCTCGGTGGTGCCGCCCACCTTGAGGATGAAGGCCGCGACCTTCGACATGACCCCGGTCTTGTCCAGCCCGGCGCCGATGATCATGACCGCGATGATCGAGATGACTGCATTGGAGGCAAAGCCATCGAACAGGTGATTGTTGTCCACCAGGCCCTGCGACAGCCCCATCGCAGGGGCGAACAGGGACGTCAGGCCCAACAGCACCATGATGGTGGCGGCAGCGACATCCACGCCGACGACCTCGAACGCAAACAGGTAGATGGTCAACAGCAGGAAGCCGGTCACCCAGGCAACCTCGATCGAAGGCACGACACTGGTCATATAAAAGGCAAGCGCGGCAAACAGGGCAGCGGCGATGAGCTGTTTCGGGCTAAGCACGAAGCGCGGTTTTGCCGGGGGTGCCGTTTCGGTCGCAGGCTCGGGGGCAGGTTCCGTTACCCGCTCGGGGGTGGATTCGCCAAGCGGTGCTTCCGCTGCCTGTTCGGGTGGGTTGCTCATCAGGGTCCCTCGCAATACTGCTCGATACTTTTGGGGTTTCGTGACCTTCTCGGGCCTGGCTGCGAGGCTCGCGGCAAAGCGAACACCGCCTTGCATCGGCACACGCAGGCTTTCGGGATTAAATTCCGTTCAGGAAATCGATGCGGGGCGCTTAAAGCCTTAAAATTATTAGGTTTAATGCCGCCGAAAACCCATGACAAGAGGCTATGATGCGCTAGTCCAAGGGATATTGCTAATGAATACTAAAAAGCTAACATTCCAATATGGAATATAAAAACCTGCCTGATCTCAAGGCCCTGGCGACCCTGCGCGAGATCGTGGAGCGTGGCGGGGTGGCGGAGGCGGGGCGCGCCCTGAACGTGGGTCAGCCGGCCGTCACCAAGCGCCTTCGCGCGCTCGAGCGCTGCTTTGGCATCGACCTGATGGTGCGCGAGGCAGGCCGACTGCGACTGACCAGCGCGGGGGAGCGGGTGTACGCCTTTTCCAGGCTGGTGATGGACCATCAGGTCGAGCTGCTTGGTGATCTTCGGCAGCTGAAGGCCGGCAGGAACCGACTGCGCCTGGCGGTCACCCAGTCGATCGGCGAGCATCTGCTGCCAGATCTGCTGCTGGCCTTCGCCGACGCCTATCCGGATTATCGGATCGACAGCCGGGTCGGTTACAGCCGCAGTATTCATACCCGGCTCGCAACGGGTCTTGCCGATCTCGCGCTGACCGAGATTCAGCCCGATCACCCGGACGTGCTGGTGCAGAAGTGGCTCGAGGACGAGTTGGTCCTGGTGTGCTCGCCCAAGCACGCGCGTGGCAGCTGTGAGCTGCTTGCGGTGGCCGAGATCCCGCTGCTCAGTTACGTGCTGCGTGAGCGGGAATCCTCGATGCGTATCACCCTGGACAGTGCCCTCGCGGACATCGGTATCCATGAGGTGCCGATTGCGATGGAAGTCGGTTCGACCGATACCATTGTTGAGATGCTGGAGCGAGGCAGGCACGTGAGTTTCCTGCCTCGCTTTGCGGTCGAAGGCGCGATACGCGACGGCCAGCTGCACCATATCCGGGTTGAGGGGCTGCGCATCCGGCGGACACTCTGGATAGCGCGTACGCGCGCCAATCTCGACAACCCGGTTGCCGAGGCCTTCATCAAACTGATACGCGAGCTGGCGCCGGCGGCATGACCCCGAACTGCAGGATCAGAAACCGGGGGGCTGCTGGGTCACCAGCCAGGCATTGATGATCAGCAGCACGCCGCCCAGATAAAGCACGGCGGGCAGCGTCTGGCGCTGATGTGTTGTGGCGACTCTCGGTTGACGTTTGCGGTATGGCATTGCCGTCCCTCCCCGTTGATGGTCACAAGTCTCAGGCAAATGTTGTGCCATCAGATTTTGCTCTTCTTGGGCTTTCTTCAGCGCCGGAACGGTGCGTCAGGGGGCTTTCGTGCACCGGCCGGGGGCGTTCGAGCCGGCCCCCGTGACCGGCGGGTAGCCTTTGCCTACAGCGATTTCACGAACACCTTCGAACCGCGCCGCCAGTTGTATAGATCACGTCTGCGTTGCGGCAGTTGATCCACCGGTGCGACCTGGAAGCCGCGCTCGCGGAACCAGTGCGCCGTGCGCGTCGACAGGACAAACAGGCGGTCGATCTTCAGCTCGTGAGCCTTCGCCTCGAGTTGCCCCAGCAGGGTGTCGCCACGCCCGTCGCCCCGATAGTCCGGGTGCACTGCGACGCAGGCGAGTTCGGCCATACGTTCCTTGGGGAAGGGATAGAGTGCGGCACAGGCGATCACGGTGCCGTCCCGCTCGATTACACTGAATTGCCGAATTTCCTGCTCCAGCAGTTCGCGTGAGCGTTTGACCAGTGCACCTGAGGCCTCCATCGGCTCGATCAGCTCGAGGATGCCGCCGACGTCGTCGATTCGCGCGGTGCGGGTCAGTTCGTACGGTTCGGCCGTTACCAGGGTGCCCGCGCCGTCACGGGTGAACAGCTCGGACAACAGTATGCCGTCGTGGTGACGGTCCAGGATGTGCACGCGATGGACGCCGGCCCTGCATGCGGACGCGGCGTTGTGCATGACACGGGCCTGGTCTTCCGGGATCCGCCTGCGCCTGGCAAGATACCGGTCGACCTCGCGCGGGACCATGCTCCCGATCAGGCGCCCGCGACCGTTGGTCAACCGGTTTTCGGTCAGAAAGATCAGCTTGTCCGCCCCCAGTGCCTTGGCCACGGCACCTGCGACGTCGGCGGCACTGAGGTTGAACACCTCGCCGGTCGGTGAATAGCCGAGTGCCGGAACCAGGGCGATGCTGTCACCAGCAAGCAGGTTCCTGAGTGCCTCGACATCGACCCGGCGGACCTCTCCGGTATGCCGGTAGTCGATACCGTCGATCACACCGAGTGGTTTGGCGGTGACAAAGTTGCCGGAAGCGACCCGGATCCTGACCCCGGCCATGGGTGAGTTGGCCAGGCCCATGGAGAGCAGCGCCTCGATCTCGACCCGCACCGCGCCGTTGGCCTCCTTGACGCAGGCCAGCGCATCATCGTCGGTGACCCGCAGGCCACCCGCGAGCTGCAGTTTTGCACCGCGCGCGGCCAGTTGCCGTTCGATCTGTGGGCGTGCGCCCGGAACCAGTACCAGGCGGATACCCAGACCGTTGAGCAGGGCGATATCGTGAATCAGGTCGGCGAAACCCTCGTCGTCCAGTACCTCGCCACCGAACGACAGCACGAAGACCTTGCCGCGGTGGGCATGGATATAGGGGGATGACTGGCGAAACCAGCAGACGAATTCCGCGTTGTTTTTTTCTTTCTTGCTCATGGCCCTGCTGTCGCCCGGTGCAGCTTTTGCAATCCGCAGAATAAATGGCGGCAGCCCGCAAGTGAAGTGGCAGGATGTGTTCGTCGGGCCCTGCGGTCACGGTCTGGCCACTGTCTTCGGCCATCACCTCATGGAAGCGCGGGTAATGCGCATAGGCGATACCTCCTCCAACGGAAACTCCGGCAATCAACACGGGGCTGGACTTCAGATCGCATCAAGAGATGCGACCAGTCTTTGAGGCAAATATGTCTACATCTTCAACACATGATCAAAGCGCGGGTCTGGCCGTTGCAGATCTGTCTCTGTCCATCTTTGAGCCGTTACTCTTGGCTGGGGCCGTTTTGTTTCTGGCCTCAGTGCTGAGCATCGTGCAAAGGCTGTCCGAGAGGGTCGGCACCATCCGGACAAGGAGATGGCGTTTGCGTCCATGGGGACAGGACAGCCCAGACTAAGCTTGCTGGTTCGGGGACAGGCTATGACTGGGGCGACGCCTCGCCATCGGGTGCTTCGGGCGGCAGCCCCGAATCACGCTCGATTTGCAAGGGTCCGCGGAAATTGACATCGCGCTGCGGAAAGGGAATCTCGATACCCTGTTTGTTGAACTCGGCATTGATGGCGCGATTGATGTCGCTGGTCACGTACCGACGCCGGTTGATATCGTGGATGATGACGCGCAGCTCGAAGTCGAGTGAACTGTCACCGAAATCCAGAAACAGGGCATAAGGATCCGGCAGCTGGGGATTGCCTTTGATGACATCCGCATTGTTGTTCGCTATCTCAAGCAGGGTCTTGATGACCGTCTCGACATCACTGCCGTAGGCGACGCCGATCTGTATCTTGATCCGTCCCCACTTATTTCCCAGTGTCCAGTTGGTCACCTGGCCGGATATCAGGTCCGAGTTGGGCACGATGATGTCGGCTCGGTCAAAGGTTCGTATGGCCGTAGTGCGGATGCTGATACGCTCGACGTAACCCTCGGTGTCCCCGACGACGATCCAGTCGCCGTTTCTCACCGGTCGCTCAACCAGCATGATAATGCCGGATACGAAGTTATTGACGATGTTCTGCAGGCCGAAACCGACGCCGACCGACAACGCGCCGGCGATTATGGCAAGACTGGCAAAGTTGATTCCGGCAAACGATAGCGCCACCATGACCGCAATGGCCACACCGACATATCCGAAGGTTGTAACCAGTGCGTCCCGCGCGCTGGGTTCCATGCGCGTCTTGACCAGCCATTTCGTATTCAGTCTGCCCTTGAGCCAGCCGGTCAACGCCAGCAATAAGGCGAAGACCAGGATGGCCCAAAGCAGTTGAGTGGGGACGATGGTCACGCCACCGACCTGGAAGCCCTCCGTGAGATAAAGCAGGCTATGGGCGGTGATCTGCTCATCAGGGTCCCAAGCGCGCAGCACCAGCAGGGTGGCGGCGATCCAAATCGCAAGGTTGACGACCAGCCGCAGCCAGCCCAGGCCGGGCACGTAGTCCCCGTCTTTGAGACCGATGGACCGACGCAGTGCTTTTTGCCAGCGGTGGCGCCCCTCATCAAGGCCATCGAACAGGTCAGAGAAAAACTGACTCACCACCATTGCGAGACCGAGCAACA
>CAZCDY010000068.1:0-19604 GCA_964497145.1 uncultured Gammaproteobacteria bacterium
GGAGCCGTCAGCTGTGCTGCCGCGCTTCGTGATCCACAATACTGGCGGGACTAACTCTGAGCACCCACGGCAGCGTTTAGACTCGTTACGTTCAGACATGGATACATGTGCAGGCGCTCGGTTTGGCGTGGGATACGCGGCCAAAGGAACAGGGTGGCCAGCGCTGGTTCCATCTGTATCCGGACGAGAAGATCGCGCACGACGATGAGTTGCACTGGACCAAACCCAGTCAGAACTGGAACAGCATGTGCGCGGAGTGTCATTCGACCAACCTGCGAAAGAACTACGACCCTGCGTCCAGATCCTTCTCAACCAGCTGGTCTGAGATCGATGTCTCCTGTGAGGCCTGTCATGGGCCGGGCGCCAGCCATGTGAGCTGGGCCGGGAAGAAGCCGGGGTGGGAAAAACATCAGTCCGACAAGGGCCTCCGTCTGTTACTCGACGAACGCAAGGGGGTGACCTGGTCGATGGACCCGGAAACCGGAAGCGCCAGACGCGACAAGCCCCGCAACAGCGAGAAAGAGATCGAGATGTGCGCACGTTGTCATGCCCGACGCAGCCCGATCACCCGCGACTATGTCCATGGTGATCGCTTCATGGATCATTACCTGGCGCGGCACCTGGACCAGGGGATGTATTTTGCGGATGGCCAGATGGACGACGAAGTGTACGTCTACGGTTCCTTTTTGCAGAGCAAGATGTATCACGCGGGAGTGACCTGCAGTGATTGCCATGAGCCCCACAGTCTGGACCTCAAGGCTCCCGGCAACGGTGTCTGTTTGCAGTGTCACCAGGCCGATAAATACGATACAAGCGGGCACCACTTCCACGAAGCAGGGTCGCCGGGCGCAAGCTGCGCTGAATGCCATATGCCGCCGCGGGACTACATGGTCGTCGACCCGCGTCACGATCACAGCATGCGTATCCCGCGCCCGGATCTCTCGGTGAAACTGGGCACGCCCAACGCCTGCAATCAATGTCATCAGGACAAGTCATCCGAGTGGGCCGCTACCTGGGTTTCGGATTGGTACGGTCATACACCTGAAGGGTTCCAGGCCTATGCACTGGCGCTGCACGCTGCACGCAATCAAGAACCCGCCGCGGGTGGCGCCCTGGCGGAGTTGATCCGCAACGCGCAGACGCCGGATATCGCGCGCGCGACCGCCCTTGCCGGAATCGGCCCCTACCTGAGCCGGACGACCGCTGATGTGCTGGCCGTCGGTCTGGCGGACAGCAGTCCCCTGCTGCGCGCTGCCGTTCCAACGGCGCTGGAGGCGATGCCGCCGAATGCTCAGGTACGTCTTGCATGGCCGATGCTGAGTGATCCGGTGCGTGCGGTGCGTATCGAGGCGGCGCGCTTGTTGGCCGCTATTCCTGCCGGTGAGTTACCTGATGAACAGCGTGCGCAGCTGGACAGGACAATCGACGAATATATTGAAAGCCAGCTTGCCATGGCCGAGCGGCCCGAGGCGCAGATAAATCTGGGCAACCTGTATGCGGCACGTGGGGAGGCAGATAAAGCGGTTTCAGCCTATCTGGAGGCAAGCACTCTCGATCCCATGTACGTCCCCGCCTACGTCAACCTTGCGGACCTCTATCGGAGCAGAGGCGATGAAGTGGCAGCGGAAAAGGTGTTGCGTCAGGCGGCAGGCTCTATTCCTGACAATGGCGACCTGCATTACGCCCTGGGACTTTCTCTTATCCGCCAGAAACGTGCGCAGGCGGCCGTTGAAGAATTGCGCTTGGCGGCCAGGTTGAATCCTGATAGCCCACGTTATCTCTATGTGTACGCCGTTGCTCTCAACTCAACCGGTCAGCCTGGACAGGCGATCATGGTGCTGCAGGGGGCGCACAATTCACACCCCAATGACGTCGATATCCTGAATGCACTGATTGCCTTCAATCGTGTTGCCGGAAATCACGAACAGGCGAAGCGCTATGCGCAAAAGCTGAGGCATCGGTCTACCTAATGGGCCATGCCTGCGGGTGCGATGTTACAACGATGTTATCGAAGATATCGGGACACGCCAGACCGCGGGTTTTATCGATCCGCTTCCTGATTCGTGCCTTCTTCGATACGGCGCAGCTGCAGAATCTCGCGTTCGGCTTCGGTCCGCTTGGCCGACTGGGCGTCTGCAGCCTTTGCGCGGATACGCCCGGACGCTGTGAGACTCCAGGGACAGAATGGCCACGTTTGATAACCTGACCGACAGCTTCGTCCTTGAATTTCAGGGTATCACGAGGGCTGCGCATAGGGCTTCTTCATGACTTCACGCCAGCATGCAAGCGCCTTCGGAAAATCCGGGGTCGATCACGGTTTAAGTGTTTCGGGTTGTTGCAGGCTGTTTCACTGTGAAGAGAATCAAAGTTTCGCTGATGTAGAAGCTGTACTCGTACAGGCAGGGGAGGTAATTGGGTGACCTGAGTACGGAGCGTGCAAAATGGAAACGATCTATAAATGGGCGACCATCGGAATTCTGCTTCTTGTGTTTATCGGCCTAATGTCATATGCCGGCTGTGGGTTCCACGTTGCTGAGTTCATCGGTTCGATCATGATCGCAATCGTGGCAGCCCGCCTGTTCTACTTCGGTATCTGCAAGAATCATTCTGATCACTTTGTTCACTAGCGGTGACACGCTTTTCGTCGAGCGTGTCCATCGGCATCAGCTCCCCGAATCAGCTTTTGGTCGCCGCGTGACGAAATGCGCAGGCAAGGCGGATCAGTCTGACTCGGCCGCATCAGCGGGAAGGCCGCCTCATGGGTGCCCCTTTTGGTCTGCAATCGGCCATGTGGTTCAGGCCCGGGTTTTCGGGTCTGTTGATTAAGCCTTCAGGCTTGGAAGATGTGGCTTGGATCAGTCGTAGCAGGTCGGCACGGAGCGACCACAGGGGCCTCACTGGAGATTCAACCGCCGACTTTGTTTCCTGCCGCCTTGATCGCCCCGACGACTTTGTCCTGCAAAGATCTTGCCCAAGGTGGCTGCGGCAGATTCCAACCAATAAACATGCCTACGCATATCCAGAACAGTGTCGCCATGATTCTCTCCGAGGCGGTTCGTTATAACGAACTCGAGAGCCATTATGACTCATTCAGGGCCGGATCGGGTCACTTCAGACCAGCCCCGGTTGGAACGGTGTGCCATTGACGCCGGACATCAAAACGCCCGCACGATGGCGGGCGTTTCAGCATTTCTGGCGAGATGGCTCAGGCAACCAGGGTCGACCGCATTTTCTTCATCGCAGCCGCCTCGATCTGGCGGATGCGTTCGGCAGAAACCCCGTATTCATCGGCCAGGGCGTGCAGTGTCTCCTTGTTTTCAGCCAGCCAGCGACGCTGCAGGATGTCGCGGCTGCGCTCGTCCAGTGATCCCAGCGCGGCATACAGCCCCTCGCGTTCCGACTTTGCACTGTCTGCCAGCTCGATCTGTATCGAGGGCTCGTTGCGCAGGTCGGGCAGGTAGGCTGCCGGTGCCATGCTGGCACCCTCGTCATCCTCGGCACCCGCGCCGTCGAATGCAAGATCATAGTTGGACAGGCGCGATTCCATCTCGAGCACGGTCTCGGGCTTGACGCCAAGATCCTCCGCCACGTCTTCGACCTCCTGCTTCGAGAACCAGCCAAGACGCTTTTTGGAACTGCGCAGGTTGAAGAACAGTTTGCGCTGAGCCTTGGTTGTGGCGACCTTCACGATGCGCCAGTTGCGCAGGATGTACTCGTGTATCTCGGCCTTGATCCAGTGCACGGCAAAGGACACCAGGCGTACGCCCATGTCGGGATCGAAGCGGCGCACGGCCTTCATCAGGCCGACGGTCCCTTCCTGGATCAGGTCGTGCTGCGGCAGCCCATAACCACTGTAGCCACGCGCAATCCTGACCACGAAGCGCAGATGGGCCATGACCAGGCTGCGCGCGGCATCGAGATCCTGACGATCGCGAAGGCGCACGGCAAGTTCATGTTCTTCCTCGGCCGACAGGATGGGCAGCTGAAAGGCTGCACTGATATACGCATCCATATTGCCAGTCGGCAAGGTCATTGGCATCGTGAGTTGTTTACCCATCTGTGTTCCGTTCAACTCCTTTCTTCAGTCCAAATCTAGCACTCTGGTATCTTTGCTGCCAGCACATTTTAGCAGTCTTAGGGTGAGAGTGCCAAGCCGCGGGGAAAGTTCCGCTATTTACTCAACTAGTTGTAATTTATCATTTTAATTGTGGTTTCGCCGATCGCCTGAAGGCCTCCGGATTTCCTTTTCAGCACCGATATCGGTCCGCAGCGGGAACGCCGGTCTTGTATCGGACGCGAGTGCGCAGCCTTGAGTCCGGCGGCGACCGTTGACGTTGCAGGGCTACTCCGGTTGGATCTGCGCAAGATGCCGTCCGACGGCCAGCCAGGCCCCGGCCAGGCCCAGCAACGGGCCGCCGAGGAGGACGCCGAGCAGGCTTGCCGGGTCGATCACGGTAAGCGCGAAATCGGATTCATAGAGACCTGCCAGGCGTTGAACCGGGCCGTCCAACAGGTACAGCGCACCAAGGACCAGCGCCAGTCCGATGATCGCCCCAAGCAGGCCGTACCACAGGCCTTCATAGAGAAAGGGGCGGCGGATGAAGGCGTCGGTGCCCCCCACCAGCTTTACGATTTCGATCTCGCTGTGGCGGTTCTGTATGTCCAGGCGGATGGTATTGCCGACGATCAGCAGCACTGCACCTGCCAGCAGCGCGGCCAGGATCACCACGGCACGCTCTATGGTGCCGGTGATGGCGCCGAGGCGTTCGACCCATTGCAGATCCACCTGTGCCAGATCGATCTCGCGATAGCCTTGCAGTTCCTGCGCCATGCCGGCGACCGCATCCGCGCCGTGGACACTTTCCTGCGGACGCACCAGCACTACGGCCGGGAGCGGGTTGTAGTCCAGCAGTTCGATAGCCTCGCCGAAACCGGACAGGCGCCGAAATTCCTCGAGCGCCCGATCGCGGTCGATCAGACGTGTCTCGCGGACATCTGTGCGCAGGGCTATCTGTTGGCGCACCGTTTCGGCCTGTTCGTCGCTGACCCCCTCGCTGAGAAATAGCGAGATGCTGGCCGAGCCATCCCAGGTGCTGCTTAGCTGACTGACATTGTCGACCAGCAGATGCAGACCGCTGGGCAGCGCCAGCGCGATGCCGATCACGGCTGCGGTCATGGTCGTGCTGATCGGGTTGCGGCTGAGGCGACCCAATGACGACAGTGACATCTGGGCATGACGCAGCAGCCAGGTGATCGGATTGCGGTTGCGCTGGAACTTGGGCGCCTTGTCGCGGCGTGCCATCAGTTGAGTTCCCCGCTGTCATCGGCGACGCGGCCGTCGCGCAGATTGACGATGCGCTTGCCCAGGCGGTTGACGAGATCGACATCGTGGGTTGCGATCAGCAGGGTGACGCCGACCTGGTTGAACTGTAGAAACAGCTCCATGATCTCACGTGACAGCTCCGGGTCGAGATTGCCGGTCGGTTCATCGGCCAGCAGCACCGGGGGTTTGCTGACCAGGGCGCGGGCGATGCCGACACGCTGCTGCTCGCCACCCGACAAGGTGATCGGAAAGACCCTTTCCTTCTTTAGCAGGCCGACCTTGTCTAGGGCCGCGCGTACCCGACGCCGGGTTTCCGCGTGGCCCATGCCGGCAACTACCAGCGGCAGGGCGATATTGTCGAACACGGTGCGGTCGTGCAGCAGTCGGTAATCCTGGAAGATCATCCCGACCTCGCGGCGATGGTGAGGGATGTCGCGCGACTTGAGTTTGTTGAGATTGCGCCCGTTCACCCAGACCTGGCCGCGCGTGGCGCGCTCCAGCAGCCCGATCAGTTTGAGCAGGGTGCTTTTCCCGGCGCCGGAGTGACCGGTAAGAAAAGCCATCTCACCTGCAGCCAGGTGCAGATCCACCCCGGACAGGCCTTCGTGCCCGGTAGCATAGCGTTTGGCGACATTATCGAAACGAATCATGCGACTCAGGGGTGGGGTCCGAGGCGGAATCTCCTCGACCCTGTTGCCTCGAACCTATTCAAACAGTGCCGTGACGAATTCATCTGCATCGAACGGCCGCAAGTCTTCTATGCTTTCGCCGACCCCGATAAATCGGATCGGTACCCCGAGGCGGTCGGCGATGGCGAAAACGATGCCGCCCTTGGCGGTCCCATCCAGCTTGGTCAGGGTGATGCCGGTGAGCCCCACGGTGTCGTGAAACTGTACCGCCTGATTGAGTGCATTCTGGCCGGTACCCGCATCCACCACCAGCATCACCTCGTGCGGTGCCTCGGGGTCGATCTTCTTCAGCACCCGGCTGATTTTGCCCAGTTCGTCCATCAGGTTGCTCTTGGTATGCAGTCGCCCGGCCGTATCGGCGATCAAGACGTCGATCTGGCGCGCGGTGGCGGCCTCGAGTCCATCGTAGATAACGGAGGCCGCGTCGGCGCCGTTGGCCTGGGAAATCACCGGGATATCGTTGCGTTCGCCCCAGGTCTGCAGTTGTTCGACGGCCGCGGCGCGGAAGGTGTCGCCCGCGGCCAGCATGACGCTCTGACCCGAATCCTGGATGCGACGTGCCAGTTTGCCGATGGTCGTGGTCTTGCCGGCACCGTTGATGCCGACCATCAGAATCACCAGGGGCCTGCCACCTGTGGGTTCTGCCGCCGGGGCATCGATCCGGTGCAGGATGTCGGCCAGCTGCATACGCAGCGCAGCGCCCAGGGCCTGAGGGTCTGACAGTTCTTTGCGCTGGACGCGGGAGGTCAGGTCGTCGATGATGCGGCGGGTCGCATCGACCCCGACGTCGGCGGTCAGCAGCAGGGTTTCCAGGTCTTCCAGCAGCTCGTCGTCGATCTGTCGCTTGCCGCTGAGCAGGTCGCCGAGGGCGTTGCTGAGGTTCGCGCGGGTGCGCGCCAGTCCGGCGCGCAGGCGGCCGAACAGGCCCTGCGGCTTGGTCTCTTCAGACGGGGTTTCCGCGGTCTTTTTTTTGCCGAATCTGAACATTGTCCTTAGTCTGCGGGAACTGTTGTGCAACTCACCGGTCGATTGGGCCAGGGTCTGCGCCATTGGCAGTTGATGCCACTGGTGCGGCTTGCAAGAATCTGCGGGCAATCGACGTGGTAAATAGATCAATGCGGCGCATCGTAACACTCGTTGCTGCGGCGCCGCACCTCGGAGCCTGAATAGTGTTAATGGTATTGCGAACAAGCTTTTTCTTCACCCTGCTGCTGGCCTGGCTGCCGGCCCTGGCACAGGTCACCGAATTTCAACTCAGCAACGGAATGAAGGTGATCGTCAAGGAGGATCACCGTGCCCCGGTGGTGGTTTCCCAGGTCTGGTACAAGGTTGGCGCGAGCTATGAGCCCGATGGTCTGACCGGTATTTCCCATGCCCTGGAACACATGATGTTCAAAGGCACGCAGAAGTACGGCCCGGGCGAGTTTTCGCGCATTATTTCGGCGCTGGGCGGCAATGAGAACGCCTTCACCAGCCGGGATTACACTGCCTATTTCGAGACCCTGGCGGTGGAACACCTGGAACGTGCACTGGAGCTGGAGGCTGACCGCATGCGTGGCATGCTGCTGGATGCGGCCGAGTTTGCCAAGGAGATCGAGGTGGTCAAGGAGGAGCGGCGCCTGCGCACTGAGGACAAGCCGAGCGGCAAGGTCTACGAGCAATTCAATGCGGTTGCCTGGCGCGCCTCGCCATACCGTAACCCCGTGATCGGCTGGATGAACGATCTCGACCACATGACGATCGAGGATCTGGGCGATTGGTACCAGCGCTGGTATGCGCCCAACAATGCGACCCTGGTCGTGGTCGGTGATGTACAGCCGGATGCCGTGCGTGATATGGCCGAGCGTCATTTCGGGCCGCTGGAGACCAGTGAAATCCCACCGTTGAAGCCGGCGGCCGAACCGAAGCAGGCGGGCGAGACCCGGGTCGAGGTCAAGGTTCCGGCACGCCAGCCCTACCTGATGATGGGTTACAAGACCCCAATCGTGGGCCAGTCTGCCGAATCCTGGGAGCCCTACGCCTTGCATGTCCTCTCCAGTGTGCTGGACGGCGGCGAAAGTGCGCGCCTGTCACGCGAGCTGGTGCGCGGCAGCGGTATTGCGGCGTCCGCAGGGGCCGAGTACGGCAGCTACAGCCGGCTGCCCGGGATGTTGCTGCTCGATGGCACCCCGACCGACGGGCATACGGTCGCAGAGGTGGAACAGGCGCTGCGTCAGGCGGTGGCGACCCTGCGCGAGGAGTTGATCGAAGCGGACGAGTTGAAACGGGTGGTAACCCAGGCGGTCGCCAGCAAGGTCTATGAGGCCGATTCCCTGTTCTATCAGGCGATGGAGATCGGCGTGCTCGAAACCATCGGTCTCGACTGGCGCCTGATCGAGAAAGAGATCGAGGCACTCAAGGCGGTCACGCCGGAACAGGTACGCACCGTGGCCCGGCGATATCTGGTGGATGAGAATCTGACTGTGGCGACACTCAAACCGCTGCCGATGGACGAGAAGTCGGCGCGCCCGGCCGTCAATGTGGGAGGTCGTCATGGCAGTTAAACACTGGGTTCTGGTGCTGCTGCTGTTGGCCGGCAGCCTGGTCCAGGCTGGTCCGAGCATCGAGTCATGGAAGACCAGTCGGGGCGCCAAGGTGATGTACGTGCACGCACCCGATCTGCCGATGGTCGATATACGCGTGGTGCTGGATGCGGGCAGCGCGCGTGACGGCGACCTGCCCGGGCTGGCGAAGTTCACCAATGCCATGCTGAGCGAGGGTGCGGGAGACTGGGATGCCGACGCGCTTGCATTGCGCCTGGAGAATCGTGGTATCGAGTTGGGCAACGGCTCGCTGCGCGATATGGCCTGGGTGAGCCTGCGCAGCCTGATCGAACCGGAGGTACTGGATGTCGCCCTGGGGACCGCACAGGTGGTGCTGGCCAAGCCGCGCTTCGACGCAGAGGCCATTGAGCGGGTTCGCCAGCAGATGCAGATCGGTCTTCGCCGCAGCCTGCAGTCACCCGGCAGTGTCGCCAAGCGGCGGTTCTTTCAGACCCTCTATGCGGACCACCCTTACGCGCATTCTCCTGGTGGTAACGAGACCTCACTGACCGCGATCAGGCGCAGCGACCTTGAACGTTTCCACGACCGCTACTATGTCGCGGCCAATGCCGTGGTCGCGATCGTCGGTGCGGTCGACCGCGAGACCGCAGAGACGATCGCCGAACGCGTGACCAAAGGTCTGCCGAAAGGCCGGCATGCACCGGCACTGCCGGCGCCGCCCACGGTCAGCGGTGGCGAACTGCGTGAGTCCTTCCCCTCGTCACAGACCCATATCTACGTCGGTCAGAGTGGTATGGCACGGCACGACCCGGATTATATGGCCCTGTACGTGGGCAATCATGTGCTCGGTGGCGGCTCGCTGGTGTCCACCCTGGGTGAGGAGGTGCGCAACAAGCGTGGCCTTTCGTACAGCGTCTACAGTTATTTCAGCCCGATGCGCGTCGACGGTCCGTTCCTGATGGTGGCGCAGACCAAGAACGAGCAGGCGGACGAAGCGCTGGAGGTGATGCGTGCGACCCTGACCCGTTTCGTCGAGGAAGGGCCCAGCGAAGAGGAGCTCGAGGCGGCCAAGCAGAACCTGATCGGCGGTTTCCCGCTACGTATCTCCAGTAACGGCAAGATCGTGGAGTACCTGGCCATGATGGGTTTCTACGATTACCCGCTGGACTGGCTGGATACCATTACGGGCAAGCTTGCCGCGGTGGATGTTGAGCAGGTGCGTGATGCGTTCAGTCGCCGTATAAGTGCACCGGCCGGGATCGCGGTGATCGTTGGTGGTAGCGGCTGAGGGTGACCGCCAACCAGGTCCGTATCATCGGCGGGCGGCATCGCGGACGCCGGTTGCACTTTTCGCCCGGTCGTGGCCTGCGTCCGACCCCGGACCGGGTGCGCGAGACCCTGTTCAACTGGCTGCAGACAGAGATTCGCGGCGCACGTTGTCTCGATCTGTTTGCCGGCAGTGGTGCGCTGGGCCTGGAAGCGCTATCGCGTGGCGCGGCACATCTGTGCGCCGTGGAGCAGAATCGGGTGGCGGCACAGCGCCTGCGCGACAACCTCGCCCTGTTGCACGAGGAGTCGGCGGCCGAGGTCGTGCAGAACGATGCCGTGCGCCTGCTGAAGACACCGCCCGATAACCCCTTCGATATCGCGTTTCTCGATCCGCCTTTTGCGGCCGGTTTATTGCCTGCAGTGTGCCGGCTGCTGGAGGAGAACAATTGGCTGAACCCTGCCGCAATGGTCTATGTTGAGCAGGATGCGCAACGCGACTGGCCTGAATTGCCAGCCACCTGGTCGCTACATCGTGAGGGCGTGGCGGGGCAATCTGCACACCGTTTGTTGCGGCGCAACATCCCAGGCTAGAATACCGGCCGTCCATTACAAAAAGAAGGCAGATGCGCGGGCATTGCCATGTGGCTCCCCCCGTCTGACATAACGCAATGAAAATAGCCGTCTATCCCGGTACATTTGACCCCATCACGAATGGACACAGCGATCTGGTATCGCGTGCCACGCGGCTGTTCGACCGGGTGGTGGTGGGGGTGGCCAAGGATACGGGCAAGAATCCCGTATGTGGTCTCGAGGAGCGGCTGGAGCTGGCGCGGGTCGCGCTGGCCGACGTGCAGCGGGCCGAGGTGGTGCCGTTCCAGGGCCTGCTGGTCGAATTCTGCAAGCAGCACAATGCCGGTATCGTGGTGCGCGGCCTGCGCGCCGTCTCGGACTTCGAGTTCGAGTTCCAGCTGGCCAGCATGAACCGGCGTCTGGCCCCAGATATCGAGACAATCTTTATGACGCCTGCCGAGCAGTATTCGTTTATCTCCTCGACATTGGTGAGGGAAATAGCCCGGCTCGGCGGGGATGTGTCAGAATTCGTGCATCCTGAGGTGCAGCGCCTGCTCGCCGAGAAGCGTTGTACCTGACAACCGAATCAACTGCTGTTTTTGGAGTAGCCCACATGGCTTTGATGATTACCGACGAATGCATCAACTGCGATGTATGCGAGCCCGAGTGTCCCAATGGCGCGATCTACCAGGGCGATGAGATCTACGAGATCGATCCCAATCTGTGTACCGAGTGCGTGGGTCATTACGAGACCTCCCAGTGCGTTGAGGTCTGTCCGGTGGACTGCATCCCGCATGATCCGGACCACGAAGAGACCCGGGAGGAACTGATGGCAAAATACGAGCGCATCACGGCTGAGAATGGTTGAGTCCCGGATGACCGGCTTCGTGCACAAGGCTCCCTTGCGGAGCCTTTTCATTTTTGGCCTGCTTATCGCGACGGCTGCTGCGGGCAATATGCCGCGCAGCCATGCCATCGCCTCTGCACACCCACTGGCCACAGAGGCCGGCCTGCTGGTACTCGAGGCGGGTGGCAACGCCTTCGACGCCGCAGTTGCCGTGAGTGCCGCGCTGGCGGTGGTCGAACCCTACGGCTCCGGGCTGGGTGGCGGTGGCTTCTGGCTGCTGCACCGGGCGCGTGACGGTCATCAGGTCATGGTTGACGGACGTGAGCGGGCGCCCGCGGCAGCCACTGCCGACATGTATCTGGACGATCAGGGTAAGGTCATTCCGGGCGCGTCGATCGATGGCCCGCTGGCGGCCGGAATCCCAGGCGTACCGGCCGGGTTGGCGCATATCGCCGGGCGCTATGGTCGCCTGCCGCTGGCGGTCAGTCTGGCGCCGGCTATCATCCTGGCGCGTGACGGTTTTCCGGTGGACCACGTCTATCGCAAAATGGCGGGTTTCCGACTGTCCGCACTGCAGCGGTCGACGGCCGCCAGCGAGCAGTTCCTGCACGGCGGTGAGCCACCACCCGAAGGGTACCGTTTGCGGCAACCGGCGCTGGCCGCGACCCTGACCGCAATCGCCCGCCATGGTGCCCGGGCCTTCTACGATGGCGAGATCGCGGAGCGCCTGGTTACCGCGGTGCGTGCCGATGGGGGAATCTGGACGCGCCAGGACCTGCTCGACTACCGGGTGGTGGAAAGGGCTCCGGTTGTTGCCCGTTTTGGCAACCACCGTCTGGTCAGCGCCAGTCTGCCTTCTTCCGGCGGCATCCTGCTGGCGCAGATGCTCAATATGCTGGAGTCGCGGCCGCTCGATGGCCTGGATGAGACTGCCCGTGTACACTTGCTGGTCGAGTTCATGCGCCGTGCCTACGCGGATCGGGCGCGCTATCTCGGTGACGCCGATCATGTCCATGTACCCGTCGCCAGACTGCTCAGTCCGGGTCATGCACGCCGACTTGCGGAGAACATCGATCCCGAGCTCGCCACGCCAAGCGCCATCCTGTCGGACCCGCCGGACGCCGGTCGCGATACCACGCACTTCTCGGTGCTCGACCTCGAGGGCAACCGTGTCGCTGCCACCCTGAGCGTCAATTATCCTTTCGGTTCCTGTTTCGTCGCCGCGGGTACCGGCGTATTGCTGAATGACGAGATGGACGATTTTTCTGCCAAACCCGGGACCGCGAACGCCTATGGCCTGATCGGAAACGGCGCCAATGCGATCGCACCGGGAAAGCGCATGCTGTCGAGCATGTCGCCGACCTTCGTCGAGGGGCCGGAGAGGGTGGCGATCCTGGGAACACCGGGAGGTTCGCGCATCATCACCATGGTGCTGCTGAGTCTGCTCGATGCCGTCGACGGCCGGCCGGTCAGTGAATGGGTCGCGCGCGGCCGCTTTCACCATCAGTATCTGCCCGACCGGATAGAGGTCGAGCCGGGGGCCCTGGCGCAGGAGGTGATCGAGGCGCTGCGGCTCAAGGGGCATCGGATACGTGAGCTCGAAGACGACTACGGCAATATGCAGGCGATCGCCTGGGATCTGCGCAGTGGAGAGGTCACGGCCGCGTCGGATCCTCGCGGTATCGGCAGCAGCGTTGTTTACCCCACATCAGGGCCTTTGCCAGGTGCAGACAGGGCGCTGCCCTGAACAGAGCCCCTCCAGGCCGACCCTTCAGTGCTGGCAGGACGGGCAGTAGGCGCTGGCGCGCTGCCCGATCTGCCGCGTCTTCAGGACGGTTCCGCAGTGTTTGCAGGGTAGCCCGGCGCGGCCGTAGACCTGCAGTTCCTGGGCAAAATACCCGGGCTGCCCCGACTCGTTGAGAAAGTCGCGCAGGGTCGTTCCGCCGCGCTCGATTGCGCTGGAGAGCACCCGTTTCACCTCCTGAGCGAGTCGTTCGAGCCGCTGACGCGATACGCGCTGACTGGCGCGCTGAGGATGGATGCCGGCACGGAACAGGGCCTCGGTCGCGTAGATGTTGCCGACCCCGACCACGATCTTACCGTCCATCAGGAGGGCCTTGATCGGTGTCCGCCGGCCCCGCGTCATGCGGTGCAGATAGTCGTCGTCAAAGTCATCCGACAGGGGTTCGGGCCCCAGGTATCTCAAGCGCGGATGGGCGAGCGGGTCACCCTCGGCCCACAGCATGGCGCCAAAGCGGCGCGGGTCGTGCAGGCGCAGGCAATGGCCGGCAAGCAAGAGGTCAACGTGGTCATGCATCCGTGGCGGGCAGCCGGCGGACACGAGTCGCAGGCTGCCGGACATACCCAGGTGCACGATCAGTGTCCCATGCGCAAACCGGATCAGGATGTATTTGGCGCGGCGCTCAACGGCCTGCACCGACCGCCCGCTGAGCAGCCGGTCAAGATCGGGCACCGGCCAGCGCAGCCGTGGCTGGCGCACCACGGCGCCGCGGATCACCTGGCCGAGGATATGCGGCGCGATGCCGCGACGGGTCGTTTCGACTTCCGGCAGCTCGGGCACGCTCAGTCCTTGCTGAAATGGCTGGCGGGGAGGCCCAGGAGGTTGAAATAGACATCGTCGATCACGCGGATCCTGTCCCCGACCAGGACGTAACGGCTGTTCTGGCTCGGGTCGCGGTCGCCGAACAGAAGGCGCAGCTCGTTGAATTGCAGGACCGCCCCGGGTTTGTCCAGGCCGTACCGGGCCGATGCCGAGTCGGTGGGGAACTCATGCTGCACCGGGGCCCGCGCAATCGCCAGCAGCTGCTGGACCCGCCGTTCCTCTGCAGCGGCCTCTCGCGGGTGCGCCATCTGCCAGCCCTTGTCTGTGCGCTGCAAGGTCAGCTGCAGTCGGTCTGCCCGCTCTACGCGAATCAGCGAGATTTCGGCCTCGCTCAATGCGGTCAGCGGTTTCAGGTCCGTTCCGCCGCCAGGCCAAAGGTGCGCGATCAGCAGGGATGCAGCCAGGAGTGCGAGCAGCAGGTTGACGCGGGTCCAGCGATTCATGCCTTGCGCCGCCTGCTGCGCGACCATAATCCCGTGGCCAGGTAGATCGCCGGCATCACACCCATCAGCGCCACCGCCAGCAGGCCCGCGAGCCGTGGAGGCCAGTGGATGTCGAGGTCCTGGGCGATCGGTGTACTGCTGAGCTGGTCGTTTGCGCTGAGCCAGTGCAGCAGGCCGACGGCCAGTGCCATATTGCCGGCCTGGCCTATCTGATCATTACCGATGAAATGGCTGCTGCCGACGATGGCGATACGCTGGTCCTGGTCTGCCCCGGCTTTCTGCAGGGCGAGGGCAACCGTCAGGGGTCCTGCCTGTTCGCCGAGCTCCGGATTGCGGGCGACACTGCCGCGCAGTTCGCCGGTCTCGTTCCAGCTGCCCGGACTGCTCTGCAGACGTGCTGCCAGTCGCCAATTCTCCCTTTCGCGCAAGTTCAGGGCCTGCGCCTGCTTGAGCACGCTATGGCGGTCCGGGGCCTGTGGGATCAGGGTGGGCGGGTAGTCGCTCACAATGGCATTGTCCGGGCTGTCGAGCCCGTGCAGGGCGGCGGCCGCATCGACGACGGTGCCAGGCAGGGCTTCGACGCCCAGCTCCTTATCGATGAAGTCCGGCAGCTGCCCCCCGGTCAGCCATAAGAGCCGGCCACCGGAGGCCAGGTAGGCCTTGATCTGGCCCCGGGTGTGCTCGCCGTAGTCGCGCTGTGGGCCGGCAATCAGCAGGATCTCCGTGTTTTCAGGCAACCCGCCGATATGGCGCGGGTCGATGGTGATGAAGCGATAGCCGAGATTTTCGACATGACTGACGAATCGGCCAATGCCGGTCGGCGTTTCGTCGATGCCGGCCTCACCATGTCCCTTGAAACTTACGATCCAGCGATCCCCGCGCAGCGCCAGACGGTTGAGTGCCCGGTCGATCGCCGCTGCGGTCGGGGTGGCGATCACTTCGAGCCGTTGGCCCATACGCAGCTGCAATTCGCCATGGCGCGCGGCGCCCAGTGCCCGCGCCCGGTCGGGTTCTTTGACCGGGTCGATGAAATTCAGGTGCAGTTTTTCGGAATGGGCGAGATAGGGGGCCAGCAGCTGTTCGAGTTGAGCCCGCTGCACCGGGTAATCCGGCAGAAATACGCTCATTTCCAGCTGGACGGTGAGGGCGTCCAGCGCGCGCCTGGCCGACACACTGAGTGAATTTATCTGCTGAGCGCTAAGGTCCAGGCGCCAGGTGTATTGTTCGCCCACGCGCGCGGCCAGGATCAGGGTGATGGCAAGCAGGGTGAAAAACAGCAGTCGCCGCAGCACTAGACTTCCCCCCGCTTACGGGCAATCGAATAGACGCCCAGCAATGCCGCGGCACCGCCGGTTGCGACGAAGTAAACGATGTCCTGGCTGCGCAACAGTCCCTGGAACCAGGGTTTCAGGTGTGGCAGCAGGGCCAGCCAGTGCCAGGGTGCGTCATCGCCACCGAAGGTGTCGAGCAGCCAGAGGAACAGCAAGACGCCATAGCTGGCGGCCAGGGCCGCCGCGGGGTGGTCGAACAGGCCGGAGACAAACAGTGCGATGCTGCCCAGCCACAGACTCAGCAAAAGCAGGCCGACGCTGGCCAGCAAGAAGCGGGGCCAGTCGAGGTCGATACCCAGACCGAAAGCGGCGAGGGTCAGGATGGCGCTGATGATCAGCGGCAGGCTGGCGAGCCAGAGACCCAGAATCTTGCCGATGACGATCTGGCTGCCGCCGACCGGTGATGACAGCCACAGGCTGATACGTCCACTGTGCGTCTCGCCGGCAAGACTTCCCATCGCCAGCAGGGGTGCGCCGAGCAGCAGGATCAATACCAGGGTGTTCAGGGTTGGCACCACGACCAGGTCTGTCACGCCAAGCAGCGAAGCGCTGGCCTTGAGTTGCGGTGCGATCTTGGCGAAGGCCTCCAGCTGGGCGAATGCCAGCCAGGCGATGATCAGCTGACCGAAGGCGAGCAGCACCCAGAACATCATGCCCGCGCGCAGACGACGCCATTCGTGCAAGGCGATGTCCTTGATCACGAGGCCACTCCAAGGCGTTCGCCACCGGCATGTTCGCGAAAATGCGTCAGAAGATCGATATCCGGCGTTACCTCGTGTTCCGCCTTTTTTTGCCCGGCATCGAGCAGGATCACCCGATTGCACAGCTGTTGCACGTCGTCCAGGAGATGGGTGGCAAGGATCACGCTGGTCTCTGCCGCCAGGCCGCCGAGCAGTTCGCGGATCTGTTCGGTCTGCAGGGGATCAAGACCGGCGGTGGGTTCGTCCAGGATCAGGATCCTTGGCCGGTGCACGATGGCCTGGGCCAATCCCAGGCGTTGCGCCATGCCGGCAGATAGCCTGCCCGCGAGCCTTGCGCTGAATTCGGACAGCTGGACCTGCTGCAGGACTGTTTCGATGGCGGCGGCCAGAGGCTTCCCCTTGAGGCCTCGCAGTCGGCCCGCCCAGGCCAGGTTCTCGTGCACCGTGAGTTCGGGGTAGACCGGCAACCGTTGCGGCAGGAAACCGATGTGTCGGCGCAATGCCGGGCCGACCCGGGCGAGTCGCTGCCCCAGTATTTCCACCTCGCCCTTCGAGGGCGCAAGGATACCTGCCAGCACCTGCATCAGGGTGGATTTGCCGGCACCATTGATGCCGAGAAGCCCGAGACGGTCACCGGGCTGTAGTTGCAGGTCGAAGTCTCTGAGGCGTGGCCTGTCGGCGTTGCCGTAGCTGATATGTCGAGCGAGAAGAACGGGTTTCATGTGGCGCCAGATTACCGTGCCCTGAGGCTTTTGCGAACCCTGGTGTGCGTCAGCCGCGACGGCGTCGTGCAGACAGTCAGAGCGACTGCACGATGAGTTCAGTTTTCAAGGCCGCTATTTCCCGGTGGTCGATGGCGCCCGTCTGGCCATCACCGGGGCAGAATCACGGATGCGGTCCTGGTTTCGCATGTGGGGAAGACGTTCGTATCGGTGACGCGGATGTGCTCCAATCGGTCGCAGGCCAAGGTGTCAAGGAGTCGTTCAATGTCTGCGCAGCAGGGGCTGATCCTGATAGCGGCAATCGGTGGCATTGCAGTCAGCCTCCAGGCCCAGTTCATGGGCCTGATCGACAAGCGGGTCGGTACGTTGGAGAGCATGTTCATCACATACGGGATTGGCGGGCTGCTGATCACGCTGATGGTGCTGTTCCAGCGGGAACACAATCTCTCCTCCGCCTGGAATGCATTGCCCTGGTATGCATGGGCCAGTGGCGCCCTGGGCCTGGTTATCGTCGGCACGATCGGATACAGCACGCCGCGACTGGGCTTGGTTACCGCGCTGGCCGTTATCGTCGGCGCGCAGTTCGCAACCGGTGCGATCATTGATCACTTCGGTCTGTTCGGTGCCCAGGTGCGCCCGCTCGATCTGGCGCGGGTCGCGGGTCTGTGCCTGATCCTGCTGGGTGTCTGGCTGACGTTCCATTGACCCGGCGGGTATTTTCCCGCCGCGGGTGTTGAACGGTTTGCGCCAGCCGTGCCCGATTCCTCCGTACAATGGGCGGCATGTTGAGATTAGGAGTTGATACGGGCGGCACCTTTACCGACTTTGTGCTGCTTGGTGCAGACGGCCGCCTGCGGGTGCACAAGGTGCTCTCGACACCGGATGCACCGGAGCGGGCGATCCTGCAGGGGATCGACGATATGCGCCTTGACGGCGCCGAGCTGCAACTGGTTCATGGTTCTACCGTGGCGACCAATGCGGTGCTCGAGGGCAAGGGGGTGAAGACCCTCTATATTGCCAATCGCGGCTTTGCCGACCTGTTGAATATCGGGCGTCAGCAGCGCGCTGCGCTGTATGACCTGCAGCCTCCCGCGTCGCCGCCCACGGTCCCGCAGGGGTATTGTCTGGAGACGGCCGGGCGTATCGACGCCACGGGTCGGCTCCTGGAGCCGCTGACCGAAGACGACCTTGTATCGCTGGTGGAGACCCGTCCATCGAGGAGCGGATCGCCGCAGCGATGCCGGATGGGGTATTCGTGTCTTTGTCGTCGCGGGTGCTGCCTGAGATCCGTGAGTACGAGCGTGGCATGGCGACCTGGCTGAATGCCTGGATCGGGCCTAGGGTGGCCGGTTATCTGGCGCGCCTGGGTGAGGGTAGACGGGGTGTCGCGTTTTCGGTGATGCAGAGTTCGGGCGACACGGTCGCGGCAGCGCAGGCGGCCGGCAACGCGGTGCGCATGTTGTTGTCCGGACCGGCCGGTGGCCTGATTGCGGCACGCCACATCGGTGCCGGTCAGCCGCTGCTGAGCTTTGACATGGGCGGGACCTCCACCGATGTCGCACTGATCGATGACGAGCCGCGCTTGACCACCGAAGGGCGGATCGGTCGCTTTCCGGTCGCCGTGCCCATGGTCGACATGCACGCCATCGGCGCCGGTGGCGGCTCTATCGCCTGGCTGGACGCGGGCGGGATGCTGCAGGTCGGACCGGAGTCGGCCGGCGCGAATCCGGGTCCAGCCTGTTACGCCAGGGGAGGGACGCTGCCAACGGTTACCGATGCCAATGTCGTGCTCGGTCGGTTGCAGCCCGAGGCCTTCCTTGGCGGGCAGATGCGGCTCGACGATGGTGCTGCGTGGGATGCGATTGCCGCGCTGGCTGACAGGATGCAGTTGGCGACCATGCAGGCGGCGCAGGATATCGTGGCCGTGGCCAACGAGCACATGGCGCAGGCCCTGCGCGCCATCTCGATCAAACGCGGTGCCGACCCGCGTGAACGCATTCTGGTTTCCTTTGGTGGTGCCGGTGGTCTGCACGTGTGCGAACTGGCCGAGTTACTTGATATGAAGCAGGCGATGGTGCCGGTGCATGGTGGCGTGCTTTCGGCTTTGGGCATGCTCGTGGCCCGCCCGGGCCGGCAGCTTTCATGTACCCGTATCGGTCTGCTGCAGGAGGTTGGTGTCGCTGTGCTCGAGGAGATGCTGGACGGATTGCGCCGGCAGGGTATCCTGGCCCTGGAGGAGGAGGGCTTCAAACCCGGCGAATGTGATGCGCTGGCCTCGGTGGACCTGCGCTACGTCGGTCAGTCGTACACCTTGAATCTGCCCTGGCGTGGCGTGGCGTCGACTGCTGAAGATTTTCACCGCCGCCACGAGGAACGCTACGGGCACCGGCTGGATCTGCCTGTCGAACTGGTGAATCTGCGCCAGTGGGTGAGGGGGCCGGCGTCGGAATTCGAGCTCGCTCCGTTGCCGCGGTCGCCGCTGGCCAATCCCTTCAGTCACTGTGACGTGGTCGGGCTGGATACGCCGGTAGCGCAATACTGGC
>CAZCDY010000069.1:0-19234 GCA_964497145.1 uncultured Gammaproteobacteria bacterium
TGGGTATGTTCGATGCGGTCCTTGAACGGCTGCCAGAACTTTTCCAGCAGCGGGATCCATTCCTCTTCGCCACGCGAGACGGCATCCAGTTCGTCCTCCAGCCGGGCGGTAAAGTCGTAGTCGACGTATTGCGTGAAGTAGTTGGTCAGGAACTTGTTCACCACGCGACCGACATCGGTCGGGATGAAACGTTTTTTGTCCATCTCCACGTACTCTCGATCCTGCAGGGTGGAGATGATCGAGGCATAGGTCGAGGGCCGGCCGATGCCGTGTTCTTCAAGGGACTTGACCAGACTGGCCTCGCTGTAGCGTGGTGGCGGTTCTGTGAAGTGCTGTTCCGGACGAATCTTGTTGAGCGCGATCTTCTCGCCTTCTTTCAGCGGCGGCAGCATCTTCTCGTCGTCATCGCCCGGTTTGGCGTCGTCGGTGCCTTCCAGGTATACCTGCATGAAGCCGGGTGTGGCGATGGTCGAGCCGTTGGCACGGAACACGTTTCCGTCCCCGGCGCCCAGATCTGCGGCCACGGTATCGATGGTGGCATGGATCATCTGGCAGGCCACGGTGCGTTTCCAGATCAGGCTGTAGAGCTTGAGCTGGTCCTTGTCGAGGTGTCGGCCGATCTGATCCGGAGCGTTCAGCGCCGAGGTGGGCCTGATTGCCTCATGCGCCTCCTGGGCATTCTTGGCCTTGGTCTTGTACTGGCGCGGTGATTGGGGCAGCTGGTCGGCGCCGAACTTGTCGCTGATATAGCTACGCAGTTCGTCGATTGCCTCGTTGGCCAGATTGACCGAATCGGTACGCATATAGGTGATCAGGCCGACCGCGCCACTGCCGATGTCCACGCCCTCGTACAGTTGCTGCGCAATGCGCATGGTGCGCTGCGCGGTGAAGCCGAGTTTGCGAGAGGCCTCCTGTTGCAGGGTGGAGGTGGTGAATGGTGCCGCCGGGTTGCGCTTACGTTGTTTTTTCTCGACCTTGAGCACGTCCAGCTGGCCGTCGGCCGCCGTGTGCAGGGTTTTCTCGATCTCGGCGGCGCGTCCGCCATCGGTGACCGAAAACTGGGTCAGCTTTTCACCGCCAAAGTGCGTAAGTTTGGCGCCGAACTTCTGTTTGTCCTTCTCGGTGTCGGCCTCGATGGTCCAGTATTCGCGTGCCTTGAACGCCTCGATCTCGTCTTCACGTTCGCAGATCAGGCGCAGTGCAGGGCTTTGTACACGTCCCGCCGAAAGGCCGCGGCGCACCTTCTTCCACAGCAACGGGGACAAATTGAAACCAACCAGATAGTCCAGTGCACGTCGAGCCTGTTGCGCATTGACCAGATCCATCGACAACTCGCGCGGATTGGCCACGGCGTCCTGTACAGCCTTCTTGGTGATCTCATTGAACACCACCCGGTGCACCTGCTTGTCCTTGAGGATCCGCCTGCCCTTGAGCAGTTCGTAAAGGTGCCAGGAGATGGCCTCACCCTCGCGGTCCGGGTCAGTGGCCAGGTACAGGGCCTCAGCATTTTTCAGCTTTGCGGTGATTGCCTTGACATGTTTGTCGTTGCGCTCGATCACCTGGTACTTCATGGCAAAGTCATTGCCCGGGTCGACCGCACCCTCTTTGGGTACCAGGTCGCGCACGTGGCCATAGGAGGCGAGTACCTCAAAGTCCTTGCCAAGGTACTTTTTGATGGTTTTCGCCTTGGCGGGCGATTCGACGATGACCAGGTTCATATTGTCAGGGCTGCTCTGTGTAAAAAAACCCGTGCCTCTTTGGCACGGGTCGGGTTTGACCGTTTGGTTCTGTTCGCGCTGTGGCGGTGGTAAGGCCGTTCGGGCGCGGTTGCCTATTTATACGGATAGCTGTCGGAAGGGAGGGGTGTCAAGCATGGTTTTCCCATGCTTGACTATTTAGGCGCCCCGGGTGAGCTGCCGGGATGGCTGCATCAGTGCAGGTAAACGGGCTCCCCGTTGTAGACCAGCTCCTCCATCAGGGCGAAGGCATTTTCCTGGCCCGGCTGGTTGAGAAGCACCAGCAGGACGATCCATTTCACGTCATCTGCGGTCAGCTCTTCGGTCTCGATCGCCATGGCACGCTCGATCACCAGTTCGCGGCTCATCGGGTCGAGGATGCCGGTCTGCTCGAGGTAAAGCAGCATGCCCTGGATCTCCAGGTCCATCCGTTGTTGCTCGCGCTCACTGTACACGCGCATCGAGCGGTTGGGTTGTGCGTCGGCATAGGTCAGGGTGCCCTGTCTCCAGGCCAGCTCGTCCAACCAGTTGAAGGCCTTCTTTATTTCTCCCTGCGGAAATCCGGCCTGCACCAGCTCCTCTTCGAGCAGAATCTGGTCGGTCGGAACAGATTCTTCCGCGTCCATATAGTTCTCGTAGATATAGATCAGGACGTCTATGACGTTTTCGTTCACGGCAGTATTCCTGGCGGAGAATGGGAGGCCATGCAGGACGGTCGGGTGCGTCCAGGTGTCGGGCCATTAAAGGCGGGATATGGGTTCACTCAGTCGCAATTCCAAGTTGTGTGAACAGTCCACCTGCGGCCGATGATACATGACCCTGCAGTTCGAGCAACAGCAGGATGGATGAGACCTCGGCGGCCGGGAAGCCGGTTCTTTCGACCAACTCGTCCGTGGTGACCGGGTCAAAGCCCATGGCCTCCAACAACCGACAATGCTGGGGGTCCATTGGTTCCTCCCCGGCGACGGAAGTGATCGCCTCGGGGGCAGCGCCGAGCGTGCTCGGGGCGACCTCCGGGAGCAGGGGGGCGAGCTCTTCAAAGACGTGCTCGGCGGTCTCCACCAGCTTGGCGCCGTCGCGTATCAGGGCATGACAGCCTCGCGCCATGGGGTTGTGAATCGAGCCCGGAATGGCGAACACCTCGCGACCGGCCTCTGTGGCGAGGCGCGCGGTGATCAGGGAGCCACTCTTGAGCGCCGCTTCCACCACCAGGGTGCCGAGAGAGAGGCCGGCAAGAATACGGTTCCGGCGGGGGAAATTGGCGGGCAAAGGCGGGGTGCCCGTGGGGAACTCAGAGACCAGCAGTCCGCTCATGGCAATTTCATGGGCAAGTGTGCGGTTTTTTGCCGGGTAGACACGGTCCAGGCCGGTTCCGGTGACGGCCAGGGTGAGGCCGTCGGTATCCAGCGCACCCTGATGGGCCGCCCCATCGATCCCGGTCGCCAGGCCGCTGCTGATCACAAGCCCGGCAGCTGCCAGGTGGGCTGCGAAGTCATGCGCATTGCGGCGGCCCCCGGTGCTCGGGTTGCGACTGCCGACGATGGCGAGCTGTGGCAGTGAGAGCAGATCCGGGTCGCCGTGCAGAAAAAGGGCGCTTGGTGGATTGGGCAGTTCCCGCAGGCGAGCAGGGAAATGTGGATCGCTGATTACGAGCAATCGGTTGTGAGGCTGCCCAAGCCAGCGCATATCCGCCTCTGCACCATGCCAGTCCGGCTTGCGCAGGTAGTTGCGCAGGGCTTCGGGGGTGTTTTTAGGCGGGCTCTGGATCAGCTGCCGAGCCGAACCGGCCATGGCGAGCAGCGGATTGAGGGTCTGACCGCCGATGCCCGGGGCACGCAGTAGCGCGCACCAGGCGGCGGTTTCGTCGTTGCAGGGGGTTGAGTCCATTCAACCTCACTTTAGCCAAGTGTCAGGGGTTGCGCACCTTGTCGCCGACGTGCATGGCCCGGGTGGCGTACAGCACGATGCCAAAGCTGACCCGGTCGAAGGTGCGGAACACCATCAACAGACCGGCCTGCTCATCGGGCAGTTTGACGGTGTCGCTCGATTTCGGGGTGACCACGTCGCGGATCGTCTCGCCGAGCTGATCGATTCGCAACACGGTACCAGGCTCCAGGCCATCTCTGGCACCGCGGTCCATGACAACCACATTGTACTGGCCGATCTGGGTGACACCGTTCAGTACCGAGATGATGCTGCCCTCGAATGGCATCGCCGGCGCGTGTGGTGTGAAACTGGCGGTGGCCCTTTCATCGCCGGCAGGGAACAGACGGTCACCGATGATGGCCTCGAGCTTGGACTTGATGATGAACACGGTCGCCGGATCGCCGGTACGCTGCAGCCTGGAGCTGCCGATGTAAAGCGCCTCGTAGCCGAGGATTTCACCGGTCTCTGCGTCTTGGTACGGGCCTCCAGGGCGAACGATCTCAAACTTGAGGTTGGCTGAATCCTCGATGCTGCGCACATAGGCCTTCTGGCCGGGGCCGCCGACGATGTGCTCCTGATCGAAGTCGACGATATAGGGCGCGGTATCCAGCTGCCCCTGATCCAATACATAGGGACGTGTCAGGAAGGGTGCGATGGCATCCAGGGGCACGGTCGGGATGGCGCCGTCCCAGGGCGTGGAGCGCGCGGTCGGTGACAGCTTGAGGGGGCCCCGCCGCACTCGCAGCTGAGGCTTGCCGTCAATGTACACCAGGTCCAGTTGGTCACCGGGGTAGATCAGGTGCGGATTGGCGATCTCGGGATTGACGTACCAGATCTCCGGCCAGCGCCAGGGGCTGCGCAGGAATCGTCCAGAGATATCCCACAGGGTATCGCCCTTGACGACGGTGTAGTGGTCGGGATGGTCGTTGCGGAGCAACTCGTCTGCCAGCGCCAGGGGCATCGACAACGCGCACGTTAGCAACAGGATCAGGCTTTTAAAGGCTTTTAACATGGAATTCCCTTGGCGTAATGGCGACTTCCGATCGGTCAAAAAGTTTTGATTGCGGTACTATTTACGGCCGGTGCCGGCCCAGTCTTTAATCCAAACGGGGCCGAACTGCGAAAATGTGATGAAATTCTAGCGCATACAGCCGTCTAGCGGCCATTGTTGAGCGGAAACTATAGAACGCGAGAGAGAACATGGCGATCCTCGAAATTTTGCACTTTCCTGACGCGCGACTGCGCAACGTTGCCAAGCCGGTCGCACAGGTCGACGCTACCGTGCGCAAATTGATCGACGATATGTTCGAGACCATGTACCAGGCACCGGGTATCGGCTTGGCGGCGATCCAGGTGAACCAGCCATACCGGGTCATCGTGGTCGATATCTCCGACGAGCGCAATCAGCCTTTGGCCCTGGTCAATCCCGAGATTCTGGAAAAGCACGGCGAGGAGCAGATGGATGAAGGTTGCCTGTCGGTGCCGGGCATTTACGAGACCGTTCAACGCGCCGAGCGCGTGCGAGTCAAGGCCCTCGATCGTCAGGGCAAGTCCTTCGAGCTGGATGTGGATGGCTTGCTGGCGGTTTGCATTCAACATGAGATCGATCATCTGGACGGCAAATTGTTCGTTGACTACCTGTCGAGCCTGAAACGCCAGCGGATCCGTAAAAAGCTCGAAAAAGAGGCTCGCCAGTCGGGCGAAAAAGCGCAGAATCGCCGCATTATCTAGGCTGCGAGCCAATCCGAAAAAACCGGTTTCCGCCCAAGCATAGGCCGGGTGGGAGCGGGCCACTGAGACCAGGTTCCCATTTGGGCGTCTCTGAAATCTTCCCGGGCGATCTTTAAATGACTGATTCGATACGCATGATCTTTGCCGGCACGCCGGATTTTTCCGTCCCCCCTCTGCGTGCTCTCCTGGCTTCGCCGCATCAGTTGGTTGGCGTGTACACCCAGCCCGACCGCCCGTCCGGGCGTGGGCGCAAGTTGAGTCCGAGTCCGGTAAAAGAGGTTGCCTTGGATGCCGGTATCCCGGTCTATCAGCCGACCAATTTCAGGCAGGCCGGGGCGGTCGAGGAACTGCGGTCCCTGGATGCCGATCTGATGGTGGTGGTCGCCTACGGGCTGCTGTTACCCCGGGTGGTACTCGATGCGCCCCGGCTGGGCTGCGTCAATATCCATGCCTCGGTGCTGCCGCGCTGGCGCGGGGCGGCGCCGCTGCAACGTGCCGTGCTCGCCGGCGATACCGTGTCCGGTGTGACCATCATGCGAATGGAGGAGGGCCTGGATACCGGACCCATGTATCTGATCGAGGAGGTCCCTCTGGCCGACGATGAAACCGGCGGCAGTCTGCACGACCGGCTTTCGGTGTTGGGTGCAGAGGCGCTGATGAAGGCCCTGCCGGGCATCCTGGACGGCTCCCTGGCGCCCCAGCCGCAGGACGATGCGAAATCCTGCTATGCAAAGAAACTCGACAAGTCCGAGGCCTGGATCGATTGGGCCCGCCCGGCCGCGGAAATCGAGCGCCAGGTCCGTGCATTCAATCCCTGGCCGGTGGCCCAGACCCGCTACGAAGACGCCAATCTGCGAATCTGGCGCGCGCACGCCGTCAATGGTATCGGCGCAGCGCCGGGTACGGTGATGAATGCCGTGCGCAGCGGGATCGATGTGGCCACCGGAGATGGCCTGCTGCGGGTGACCGAACTGCAGCTGCCGGGCAAGCGTGCCATGCGCGCGCAGGACTTCATCAATGCGCACAGCATCCAGGGTGTGTTGCTTGGCTGATCCGCGCCTGACCGCCGTGATGAACGTGCTGGCGGTCCTTGACGGGCGCTCGCTCGACAGTGCCCTGGTCGATGCGCCGGCATCGGCCGATGATCGCGACCGTGCGCTGGCCGTGGAGCTCAGCTTCGGTGTCTGCCGCTGGTACCGGCGGCTCGATGCCCTGGTTTCATCCCTGCTGCGCAAGCCGTTTAAGAAAAAGGACCGGGATCTGCATGTACTGCTGATGCTGGGCGCCTATCAGCTGCTGTACAGCCGCATTCCGGCGCATGCGGCGCTGTCGACCTCGGTGGAGACCAGTCGCCGCCTGGGCAAATCCTGGGCCAGCAAACTGGTCAACGGGGTGCTGCGTCGGCTGCAGCGTGAACACGAAGCGCTGGCTGCCAGGATCGATAAAGCGCCGGCGGTGAGGTACGCGCAGCCAGATTGGCTTTACCAGGCCATAGACACAGCCTGGCCAGGGAGTACTCGGGAGGTTCTGACCGCCCTGCAGGGGCGTCCGCCGATGGTGCTGCGGGTCGATCTCACACAGATCAGCCGCAGCGACTACGCGGCCAGACTGGCGGCGGCTGGGATCGTGGCAAAGCCGCATGCGACGATCGCCTCGGCGCTGGTGCTGGATGCGCCGGTCGGGGTGCACAGTCTGCCCGGCTTCGACAGCGGACTGGTCTCGGTTCAGGATGCCGGCGCCCAGCTTGCGGGTGAATATCTGGATGTCTGTCCCGGTCAGTGCGTGCTGGACGTCTGTGCGGCACCGGGCGGCAAAACCCTGGATATCCTGCAGCGGGCGCCGGATCTGAACGTCACCGCGGTCGACATCGATGCCCGGCGCCTGCAAAGGGTCGCAGAAAATCTGCAACGGGCCGGGCGTGAGGCGGACATCGAGGTTGGTGACGCGGCCCACCCGCAGGGCACCGCCTGGGGTGCCCTGCGTTACGACCGTATCCTGGTCGATGCCCCCTGTTCCGCCACCGGGGTCATGCGGCGTCATCCCGATATTCGCCTGTTGCGTCGAGCCGGTGATATCCAAGGCCTGGTGCAGCGGCAGATGGCCATCCTTGATGCCTGCTGGCCCTTGCTGGCCGCGGGAGGACGTCTGCTTTACGTTACCTGCTCGTTGCTGAAGGCGGAGAATGCCGAGCAGATCGATTCATTCCTCGCGCGCCATCCCGAAGCCGAGGCGGTGGAGTTGCCGGCCGGGCCCGGAAGTCGCAGCGGCAAGGGTGTACAGTTGCTTCCCGGTATTGATGACACGGACGGCTTTTATTACGCCGCGTTGCAGGCGCGGGCTGCATGAATATGAATACCTTTGCGCAAATCCTCGCCGCCATCATGCTTTCGTTTCTGCCATTCGCCCTGTTGGCAGACGATGTCGAGTTCCAGCGCATTGCCTTGACCCTCAGTGAAGAGGGTCTGATCCTGCTTGACGCCGAGATCGCATACGACCTCAATGACACGGTTTCGGAGGCCCTGGAGAATGGTGTGCCGCTGACCTTTGAAACCCACGTCCAGATGCGTGATGCGGAGGCTTGGATCTGGGAGAAAGATGTCGTCGATCACCGTTTGCGCACGGTGTTGCGATACCGCCCACTCTCCAGTCTGTATGAGCTGCGCAACCTGCAGGGTGACGAAAGCCTTTCCTTCGCCACCCGTGCGGCCGCTCTGCGCGCGCTGGGTCGGGTCGTGGCGATGCCGATCATCGAGCGTGAACGGCTGGACCTGGAGAAGGAATACCTGGTGAGTGTCGATGTCAGGCTGGATATCGAGGCCCTGCCGCTGCCGATGCGCCCGATGGCCTATCTCAAAAGCGACTGGTCGATCAGCAGTGAGTCGTGGGAATGGCGGCTGCGGCCATGAACCGACGGCGCGTCGATGTGCTGGTTGCGGCGGTGCTGGTAGTGCTGCTGCTCGCGTCCTTGCATATGATCAGCGCCGCGTTACTGCGCTCGGAGGGTCTGGGGCAATGGTTTATCCCGTTGTTGCTGTTCACCGTGCTCGGGCTGGTGATGTTGTTTGGCCTGGTCGGCTGGAACCTGTGGCAACTGCTGCGTGACTATCGCCAACGGGTCGCCGGGTCCCGCCTGAGTGCACGTCTGTCGATGTTTTTCCTGTTGCTCGCAATGGTTCCGGTCAGTGTGGTTTATTTCTATTCGATCCGGTTTTTGTCCACCGGGATAGACAGCTGGTTCGACCTCCAGGTCGACAGTGCAATGGAGGATTCGCTCACCCTGAGCAAGTTGTCTCTCGACCTGCACAAGCGCGAGCGCCTCAAGGCATCGGTGAATGTCCTCGATGCCATCGAGGATACCTCGCAGACCGCCATCGCATTGAGGCTCAACGAATTGCGTTCCGTTTCCGGCGCGATCGAAATGACCCTGTTCAGCCTGCAGGGCAAGGTTCTGGCTCTCAGCCATGCCAACCCGGATATTCTGTCGCCAATGCCACCCGATGGCGGCATGGTGCAGCAGGTCGTCGCGGGCCAGGATTATGTCGGTGTGGCGACGGGCCGGGATGGGCGCCTGTTGGTGCGTAGCCTGGTGCTGGACAGGGCGCAGCGCGACATTGTGTTGCAAGCGATCTATCCGGTGCCTGAGTCTTTGAGTGAGCTCAGCGGCAACGTGCAGGATGCATACGAGGCCTACCGCACCCGCGCCTACATGCGCTCACAGATCAAGTTCAGTTTCGCGCTCAGCCTGTCTTTGGTGCTTTTGCTCGGCCTGTTTGCAGCGGCCTGGGCGGCGGTGTTTACCGCACGTCGGCTGGTACAGCCGATCAGTGATATCGCCGAAGGCACGCGCGCGGTGGCGGAGGGTAATTACGACAAGCAGCTGCCGCTGCCGAAGGCCGAGGATGAACTGCGCTCACTAGTGTCCTCTTTCAACTCGATGACGCGGCGTATCTCACTGTCGCGCAATGCGCTGGAACAGGGCCGGCGCAAACTGCAGGCCCAACACAATTACCTGGAGACCGTGCTGGGTGGCCTGTCCACCGGTGTCATGGCCCTCGATTCAGAGGGTCTGATCCAGACCGCCAACCGCGCTGCTGACCAGATACTCCGTGTTGCGGTCGCTGAGATGGAGGGGAAGCCCCTGTCCGAGCTGGGGGTGCGCAGCGAATCGCTGAAGCCTTTTGTGGAACTCATGATCGAAGGTTTCGATCAGGGGATACGTGAAGGGCGTGACGAGATCACCCTGTATCGCGGCGGTGGCAGGCAGGTCCTTTTGTGCCGTTATTCACCTCTGGAAACTGATCCGGGCAAGCCAGTCGGGCGCGTGCTGGTATTCGATGATGTCACCGAACTGGTCAGGGCGCAGCGGGATGCCGCCTGGGGCGAGGTCGCGCGGCGTCTGGCGCATGAAATCAAGAATCCATTGACACCCATCCAGCTGTCGGCGGAGCGTCTCAGGCACAAATATCTGGGCAAAATGCCTTTGGAAGACGGCGTCGTACTCGACCGCGCGACACACACCATCGTGCAGCAGGTGGAGGCCATGAAGGCCATGGTCAACGATTTTTCCGACTATGCCAAACCGACCCAGCTGCAGGTTGAGCCCCTGCATGTCGATCAGTTTCTCGGTGAGGTAGTCGCCCTGTACGAGGGCGTCAGCCAGACCGTCTCGTTGAGCCTTGACGCGCCGGGGCTCGTGATCAAGGCTGACCCGGTGCGCCTGCGCCAGGTCATGCACAATCTGTTGAAAAATGCACAGGAGGCGGGTGGCGAGCAGGGGCGCATCCTGGTCAGCAGCCGCACCGGAGAAGAAGAGGGGGACGATTTTGTGGAGATCGCGGTAAGCGACAGCGGTCCGGGGTTCGATCCGGAACTGATCGGACAGGTATTCGATCCCTACGTGACCACCAAGACCAAAGGGACCGGTCTCGGCCTGGCCATCGTAAAACGTATCGTCGCCGAGCATGGAGGGGTTATCTCGGCAGACAATCCAGATGCGGGTGGAGGTCGGGTGGTCTTGCGCCTGCCGGCAGTCGCGCAGGCCGTGGGCCACGAGACGGGCGAACGCGTTGAGGGGAGGGGTTCATGAGTGCAGCACATATCCTGGTGGTCGACGATGAGCCGGGTATTCGGGAGCTGGTTGGCGATATCCTGGGTGACGAGAACTACAGTGTCGCCACGGCGGAGGATGCCGCAAGTGCCAGGAAGGCCTTACGTCATCGGCGTCCCGACCTCATCCTGCTCGATATCTGGATGCCGGACCTCGATGGGATCAGCCTGCTCAAGGAGTGGTCGGAGGGCCGTGGCCTGGTCTGCCCGGTCATCATGATGTCCGGGCACGGCACGGTCGAGACGGCGGTGGAGGCAACCCGGCTCGGGGCCTACGACTTCCTTGAAAAGCCCCTGTCCCTGGCCAAGTTGCTGCTGACGGTCGAACGCGCGCTCGAGGCCGACCGCCTGGCGCAGGAAAATGTGGGTCTCAAACGGCGTTCCTCGACGGTCATCGAGCCTATCGGTCACAGTCCGGCGATCCAGCGCCTGCGCGAACAGGTCAAGCGTGTCGCCCAGCATGACAGCTGGGTGCTGATAGCGGGTGAGCCGGGTAGTGGCCGTGAGACCTTTGCGCGTTATCTGCATGCCCATAGCTCGCGCCGTGACCGCCCGTTCATCGAGGTCGGTGTCTCTGCGATCAGCCGAGGCAATGCGGCGCCCGAGCTGTTCGGCAGTGAGCGTGACGGCGACATCCATTACGGAAGGCTGGAGCAAGCCTCGGGTGGTACCTTGTTTCTGGACGAGATAGCCGACATGGACTTGGAGGCGCAGGCGCAGCTTGTCGGGGCGCTCGACACGGGTTCATTCATGCGCGTCGGTGGCTCCGCGTCGGTGGATGTCGACGTTCGCGTGATCGCAGCGACCCAGCGCGACCTGCAGCACGCCGTTGAAGAGGGGAAATTTCGCGAGGATCTGTTCTATCAGCTGAATGTGGTACCCCTGGTGGTGCCGCCGCTGCGGGATCATCGTGAAGATATCCCCGAACTGCTGGAGAGTGCGGTCGACGGGCTGGTGGAACAGGACAAGCTGCCCTACCGGCGTTTCTCTATCGGGGCCCAGAACGTCCTGAGGCACCATCTCTGGCCGGGCAATATCCGCGAGTTGAAGAACCTGGTCCAGCGGGTATTGATCCTGGGCACCGGCGACGAAATCGGTGCACAGGAGGTCGAGGCAGCCATGGGGGCGACGCAGGCAGGCAACGTCGGTGCCGCTATGCCTGGCGTCTCATTCGATCAGCCTCTGCGTGATGCGCGCGATGCGTTCGAGAAGGCCTATCTCGAGTATCAGTTCAAAAAGCATGGTGGCAACGTCAGCCAGATGGCAGAAGAGGCGGGGATGGAGCGCACCCATCTGTACCGCAAGCTGCGTGACCGCGGGATCGAGATCAAGGACAGGCGATGACCCCGGCGATCAAGGCGGCCGAATCTGCCGGCGTGACGGTAAAGGTCCACGAGTATCAGCATGATCCGGGCAACACCCAATACGGCCTGGAGGCCGCCGAGGCCCTGGGTCTCGACCCTGCCCGGGTCTTCAAGACCCTGCTGGTAAGACACAGCGGCGATGATCGCAGGCTTGCGGTCGCCGTGGTGGCGGTGACCGGTCAGCTCGACCTCAAGGCGATGGCCGCCGCGTGCGGGGCGAAAAAGGTCGAGATGGCCGATCCAGCGCAGGCCGAGCGCGTTACCGGGTACGTGGTTGGCGGCATCAGTCCTCTGGGACAGAAGCGGGGCCTGCCGACGGTGCTGGACGCCTCGGTGAATGATTTCGCTACGGTATTCGTCAGTGGCGGCCGGCGTGGCCTGGACATCGAGATCGCGCCCGACGACCTGGCTCGATTGTGCCAGGCTTCGGTCGCCGAGATCGGAAAATGATCGAATCCAATCCGGCGTTCTTCAGGTCGGCCGGGTTGGCTCAGCAGCTGCCAGCCGACCCAAGGGCCGGTTTTGCCCGTCTCGTCGCTCTCCGCAAGCTTGGGTTTGGGTCGGTTCGGGAGGCCGAGTGTTGTCGACATCTGCCAAACGGCATAGCCGTGCCGCGCGCACGGCACTAGAATTAGTCCGATGCACGCCTAAACAGAACCCAATAAAGTGAAAATCATCATCCTCGGCGCCGGTCAGGTCGGTACCACCGTGGCCCATAACCTCTCCAACGAGGCCAATGACATCACTGTGGTGGACCGGGATCCCAGCCTGCTGCGCGATCTCCAGGACCGCCTGGATATCCGTACCGTGCTGGGGCAGGCCTCGCATCCCGATGTGCTGGAGCGGGCGGGTGCCGACGATGCGGATATGGTGATCGCGGTGACCAACAGCGACGAGACCAATATGGTCGCCTGTCAGATCGCCTGGACCCTGTTTCATACGCCGACCAAGATCGCGCGCGTACGCGCGCCCGAGTACCTGAGTCATCCCGCATTGTTCAGCCAGGGCTCGCTGCCGATCGATGTGCTCATCAGCCCGGAGCAGCTGGTTACCGATTACATCCTGCGCCTGATCCAGCACCCAGGCGCGTTGCAGGTGTTGGATTTTGCCGGCGGCAGGGTACGGCTGGTGGCCGTGCGAGCCTACTACGGCGGTCCCTTGGTGGGCCACGAGTTGCGCACGCTCAACGAGCACCTGAGCGGTGCAGAGGCACGCGTGGCGGCCATCTATCGCAAGGGGCAGGCGATCCAGCCGGAAGGGCATACGGTGATCGAACCCGACGACGAGGTGTTCTTCCTAGCGGCTTCGGGCAACATTCCGGCGGTGATGGCCGAACTGCGCAAGGCCGAAAAGCCGTTCCGCCGCCTGATCTTTGCCGGTGGTGGCAATATCGGGCGTCGTCTGGCTACATCACTCGAGAACGATTACCGGGTCAAGATCATCGAACACAACGAGGAACAGGCGCGCAGGGTATCCGAAGACCTCCACCACACCATCGTGCTGCAGGGGGATGCCGCGGACGAGGATCTGCTGCTGGAGGAGAATATCGAGGATACCGACGTGTTCTGTGCGGTGACCAATGACGACGAGGCCAATATCCTTTCCGCCATGCTGGCCAAGCGTCTGGGTGCACGCAAGGTGATGGCCCTGATCAACCGCGCCGCCTACGTCGACCTGGTGCACTCGGGCACGGTCGATATCGCCATATCGCCGCAGCAGGCCACCATAGGCACCTTGCTTACGCATGTGCGGCGCGGCGACGTGGTAATGGTGCATTCGCTACGCCGCGGTGCGGCCGAGGCAATCGAGGCTGTGGCGCACGGTGACAGCAACTCGTCCAAGGTGGTCGGACGTGCCGTGGAGGACATCAAGCTGCCTCTGGGTGCGAGCATCGGCGCCATCGTGCGCGGTGAGCAGGTGATCATCGCGCACCATGACACGGTGATCGAATCTGAGGATCACGTCATCCTTTTCCTGACAGACAAAAGCCGTATCAACGATGTCGAGCGCCTGTTCCAGGTCGGCATCACCTTTCTCTGACCGCCTATGTCATATGCCGCCGTTCTTCGCATCCTGGGCCTGCTGCTGACTGTCTTCAGTTTTTCGCTGGTGCCGCCTTTCGTGGTTGCGCTGGTCGCCCAGGACGGCGCCGCCGTCGCCTTTGCCAGCGCCTTCGCCCTTACGCTCAGTATCGGTTTCATCAGCTGGCTGCCGGTGCGAAATATGAAACGCGAGCTGCGCCTGCGCGATGGATTCATCGTGGTAGTCATGTTCTGGACGGTGCTGTCCACCATCGGCGCCCTGCCGTTCGTGCTGGCCGACGATCCGCACCTGTCGATAACCGACGCGATGTTCGAATCGGTCTCGGGTCTGACCACCACCGGGGCGACGGTGATCACCCACCTCGAAGGGCTGCCGAAATCAATCCTCTATTACCGGCAGCAGCTGCAGTGGCTCGGTGGCATGGGCATCATCGTACTCGCGGTTGCAGTGCTGCCTATGCTGGGCATCGGTGGTATGCAGCTGTACCGGGCGGAAACGCCGGGTCCGATGAAGGACAGCAAGCTGACACCGCGTATCACCGAGACGGCAAAAGCGCTCTGGTATATCTATCTCAGTCTTACCATCGCCTGTGGCCTGGCCTATTGGCTGGCCGGCATGAGTCTGTTCGATGCCGTGGGACACGCCTTTTCCACCGTTGCGATCGGTGGTTTCTCGACCCACGACGCCAGCATGGGTTACTTCAACAGCCCGGTTATCGACATGATCGCCGTGGTGTTCATGTTCCTTGCCGGGGTGAATTTCTCGCTCCACTTCGTGGCTTTTCGTCACCACAGCGTCAGCGGCTATTGGCGCGATTCCGAGTTTCGGTTCTATGTGCTCTTGATGAGCTCGGTGATCCTGCTGACGGTGTTGGGGCTGTATCTGACCGAGACCTATGACCGCTGGCAGGATGCCCTGATCTATGGCCTGTTCCAGGCAGTGTCGATCGGGACCACGGCGGGTTTCACCACCGCGGAATTCTACAACTGGCCGGGTTTTATCGCGATCTCACTGTTGTTCTCGAGTTTCGTCGGCGGCTGCGCGGGCTCGACCGGCGGTGGCATCAAGGTGATCCGTCTGCTGCTGCTGGTCAAGCAGGGGCTGCGGGAGATCACACGCCTGATTCACCCGAGCGCCCAGATCCCGGTACGCATCGGCTCCAAGTCTGTCAGCTCGCGCGTGGTCGAGGCGGTGTGGGGATTCTTCGCCCTGTATGTGGCCAGTTTTACGGTCATGTACCTGGCCCTGGCCGCCACCGGTCTCGATCTGATGACTGCTTTCAGTGCGGTTGCTGCAAGCATCAATAATCTGGGCCCGGGACTCGGGACTGTCGGCGCGCACTACGCCGGAATGCATGACCCCGGCAAGTGGATTCTGTGTTTTGCCATGCTGCTGGGCCGCCTGGAGATATTCACCCTGCTGGTGCTGCTGACACCGGCGTTCTGGCGCAAATAGGCCGCCCCGCCGTCAACTCCGGCATCCGTTCGACCCGTTGGAAGAGCTACTGCATGGTCGCGATGAAGCGCCCCGCCTCGGCGATGGCCTCTTCCATGTCCCGGATCAGCACATCGACCTTGCCTTCGATACGGCTGACCTCGTTTTTCAGCGACGCCAAGGCACGTGCGTTCAGGTTGTGCTTCAGAAACAGGACGTGATCCTGAAACACATGCAATACCGGGTCGATCCGGCTGCGTGCGCGCTTCATGCTGGCCAGCATCTGCTGATAGCGGGCCTGGGTATCGCGCAGTTGCTGCTCGCTGGATCTGCGCAGCGAGGGATTGGAATACTGCCCCAGCTCGTCACGCCATTCGTCGAACAGGTCTTCGGCCACGCGCTCGATCGCCGCGATGCGCTCGTCGACCTCTTCGACGCTGTCCTGGGTATCGTCGACGCTGCTTTGCAGACGCCTGTAGGTCTTTTCCAGGTCGCCGCCGTCCACCTTGACCAGGCGGGTGAACTGCTCATAGGCGGATTCGACCTCCTCTTTCGCCGTCTGCTGCGCCGCCTGGGCATCTTCCACCCGGTCAACCAGGATGTCGCGTTTGTAGACGCCGACCTGCTCCATGGCGGAATACTGGACCGAGGAGCATCCGACGAACAGTAGCAGCAATGGCAACAGGCAGCGGAGACGGGAGGTGGTTCGCATGGTGCTCACTTTCGATCTGCGGTGGGATGCCCGTCCAGTATACTTGGCGCTGAATAGTTGTTGAAGAAAGGCCCTTGCCGTGCCCAAGGTTTTTGCGGCTCTTTTGCCGCTCCTGATGAAGAAACGATCATGGCTGCTGATCGCAGTGGTCGCCTGGTTCACCCTCGGAGGTTCCAGCTTGTCGCTGCCTTCGCTGGATTCTGTCATGGATATCAGCATTGACCGGCTGTGGAAGGAGCCGCGAGAGCTGCTGGTCGACCGGGTCGAGGATGCGCGTGATGCCCAACAGGAGACCATCGAGGAATTCAAGACGGCGATGGAAAAATTCAAGGCCGTCACCGGTTTCGGGGGTGGCGACCTGGAGGCGCAGTACGAGAAGCTGAATGCGGCCTATGAGCGCAGTGCCCATCAGGCGGCGGAGGTAGGGAGCAGGGTCGACAAGGTCACCGTTGCTGCCAATGCGCTGCTCGACGAATGGCGCATGGAGCTGAAGGACTACCATGATGCACGGATGCGCCGGAGGGCTGAGGTGCAGTTCGACCAGACACGTCTGCATGCCGAACGTCTGATCGCTTCGATGCGTGCGGTGGAGGCACGCACCAAACCGGTATTGGCACTGTTTCGCGATCAGGTTCTCTATCTCAAGCACAATCTGAATGCGCGCGCGATCAGTTCTCTTGACGGGCAGAGGGGCCGGATAGAGGGCGATGTGAACAGCCTGATTGCGGAGATGCAGGCTGCAATCAATGAGGCGGACAGTTTCATCAAGGCATTGAAGGTTTAGCCTCGCCACTCGCCGTATTTTCCCTAACAGGAATGGCAAAAGTAGTATCCTCCGGCCATGACAAAGACACCCCCCTTTATCCTCGTCGACGGCTCGTCCTATCTGTTTCGTGCCTTTCATGCGCTGCCACCCCTGACCAATTCCAAAGGTGAGCCCACCGGGGCCACGGTCGGCGTGATCAATATGCTGCGCAAGCTGATAGCGGAGTATCGGCCTACCCACCTTGCGGTGGTGTTCGACGCACCCGGAAAGACCTTCCGTGACGATATCTATCCCGAGTACAAGGCCAATCGCCCGCCGATGCCCGAGGAACTGCGCGAACAGATCGAGCCGACCCTAGACATCATCCGGGCCATGGGTCTGCCGTTGCTGATCGTCGAGGGTGTCGAGGCCGACGACGTGATCGGTACCCTGGCGCACCGTGCGACCGGGCAGGGGATCGAGACCCTGGTCTCGACCGGCGACAAGGACATGGCGCAGCTGGTCAATGAGCATGTCACCCTGATCAACACCATGACCGACACGGTGATGGATGCGGCCGGCGTGGTGGACAAATTCGGCGTACGACCGGACCAGATCATCGATTTTCTCGCCCTGACCGGCGACAGTGTGGACAACATCCCCGGGGTGCCGAAATGTGGGCCCAAGACCGCGGCCAAGTGGCTGGGCACCTACGACAGCCTCGACCAGCTGATGGCAAGCGCCGACGAGGTGAAGGGCAAGATCGGCGAGAGCCTGCGCGACAGCCTGGATCAACTGCCGCTGTCGCGCACCCTGACCACCATCAAGACCGATGTCGCACTCGAACAGGGGCCGACGCAACTGCAGCCACATGCGGGAGACCCGGCCGCACTGAGAAGACACTACGAGCGTCTGGAGTCGCGGCGTCTGCTGGCGAGCCTGGATGAGGGTGCCGGGGCTGATGCCGGCAACGCGGCGGGCGATTCCGATTCAATCGACAAGAATTACGAGACGGTCCTGGAGCGCGGTGTTCTCGATGTCTGGCTGGACCGCCTGCGGGTGGCGGAGCTTTTTGCCTTCGACACCGAGACCACCAGCCTCGACTACATGCAGGCAGAGGTTGTCGGTGTCTCGTTTGCAGTGGAGGCGGGCTCGGCGGCCTATGTCCCGCTGGCGCACAATTACCCCGGCGCGCCGGATCAGCTCGACCGAGATGAGGTCCTGGCACTGCTCAAGCCACTGCTCGAGGACCCGGAAAGGCCAAAGGTCGGACAGAATCTCAAGTACGACAAGAGTGTCCTGGCCAATCACGGCATCACCCTGTGTGGTATTGCATTCGATACCATGCTGGAGTCTTACGTCCTCAATGCGGGCGCTGGCAGGCATGACATGGACAGCCTGGCCGAGCGTCATCTCGGTCTAAAAACGATTCATTTCGAAGACATTGCGGGCAAGGGCGCCAAGCAGCTGACCTTTGATCAGATCCCGCTGGAACAGGCCGGGCCCTACGCGGCCGAGGATGCGGACATCACCCTGCGCCTGCACCAGACACTGTGGCCGCAGCTGCAGGAAATCGAACCCTTGCGCAAGGTGCTGACCGAGATGGAGGTGCCGCTGATCAGCGTGCTGTCGCGAATCGAGCGCACTGGCGTTCGACTCGACGGGTCGATGCTGGCCGTCCAAAGCTCCGAGCTGGCCAAGCGCATGCACGAGCTGGAACAGCAGGCCTACGGGATCGCCGGACGCAGTTTCAATATGGGCTCACCCAAGCAGATCGGCCAGATCTTCTTCGAGGAGCTGGAGCTGCCGATAGTCGGCAAAACACCCAAGGGTGCGCCCTCGACGGCAGAGTCGGTGCTGCAGGAGCTGGCTGACCAGGGGCATGAGCTGCCGCGGGTCATTCTGGAACACCGTGGTCTGGCCAAGCTCAAGTCTACCTATACCGACAAGCTGCCCGAGATGGTCGATGCCGCCGGGCGTTTGCATACCAGCTACCATCAGGCAGTGGCGGCCACCGGCCGGCTGAGTTCGTCAGACCCCAACCTGCAGAACATCCCGATACGCAGCGAGGAGGGGCGCAAGATCCGCCGCGCCTTCGTGCCGCAGGAAGGCTGGCGTATGTTGGCAGCCGACTACTCCCAGATCGAGCTGCGAATCATGGCGCACCTGTCCGGCGATACGGGCCTGGTGAGCGCCTTTGCCGCCGGGAAGGATATCCACCGGGCGACCGCCGCCGAGGTGTTTGGTGCGGACGGACCCGACGCGGTGAGCAGCGAACAGCGGCGCTCGGCCAAGGCGATTAACTTTGGCCTGATCTACGGCATGTCGGCCTTTGGTCTGGCAAAGCAGCTCCACCTTGATCGCGGCGAGGCACAACGCTACATCGACGTGTATTTTGAACGCTATCCCGGTGTGCGTGAGTATATGGATCGAACCC
>CAZCDY010000070.1:0-8505 GCA_964497145.1 uncultured Gammaproteobacteria bacterium
TAGCCGAGTTCCTCCGCGTAGGCCACGTCCTGGGGCTCGATGCGACTGATCCCTTCCGTGTAGCACTTGTCGAACTGCAGCGGCACACCGAATGCCAGCGATGCCAGTATGGTCAGCTTGTGTGCCGCGTCGATTCCCTCGACATCGAACGTCGGGTCGGCCTCCGCATAACCCAGCTCCTGCGCCTCGGCCAATACATCGGCAAAATCACGCCCCTTGTCTTTCATCTCCGTGAGAATGAAATTGCCGGTACCGTTGATGATGCCCGCTATCCACTCAATGTGGTTTGCAGCCAGGCCTTCGCGCAATGCCTTGATGATCGGGATACCACCCGCCACCGCGGCCTCGAAGGCGACGGTCACGCCTTTTTTCTGTGCCGCCTCGAAGATCTCGTTGCCGTGCAGCGCAATCAGGGCCTTGTTCGCGGTGACGACGTGTTTGCCGTTCTCGATCGCCTTGAGCACCAGCTCGCGCGCCGGCGAATAGCCGCCGATCAATTCCACGACGATATCGATATCTGGATTGTCGACGACGGCAAAGGCGTCGTCAGTCACCTCGACACTCTCCAGCCCTTCCAGGCCTTCCGCTTTGTACTCACGCGCCGCGGCATGCGCCACCACAATCTCGCGCCCGGCGCGACGCGCAATCTCGTCCGCATTCCTCACCAGTACGTTGAGGGTGCCACCACCGACGGTGCCAAGGCCAAGCAGGCCGACTTTGACAGGATTCAAGACTCTCTCCCCACTCACTTCAATTGCCGGATCTTAACCACCGCCCATGCGCGATGCTAACCCGATGATTGGATGACGCCGTCGCGACGGAACATCTCTCTGATACCGCGCAGCGCCTGGCGCGTGCGATGTTCATTCTCGATCAGGCTGATACGCACGTGGTCGTCGCCGTAAGAACCGAACCCGATGCCCGGCGACACCGCCACCCTGGCATCGCGCAGCAGCTTTTTCGAGAATTCCAGTGAACCCATCTGTCTGTAAGGTTCGGGAATGGGCGCCCATACGAACATGGTCGCCTTGGGCTTTTCCACCGCCCACCCCATTGCGTTCATACCGTCGCACAGCACATCGCGGCGGCTCTGATATCTCTCGCGGATCTCCTGTACACAGTCCTGCGGACCTTCGAGCGCCGCAATCGCCGCGACCTGGATCGGCGTGAACATGCCGTAATCGAGATACGACTTTATCTTGGCCAGCGCCGCAACCAGGGTCTTGTTGCCGAGCATGAAACCGACCCGCCAGCCGGGCATATTGTAGGTCTTGGACATCGAGTAGAATTCTACCGCGATTTCTTCCGCACCCTTGACCTGCAGGATCGAAGGCGCCTTGTACCCGTCGAATGAAATCGCCGCATAGGCCAGATCGTGGACCACCCAGATATTGTTTGCCCTGGCAATCTCGATAATCCGCTCAAAAAACTGCAGGTCCACACACTCGGTGGTCGGATTGCCCGGAAAATTGACCACCAACATTTTCGGACGCGGCCAGGATTCTTCGATCGCCTTGAGCAGTTCCTCGAAAAAGTCGTGCTCCGGTGTCATCGGCACATGACGCACGTCCGCACCGGCGATAATGAAGCCGTAAGGGTGAATCGGGTAGGCCGGATTGGGCACCAGCACCGAGTCACCCGGCCCCATGCACGCCAGCGCGAGATGCGCCAGACCTTCCTTCGAACCGATGGTGACGATCGCCTGCGTATCCGGGTCCAGATCGACGTCGAACTCTTCCTTGTACCAGTTGCAGATCGCACGGCGAAGACGCGGAACACCGCGCGACACCGAGTAACGGTGGGTATCGTTGCGCTGGGCGGCTTCGACCAGCTTGTCGACAATATGCTTGGGCGTCGGTTGATCCGGGTTGCCCATACCCAGGTCGATAATGTCTTCACCGCGCGCTCGCGCTTCGGCCTTCAACTCGTTCACAATGGCGAACACGTAAGGCGGCAAGCGTTTGATTCTGCGGAAATCTTCCATTTCGGGAGACGACACGGGACAACCTCGACTGCTGGGCGGGGCACAAATTAAACCGCATAAGCTACAGTAACGATGAATAAAATGTCAATGAAATTAACTGATTAGGCGACAGTCCACAGACTGTGGGCAGATACGGAATCAACACATGAAAATGGCCCTCGACGGCGCCGTCGGCGTCAATACCATAAAGACCTACGAACCCGGGCGGGTACAGATCCGGGAACGGCAATTCAGCACCAGCCTGATCGTGCTGCGCGACGAATTGCTCACCGACTGGCAACCCCGCGATGCCACTGAACTGCGTGCCGTGCATCTCAAGCCCCTGCTGGAGAAACGGCCGGAGGTCGTGATCCTGGGCACTGGCGAAACCCAGGTCTTTCCCGACCCGGCCATCTTCATGACCTTGATGGATCTCGGCATCGGTTTCGAGATCATGGACAACGCGGCGGCATGTCGCACTTACAATGTCCTGTTGGCCGAGGATCGGCGCGCCGCCCTGGCACTGATCCTCGCCGGCGACCAGGGGTGAAACGGGCTGCGGTCAGGCAGCACCCGCTCCCGGTTTGCAGATCGCCCCTTTCCCCCGCCGTCCGACAACTGTTATGACGCAAATCAATAAAAGGGTTCTCTAATATATGCGAATTCGATTAACGGCCTAAACTAGACGTCGGGCCCAGTAGCAACCCGCCTCCAACATAGAGTGACACCAGTAATGGATGACACACTGAAACGCCTGCTGGCAGCAGAAAACGCCGCCAGCGACCTGGTCAAGAAAGCACAAGCAGACAGCGAGCGACTTATCCAGACAGCCCTGCACGAAGCGCGGGAACAGGAAGAGCGTTTCCATGCTCGGGTACCCGAATTGCAGGCCTCGTTCCTGGAAAAGGCGGACCAGCGGGCGCAGCAGACGGTTGCCGAGATGGAGAGGCGCTTCGAGGAAAGACTGGCGCATCTGCGTGATGCGGCCGATGCCAATGAAGAATCCGCACTGGATGCGGCATTTCTCCATCTGACCGGGAACGGCACCACGGGCATAGCGTGAGCAGGTTCACCGACCAAGCCTATCTGCGCACCCGCCTGGCGATCATGGCGACCAACCTACTCAGCCCGGAACAACTCAGCTCGTTGGCGGCACTCCCGCTCGAAGAGCTTGTCGTGGCCAGCGGCTACGAAGAGGTGACGGGAGACAGTAACGCGGCCCGCCTGGCCATCTATGAACGCATGCTGATGCAGACCTGGCTGGACGAACTCGGCGCATTGCTGCGCCCGCTCCAGGGCTCTGCCCGCCGTCTCCTGACACACTGGGCGAGTCGCTACGAAGTCCTCAATATCAAGGCCCTGGTGCGCGGAAAAATCGGTCAACTGCCGAACGAGGAGATCGAGAAGACCCTGTTCCTGCTACCCGGCTTCCTCGGCCTCAACCACGACCAGTTGCTCAATACCGACAGCGTCACCGAACTGCTGCGCCAACTCCAGAAGACGCCCTATCAGCGACTGGCAACCCAGGCACTGCGCCGTTTCGAAGAACGTCCCGACCCCTTTCTGCTCGACGCGACTCTCGACCAGCAGTTCTACAGTGAGCTGATCGATCGCGCCCACCACCTCGCCGGCACCGATCGCGCCGAGGTTCTGAATCTCATCGGGCGGATCGTCGACCGGCACAATCTGGTATGGAGCCTGCGCTATCGTTACAACTATGGCCTTCAGGCCAGTGAGGTGCTGTATCTTGCAATCGACGGCGGCCGCGTGCTGGACCGTTCACGCCTGCAGGAAATCCTCCACGCCGACACGCTCGCCGACGCCCTTGGCCAGCTGCCCGATAACCTGCTGAGCGATCACGACCGGATTCCACAGCAGATCCCCCTGGTCGAGGCGGTCATGCGCCGGGACCTGTTCGCCTATGCCGAGCGCGCCATGCGCCACAGCCCATCCGCACTGAGCAGCGTTTTATCTTACCTGGTGCTGCGTCATGGCGGCATCAGCGCCCTCTACACCATCGTGCATGCACGCGTCTACGGACTGGATGACGAATTGTTGCTGGAGGCGCTCAACCCGCTGCACGAGGAAGCCGCCTGATGCGCGCAGGCGCCGATATGCGGCATGTCACCCTCCAGCTGATGCGCGAGGACCTGCCGCGCGCCAGTCTCGTGCTTGCCGAGCTCGAGGCCTTCGCCCCGGATGAACGCCCGTTGCTCGAATCCGAGTTGCCGGAGATCCCCGGCACCGCGTTTCGTGCCCGCATTCGCCGCGCCTGGGGGTATCTGGACCGCCTGACCAGTGTGCTCGACGAATTGCCGGAGGCAACATCGACACCGGCACTCACGGTATTGAGCCGCGAGCAACTGGTCGAGATCGAACAATGGCTGGCGGAGTCATGGAGTCATTGCAGCCCCTGCGAAGAAGGCCTGCACCGACTCGATGACGCATTCCGCGAGCTGCGCCATCTCGAACAGTCATTGCAGGATTTTGCCGACCTGGACGTCGACCTTAGCCGGCTGCAGGGCGGCCAGGGGCTGCTCGATATCCGCATCGGCTCCATCCCTGCTGACAACCTGGCACGGCTGCGAGATGTGCTCGCCCTGTCCAGCCACATGATCCTCGATGTCTCCAACGATGGTGAGACGCTGCGCATCGTGATTGCCGGCGACCGCCAGGATGCCACCGCACTGGACAGCGTTCTGCATGCCGCTGCCTACCAGCCGCTGGACATTCCCGACAGTTTCGACGACAACCCGGATGCCCTGCGCGCGGAGTTACAGCAACGTCGCCGGCAACTTGAACAGGAATGCACCCAGTGGCGCAGCCGAATGCAGGAATGGCTGAGCATCAACGGTCAGAAGCTGGCGCACGCCAGACAGATGCTGGAAGCCGCGGAACCATATGTGCATCTGCATGGCTCTGCACGGTCACGCGGCAGCCTGGCGGCCCTTCAGGGTTGGATTCCGGGGTCGCGTCTGGCATCGGTCGAGGCCCGCTTGAAGGAAAAGCTCGGCCACCCCTTCGTGTTGGAATCACGCCGACCACGGGCGGACGAAACGCACCTGGTGCCCGTACCGGTCAAGAACAAGGGCATCCTGCAACCCTTCTCGACACTGGTGCAGCAGTATGGTGTCCCGCGTTTTGGCGAATTCGATCCCACGATCCTGTTTGCTATCACCTTCGCCGGGATGTTCGGCATGATGTTCGGAGACCTGGGGCATGGCGCGATCATCGTTTTGACCGGAATCCTGCTGCGCCGGCGCCTGCGCTCCTTCACCTACCTGTTCGGCCTGGCCGGTGCGTCGGCCATGCTGTTCGGCTGGCTCTACGGCAGCATCTTTGGTGTCGAGCACTGGATACAGCCACTATGGATCGCCCCAATGTCGGACCCGATCTACATGCTCACCGTCGCCCTGGGCTGGGGCGTCGCCTTCCTTACCCTCGGTTCGGCGATTGCGATCATCAACCGCCTGCTGGCGGGAGATCAGGCAGGTGCATTCTTCGGATCCGGTGGTCTGGTGCCATTGATACTCTATTTCGCCCTGTTGGGCGGCCTGATCAATCTGGCCCAGGGCGGTGGCTTTCCGATGGTTGCCACGGCCGTGATAATGATTACCCTCACCGTACTGATCGCTTACCAATGGCACATGTCCGATGCGCCCTACGGCGAGCGCGTCATGATCACCGTGATCGAGATCTATGAGATCGTCAACGGCTACGCCACCAGTTCGCTGTCGTTTCTGCGGGTCGCGGCCTTCAGCCTCAATCACGTCGCGCTGTCGCTGGCCGTCTTCACCCTGGCCGAAACCATGGACACCATCGGGCATTGGATCGTGATCATATTGGGCAATCTGTTCGTCATCGTACTGGAAGGATTCATCGTCGCCATCCAGACCCTGCGACTGGAATACTACGAGGGCTTCTCGCGTTACTTCTATGGTGACGGCAAAGCGTTCCAGCCGCTGCGCGTAGGACGCAACCAGACATACTAGGCAACCCGCTTTACCAGGAGCATCCATGAGCACAATAATCGCCTTACTCACCACCGCTCTGATCGGCATGATCGCGACCGGCGTCTACCTGCACTACCGGCCGCTCGAACCCGGTCGCGCCCGACGTCTGTTCATGCCCACCGTCATCACCAATATCGCCGTGTTTTTCGGTGCCCAGCTGGTGGTCACCATCCTCGGTGTCAACGATGCACTTGCCGCGCCGGAGGTGGAGAGTGCGCTGGCCGGCGGGACCGAGGTCAGCCTCGGCATGGGGCTCGCCTTTATCGGTATCGCACTGCCCACCGCGGGCAGCACCATCGCCGCCGGGCTTGCGGTAGGCCCGATCGGTGCCGCCTCGCTGGCGGCAGTGTCGGAAAAACCGGAGATGTTCGGACGCACGCTGGTCTACCTGGGCCTGGCCGAGGGCATCGCCATCTACGGTCTGGTGCTTTCGATCCTGCTGTTGAACAGGGTCTGAGAGACGGGCATGGAGAAAACACGGCAACTGTTTTTTGGTGACGCCAACCTGGCTACCGGTTTCCGGCTGGCCGGCTTCGAGACCTTCCCGGATGCCGGGATCAGGCAGCTGGAGCAGTCGCTCGAAAAACTCCAACGCGACCGCACGCATGCCTTCGTGGTGATCGATCAGCGACTGGCCGGCTCCGACAGCCCGACGCTCGAACAGGTGCGCCGCGAGGGTGGCCGCATCCTGCTGACCCAGGTGCCGCCGCTGACCCATCCGGAGCAGATGAAAAGCTCGGTCGACGACCACATCCAGCAGCTGCTTGGCGCCAACGGAGAAAATGCATGAGCCAATCCGGAGCAAACCGGCAACTGGAGGCCCTGGAGCAGGCCATCATGGCGCGGGCCGAGAACCTGGCACAGGAGTTCCAGGACAAGGCAGACCGGCAGCGCGACCACATCCTGCGCGATGCCGCCGAGCGCCTGCACAACGCCGAGGAGCGTGAAGTCCTGGCCGCCAAGGCGGAGGCGGAACGCCTGTTCCGGCGTGTCACCCAGGCCAGCGAGTTGAGACTGCAGGGACGACTGGACCAGCTGCGCTGGGAACTGGTGCAGACGATACAGGGGCGTCTGAAAGAGCGCATGCAGTCATTGCGCCTCGACCGCCCCACCTATCGTGAATGGCTGGTACAGATGGTGCGAGAGGCAAGCGAACTGTTGCCCGAGGGTGAGCTGACGGCCGAGGTCAATGCCGACGATCTGAGCTGGATCAGAGGCGAATGGCCCGATCTGATTGCCCAGGCGGCGCCGGGGCGCAGCATCCACCTGGCCGACAAACCAACCTGGGGAGATGGTGGCATCCGCTTGCGCACGGCCGACAACCGCGCCCAGGTCGACAACCGCTTCGAAGGCAGGCTGGCGCGCATGGAGGCCGAGGTGCAGCGAGCGATCCTGCAACAGCTCTTTCCCACAGACATCAATGCCAACGCACGTAGCGGAGGACCGCAATGAGCTCGTCGCGCAGTGGCTATATCCGTGAGATCAACGGGCCCATCCTCCGGATACACCTCCCTGGCGGGCGCAACGGCGAACAGGTACGTATCGGCAGCCTGGATATTGTCGGCGAGATCATCGCGCTGGAAGGCGATGACGCCATCATTCAGGCCTACGAGTCGACCGAAGGCCTGCGCCCCGGCGAATCCGTCAGTGGCCTGGGTCACCCCCTTACCGTGGAGCTTGGACCCGGGCTGCTGCAGGGTATATTTGATGGCGTGCAGCGCCCGCTTGCCGAGATCGCGGGCCTGGCCGGTGACAATATCCCACGCGGTCTGCATATAGACTCCCTGGACCGTACCCGCGAGTGGCCGTTCGAACCGGCCGAAGCACTGCAGCCGGGCGCCGAGATCCGCTCGGGAACACGGCTGGGCACGGTGCAGGAAACCGAGACTATCGAGCATCGGATCCTGGTGCCGCCGGATATCGGAGGCGAACTCATCGATCTGGCACCGGCGGGCGATTACCTGCTCGATGCCACCATCGCGCGGGTACGTGATTCACAGGGAACGGTACACAAACTCAAGCTGTTCCATCGCTGGCCGGTGCGCCGGCCGCGTCCCTACAAGCAGCGTGACCACGGTGTCGAACCGCTGATCACGGGACAGCGCATCCTCGACACCTTCTTTCCCCTGCTCAAGGGCGGCAAGGGCGCGGTGCCCGGTCCTTTCGGTGCCGGCAAGACCATGGTGCAACAGCAGGTGGCACGTTGGTCAAATGCCGACATCGTGATCTATGTCGGCTGCGGTGAACGCGGCAACGAACTGGTTGACGTGCTCGAGAGCTTCCCCAAACTCGAGGACCCGCACACCGGTCGCGGCATGATGGAGCGCACCCTGCTGGTCGCGAACACCTCCAACATGCCGGTGGTCGCGCGCGAGGCCTCCATCTACGTCGGCATGACCATGGCGGAATACTTCCGCGATCAGGGCTACGACGTCGTGATGCTGGCCGATTCCACCTCGCGTTGGGCCGAGGCGCTGCGCGAAGTGGCGGGGCGACTCGGACACATGCCGGTAGAGGAAGGTTACCCGG
>CAZCDY010000070.1:8641-15516 GCA_964497145.1 uncultured Gammaproteobacteria bacterium
TGTCACCAGCCATACCAAAGAGATCATCCAGACCTTCTGGGCACTTTCGAAAGAACTGGCCGATGCCCGCCACTACCCCTCTGTCGACTGGGTGGACAGCTTTTCGCAGGATGTCCCCATCGCCGCCAGCTGGTGGGCCCAGGAGATCAGTGGCGCCTGGAGCCAGCGGCGAGCGCAGGCATTGTCGCTGCTGGCGCGCGATGCCGAATTGTCGCGCATCGTCAACCTGGTAGGCCCCGAGGCCCTGTCCTCGGCACAGCGTTGGGAACTCGAAGGCGCAGCCCTGATAAAAGAGGCCGTATTGCAGCAGAGCGCACTGGATGAGGCCGACAGCTACTGCTCGCCGCAGAAACAGTTCCGTCTGCTGGAACTGGTGATGCGGGTGTTCGACCAGGGCATGGAACTGATCGGACTCGGCGCCCCGGTCCAGGAACTCGCGGAACACCCGGTGATGGCACGCATCCGACGCGCCAAATCTACCTGGCGCAGTGAGGACGGCGAGCAGATGGCGGCGTTTTCCACCGAAGTCTATCAGGCCCTGAGCGCCTTGCGCAGCGAGTACGCATCCAGTCAGGAGACCACCCCATGAGTGCCGTAGAGTATCGTCGCGCGACAGCCGCACAGGGCGGCCTGCTGGTCGTCTCAGACGTCGAGGGTATCGCCTTTGGCGACCGTGTCCGCATCCGTGACCACTTGGGGCGCCAACGCAACGGCCAGGTCATCCGCTCGGCCGAGCGTGAGACCCTGATCCAGGTCTTCGAAGGCACCGACGACCTGGACCTCAACAACACCTGGGTGCGATTCCTCGATCAGCCGCTGACACTCACGGTCAGCCCGGGACTGCTGGGGCGGATATTCAGCGGTATCGGTGAGCCACGCGACGGGCGCCCGCCGATCGTCGACGGCGAGCCGCGTGGCGTCAATGGCTCTGCCATCAACCCAGCATCGCGCAACTACCCGCGCGAGTTCATCCAGACAGGCATCTCTACCATCGATGGGCTCAACTCGCTGGTGCGCGGCCAGAAGCTGCCCATCTTCTCCGCCTCCGGGCTACCGCACAACCGGCTGGCCGCGCAGATCGTACGTCAGGCACGCCTGCCGGGCGAGGCCAGCAACTTCGCCATCGTATTCGCCGCCATGGGGGTGTCCTACACCGATGCGCGCTTCTTTCAGGAATCTTTTTCCGATTCGGGCGTTCTCGGCAACGTGGTGATGTTCATCAATCACGCCGACGACCCGCCGGTCGAACGTCTCGCCCTGCCCCGCGTCGCCCTAACCGCGGCCGAGTACCTGGCATTCGACCTCGATCGCCACGTCCTGGTGGTCATGACCGACATGACGAATTACTCCGAGGCACTGCGCGAGGTCGCCACGGCCAAAGGCGATGTGCCCGCGCGCAAAGGCTACCCCGGCTACCTCTATTCCGACCTGGCCGAGATCTACGAACGCTCGGGCCGGATCCGCGATCGCCATGGTTCGGTCACCATGGTGCCGGTTGTGTCGATGCCGTCCGATGACATCACGCACCCGATACCCGACCTCACCGGTTACATTACCGAGGGTCAGATCGTGCTTTCGCGCGAGCTGCACAACCAGGGCATCTATCCGCCGGTTGATATCGCGCCATCGTTGTCGCGACTGATGAAAGACGGCATCGGCAAAGACGATACCCGTGATGATCACCCGCGTGTGGCCAACCAGCTGTATGCGCTCTACGCAAAGGCGCAGGAGACGCGCAACCTCGCCTCGATCATCGGTGCGGAAGAGCTTTCCGCACGCGATCAGCGCTACCTGGAATTCGCCAGCGAATTCGACAGGCTCTTTGTCGGCCAGAGCGAGGATTCCAATCGCAGCATCGTCGAGACACTCAATCTCGCCTGGGAGCTCCTGTCGCGCTTTCCACGCGAGGCACTGACCCGGGTCAGTGAGACCGACCTGGCCCACTATCACCGTTCCGGGGATCAGGCAGCATGACCCGGCTGCGCTCGGCGCCGACCAAGAGTGCCCTGCTCAACCTGCGCAAGCAGGTACGCTTTCTTGAAGACGGGCATACCCTGCTCGAACGCAAACGTGAACTGCTCACACGCCTGGTCTATCAGCACATCAGGGAGTATCAGGCACTCAAGCGCACGGCAAAATCAACGCTGCAGACAGCCTATCGCTGGCTGAGCATCGCCCAGCTGCGTATGGGCGACCGCACCATTACCCAGGCCACGCTGGGCGCCTCACCATCGACTGAGATGCGGGTGCTGCCACGGCGCTCACTCGGCGTTCAGTACCCCTCTGTGGAGGCCAGCGTGGTCGCCCCGCAACCGGTCGGGCTGCTCGGCACCGACCCCAGTTTCGACGAGGCACGCCAGTCATTCGCCCATGCGGCGGTCAATCTGGCGCAGCTGGCCGCCGTCGAAATGGCCCTTTACCGCCTGATCAGTGAACAACGCAAGGCACAAAAACGCGTCAACGCGCTCAAATACAACATCATCCCCTCCTACAAAAAGGCCATCAAGCGGATCGCCGAGGCTCTGGAAGAGGAAGAGCGTGGCACCCTGTTCCAGATCAAGCGCTTGCGCGAAGCGGCCGAACGCAAGGATGCAGCGGGACGCACGCACTAGCCCGCGCTCCGCCCTCTCCGCAGCAAACCGATGGGCGATACGGCCGCCCGCATGAGGAATCCGATACCCAACACCGCTGGACTTCACTTTTGCATGTAGCCTGCCGCTAATCCAGGGATGATCACAAGCCCCCCCAGTCGCGCCCATGCCTGTTTCCTCTGAACGCGCCCGACCGCCAGGGATGGAAGAATCCAGCCGAGTCGAAAAGCGCGTGGCGCGGATGGCGGTACTCGTCATCCTGACGACCAGTTTCCTCATCGGTGGCATTGCGACGGCCCTGCTCTACAGGGCCCAGACGGAGACGCTGCACAACCAGCTGTTTTTCGCCATTGAACTCGAAACGGCGGCGCTAGGGGCAGAACTGGCAAGGCTGAACAATATCGCCAGTCAGATAACCAGCAGAACACGAATCCGCCAGGAACTCGAACGCCACAACCGCGGCGAGATCAGCACGCATGCGTTGATTGACTTCACCAGCCCGAAGCTGACTGACGCAATGCGCTCAAATCGCGACGTCCTGGGTATAACGCGGCTGTCGCGGGAAATGGCCCCACTCCTGAGTGTCGGGTCAGATATCCCTGCCAATCTATGGCCAAGACACATCTCCAAGTATGCAAACAGCCTCGGCACACCCGCAAAAGGCATGGTGGTGGTATCGGCACCGATACACAACCGGAAGAAGGAGATCGCGGGCTTCGACCTCGTGATGTTCAGCGACGATCGCCTCACGACCACCATGCAACGGTTCTTCGACCGAATTAAGGGTGCAGGAAGTGTTCAGATCGCCGCCCTCGAAGAGGGGCACGTGCAACATTTCTACGATATCGGACACACCGAGCAGCCACTCAGCCATGAGACACTGAAAACCGAGATCATTGCGCAACTGCAGCTGGGCCTGAATCAGGGACTGCACAGCCCCGACGCCTCCGAATCCGGCAAGATGATCCTGACGCACGGGCCGATCGGCAATACTGGCTGGGTATTCGTATTCTATGCAGACCCGTGGGATTTGTTCGCCCAGGCACGTTCACAGGCCGCCTACGCCGCACTTGCAGTGTTGATTCTGACCTTGCTTGGCGTCGCCTTCAGCAGCCGAATAACCCGCCCCCTGGTCAGCAGGCTTTCAAACGATACCCGCAATCTTCGTCGCCTGCTGCGACGCAACGAAGAACTGCTGGATTCGGCCAAGGCCAACGAATCCAAACTGCAGGCCATCATCGACAACGCACCAGCCGTGATCTACGTCAAGGATCGTGCCGGCAAATACCTGCTGGTGAACAACAGTTACGAACGCCTGGTAGACCGAACACGCGACCGGATCATAGGCAGCTATGACTACGAACTCTTCCCCGAGGACATAGCGAAGTCAACCCGTGACACCGACCTCGAGGTATTGAATCAGGGTCGATCGCTGGAACTGGATGAGCAGGCCCCCCAGGCAGACGGCATGCACGACTACCTGTCGATCAAGTTTCCGCTGCTCGACACCAAAGGCGAGATCTACGGCATCTGCGGCATCGCCAGCGACATCACGGAACGACGTGAATCGGAACGCAGGCTGCGGCAGTCCGCGACCGTATTCGACTGTACCGCCGAGGCGATCGTGATTACCGATGCAAAAGGCACCATTCTCGACGTCAACTCGGCCTTCACCGAGATCCTCGGTTATGCGCGCGAAGAGGTCATCGGGAACAACCCCCGATTCTGGAAGTCTGAGCTCCATGACGATGCCTTCTACCGCGAGATGTGGCTTTCGATACGCTCAAGTGGGCAATGGAGGGGAGAAATCTTCAATCGCAGCAGGAGCGGGGCCATCGCGCCCGCACTCGCTACGATCAGTACGGTTCGCAATGCCGCCGGCGAAGCTATCGGCCATGTTGCGATCTACACCGATGTAAGCCAGATCAGACAGTCTCAGCAACAGCTGGCACACCTTGCTCACCACGACGCACTCACCAATCTACCCAATCGTGTCCTGTTTTTCGAGCGTCTGGAGCACTGCCTGGAACGCGCCACCCGTCACAAAAAGCAGGTCGCGGTCATCTTCGTCGACCTCGATCACTTCAAACACGTCAATGATAGTCTGGGCCATAGCTACGGCGATCAGCTGCTGGTCGGTGTCGCGGAATTATTGACCTCGGCAGTGAGGAATGAAGACACCGTGGCGAGGATCGGCGGCGATGAATTCACCATCCTGATTGAAGAGATTCGCGACAGGGAAAGCCTGGTACGGATGATAGAAAAAATCCTGCGCGCCTTCGATCGCGAGTTCCGGCTTGCCGACTCGAACATTCATATGACACCCAGCCTCGGGATCAGCCTCTCGCCTGATGACGGGCAGGACGCCGAGACACTGATGCGCAATGCAGATGCGGCCATGTACCGGGCAAAGACACTCGGTCGCAATACCTACCAATTCTATACCGAGGAACTCACGCAACAGGCCTTCGACCGAATGCAGATGGACAGCGCCTTGCGAAACGCGATTCCGCGAGGCGAGTTCAACCTCCGATACCAACCCAAGATCGATCTTGCGACCGGCAGCATCGTCGGAATGGAGGCACTGCTGAGGTGGCAGAACCCGGAGCTGGGCGAGGTGACACCGGAGCAGTTCATACCGATAAGCGAAGACAACGGACTAATCCTACCATTGGGTGAATGGGTGCTTGAAACAACATGCCGGCAGGCCAAGGCCTGGCTCGACGACGGCTTGCTGGGGGGTAACGTGGCGGTAAACATCTCCGGCGTACAGGTGCGCAGAGGAGATCTTGCCGACGTGGTGCGTCGCACCTTGCAGAAGACCGGCCTGCCGGCGGAGATGCTTGAGCTGGAGATCAGCGAGAGTTTCATCATGGGAGAGTCAGGGCGGGCAATCAAACTGCTCCGCGAGTTACGCGATCTCGGCCTGACACTGGCGATCGACGATTTCGGTACCGGTTACTCTTCGCTTTCATATCTCAAGGCGCTGCCCATCCAGCGCCTCAAGATCGATAAGTCATTCATCCGGGATATCCCGGACGACAAAAACAACATGGCAATCACGTGCGCGATCATAGCAATGGCCAGGAGCCTCAATCTCGAACTGGTCGGTGAAGGCGTGGAAACAGAGATTCAAAGAAGGTTTCTTCTGGATGAAGGTTGCCGCTTCGGCCAGGGGTATCTTTTCCACCACTCGATGGGTGCCGACGAAATGCATCAGCTGCTACAGGCCCAGAATAAACGCCAGTGCGTGAGTTAGTCTGCATTCAGTATCGCTGACTGCCAGAGCTGTCGAACACCCGAGGTTTCATAGCTGGAGCTTGTTCCGATCGGACCCGGATCGCAGCAGACTTCGCATTCGCGCCGAACCGGCTCAGGAACGTTACTCAGCGTTTTCGCTGCGCACGGTCGTCTGACTCCGACTGCTCCTTTCTGTTGTTATCCGCGCGCTCAGCCTTCTGCATTCGACCAACCACGTTCTCCATCGCCTTCGACTTTGTATAGCGGCCACGCCACTGCGCCTTGCTCGAGTCGCAGGCCTGCTGCGATTGCTTCACGATCTCTTCCTGCTGCGTGATCGCCGTTTCCAGCTTGGTGATGAACACCTGGTACTCGAGCATCTGGCGACTCGAAAGGCCTGCCTGCGTGGCATGCCCAAACCGTTCCAGATACTCGGCACGATACTGGCGCAGTTCTTCGAGCCGCAACCGGGCTGCCTCACGTTGTTTGAGCGATTCACCCAATACAGCGGCCGCCTTGCGCTCCTTGTGGGAGGCGATCTTCTGGATCGGTTGGAATCGTTTGGATGGAGGCGCCATTTTCGGTTATCCCGCCTCGGCGGTCGTGGTCGGGAGCATCTCCTGCGGAAACAGTGTCAACAGGTCCTCCAGACTATCGTTCAGACCAAAACGGATATGCATGTCCTGATGCAGAAACTCACGCAATGACGGCATGGCCCCGATCGCCAGATCAATCTGATCATTGGACCCCTCTTCGTAGGCGCCAACCGAAATGAGGTCGCGATTCTGTTGATACAGGCTGTACAGCTGTTTGAATTCACGCGCCGCCTGTTTGTGTTCCGCGTCAGTAATCTCGTTCATCGCCCGGCTGACCGATGCCTCGATGTCGATCGCCGGGTACTGCCCGGACTCGGCCAGACGCCGCGACAGCACAATATGGCCGTCGAGAATCGCACGCGCAGCATCGGCGATGGGGTCGTTCTGATCATCCCCCTCCGCCAGCACGGTATAGAAGGCGGTAATCGAACCGCCGCCGCGATCACCA
>CAZCDY010000070.1:15590-17946 GCA_964497145.1 uncultured Gammaproteobacteria bacterium
TGCCCTGGTCGCGAAAATACTCTGCGATCGCAGTAGCCAGCATGGCGCCATGCATACGCCGTAGCGGCGGTTGATCGGCTGGCACCGCGACCACGACGGCGCGCGCCAGTCCTTCTTTGCCGAGTATATTGTCGACGAACTCCTTGACCTCGCGCCCACGTTCGCCAATCAGACCGACCACCACCACGTCTGCATCCGTATAGCGCGTCATCATGCCAAGCAGGACGGACTTGCCCACACCGGAACCGGCAAACAGACCAAGCCGCTGTCCCCGGCCGACGCTGAGCAGCGCATTGATGGCACGAATACCGACATCCAGCGGGTCACGTATCGGCGCCCGAGCAAGGGGATTGATGTAACCGCCGTTCAAAGGCCAGCGCTTCGTGGTATGCAGATGCCCTTTGCCGTCCAGCGGATTACCACTGCCATCGATGATCCGACCCAGCAGTTCATCACCCACCGCAGCCTCGCTGATGCGGCCGGTGGGGACTACACGCGCGTCCGGCTCCAGTCCCCGGATATCGCCTGTGGGCATCAGATAAAGGCTCTCGCCGGCGAAGCCGACCACTTCGGCCTCAACCCCGTCTCCTGCCGCATTGATGACATCACAGCGACCGCCTATCGCTGCGCGACAGCCAACCGCCTCGAGGGTGAGTCCAACCATCCGGGTCAATTTGCCTTCCACCACCAGGCCGCGACTGTCGTCAATACGTTCGCCCAGGCGCCTGATGCGCGCCGACCAGATCGGATTGCGGTCCGTCTCAGGCATCATGAAGATCCGTGTCGTCGGCGTCGTGCGAGCGTTCGCCGGCGAGCAAGGGGGCAATAAGGCTGCTGAGTCGCGAATCCAGTGTGGCGTCGATCTGTGAGGTATCGGTGTGGATACGGCAGCCACCGCGTTGGATCACCGGGTCTTCAACAATCTGCCACTTCTGATCGTGATCGCCGAGCGTGTAGGCCTGGCGCACGAGTTCGGCATCTTCGGGGTGCAGCACCACACGGATGTTGCGGGCACTGATCGGCAATATGCCCAGTGCCTCGCGCACCACCCCTACGATCTGCCCCGGGTCCAGCTTGACCTCGCGCCGGATCAGTTGCCGCACCATGCTGATCACCAGGGTCACAATTTCGTTCTCGACCTGCTGATCGAGCTGTTCGAACGGTTTGTCGAGCGCAAGCAGCAGCTCATCCAGCCGCTCTATTTTTGCCTTGGTAACGGCACGTCCCTCTTCGAGGCCCTCGCGATGACCATAGGCCTGACCCTCCTTGCGTCCCTGTTCGAATCCCTCGGCATGCGCCGCCTTCTGGATCTGGTCGAGCTGGGCGGCCGTGAGCAGGCCTGGCGACTCGTCGACCGCGGGCTCGCCCTTTTTGCGTACGTGCGGAGGTTGCCACTGGGTGAACTCGGCATCATCCGAGCGGATGATCTGTACACTGCCGGATCTGCGTTCGCCCGTTCTGCGCTCATTCATGGCCTAGACAAACTCTTCACCACCGCCGCCCCCGAGATTGATCTCACCGGCGTCCGAAAGTCGGCGCGCGACCGTGAGGATCTCCTTCTGTGAGGCCTCGACATCACTGAGCTTGGCCGGCGGTGCCGCCTCGAGGTCATCCTTCAGCATTTCGGCAGCGCGCGAAGACATGTTGCCAAAGATCTTGTCACGCAACGGCTCAGGCGCACCGCGCAATGCCAGCAACAGCTGATCGGACGAGACCTCGCGCAGCAGCGTCTGCATGCCACGGTCATCGATGTCGATAAGGTTTTCAAACACGAACATATTGTCCTGAATCTGCTGCGACAGATCGTCGTCAGCCTCACTGATCTGTTCGATCACCTTGCTTTCGATCATGCCATCGACGAAGTTCAGGATATCTGCCGCCTTCTTGACGCCGCCCAGAGCGGAGGACTGCACATTGGCGCCACCGGCGAACTGCCGTTCCAGGATCTCGTCGAGCTCCTGCAGCGCCGCTGGCTGGATGCCATCCAGGCTGGCCACACGCATGATCACGTCGGTGCGAACCCGTTCCGGGAACTCGGACAGCACCCCGGCGGCCTGGTCAGGATCGAGAAACGACATCACGATGGCGATGATCTGCGGGTGTTCAAGACGGATCAGTTCCGCGATGGCACGCGCGTCCATCCATTTGAGCTGCTCCAGCCCCTTGCTGTTTCTACCCAGCAGGATGCGGTCGATGACACCGCCGGCCTTGTCGGCACCCAGGGCCGAAGTCAGCATATTGCGGATGTACTGATCCGAACCGATACCCAGAGACGTCTGTTCACCAATGGCACCGACGAACTTCTGCATCACCAGTTCCATCTGCGAGCTGGTCACCTGGGTCAAGCCTGCCATTG
>CAZCDY010000070.1:17956-19131 GCA_964497145.1 uncultured Gammaproteobacteria bacterium
CGATCTCCTGCACTTCTTTCGGGCCCATGTGGCGCAGGATCTCCGCCGCATGCTGCTCGCCGAGACCCAGCATCAACAGCGCAGATCGCTCCAGTCCGCTGAGTTTTTGTACTGCCTGTGAATCGGGGCTTTGTTCCATATCAGGCGGCTTCCTCGTTCACCCAGGTCTTGACCAGCTGGGCCACACGCTTAGGATCCTCGTCCACCAGCTGCCTGGCGGCATCCATGATGTTTTCATACTTGCCGCCACCGGGCAGACTGATGGGTTCACCGTCACTTCCCAACAGCAGGCTCTCCTGCCCTTCGGCCCCACCTTCCTGCGTCTGCGCCAGCGGCCCCTCTACGCGGGCGGCACCGTCAACCCCGATCGCGAGTTCCGTACTGGTCGAGGTCAGACGTTTCATGGTCGGCTTGAGTACAAAGAAGATCAGGACCAGAACCAGCAACAGACCACCGACCTGCTTGACGATGTCGAGGAACCAGCTCTGCTCCCAGATCGGGATCTCTGGCAGGTCGGCAACCGGTTCCGGGCTGAGGAATGAGCTGTTCATCACCCGCACACTGTCGCCGCGGCGCGCATCGAAACCGATGGCCTCGCGCACCAGTTCGGTCAGACGCTCGATCTCTTCCGGCGTGCGCTCACGTACAGTGACCTTGCCGTCTTGACCTACACTGCTGATGTTGTCTACCACCACGGCCACCGACAGCCGGCGTAGAGAGATCGGAGACATCCGGGTATGGCTTATCACGCGGTCCAGCTCGTAGTTGCGGGTCGACTGGCGACTCGAGTTGCGCGCATCGCTCGGCTCGACCACGCCGCCTGCATTGGTTGCCTCCTGCGGCGCGCGGCCTGCAGCAGGGGGCTGATTGGTCAGGGCACCCGGCACGCCACCGGCAGCGGCATCGACGCTCTGCTGTTCATTGAGTTGTTCACTGCGCAGTGCCGGCTGATCCGGATTGAAGCGCTCCTGGGTCTGCTCGGTCACGGTGAAGTCGACATCTGCAGTGACCTGAGCACGCACCTTGTCGCGTCCGACGATCGGGATCAGCAGGCCCTCCACGCGCTCGCGGAAGAGGTTCTCGATGCGGCGGGTATGCTGGAACTGGGTTGCCGAAAGCTTCATTTCACGACTTTCCGGGTCGCCGCTGAGCAGTCGACCCTTGTGATCGACCAC
>CAZCDY010000071.1:0-7473 GCA_964497145.1 uncultured Gammaproteobacteria bacterium
AGATTGCACGCCGCTAGCCTCCGTCGTTTCTGGCGACGCAAAAAAAAGGCGCTGTCACCGTTAAGTGTTGGTTTCTGAAAGCCTCTAGCAAACAGGCCTGTGGTGTAAGTGATTGGCGATGCCGTTCCAGCAGACGGCGCCAGCCGAGGTATTGATCGAGATAGCGCGTTGCGACACCGTGGAATCGTCGCATCCAGTTTTTCAGGCGACTGTCGTAGGCGTTGACGTGCTGAATATGGAAGGCGCCCCGTACCCGAGGGCCACGGACAGGCAAGACCTCGTGGGCCATACCCGTTGCGTTCGCAAAGGCTGTATAGACCGAGGCGCCATCGGTACACAACACGGCATCGGGATCAACCCGTGCCTGGAGTACGCGGCGAATATGGGCCGCATCGAGTTTGTCCAAGATGATATCGGCCATCGCACCACTGCGGTCTCTGATCACCAGCACCGGCACATGATCCGGACCTGTGCCCCGGGTTTGACCGACGCCACCGCGTTTGCGTGGCGGGCGGGTCAAATGACGCTGTCCTTTCAATGACTTGAGGAAAAACGTCTCATCCACTTCCACAATGCCATGGGCCTGTGAGGCCTGCTGCAACGCGGGCGCTACCAGAAAGCGTCGCCGCCAGCGCAAGGCGGTGTTCCTGTGGATCGCACACCGCACGGCCGCTTGGCGCAGTGTCGCGCCGTCAATCAGGGCCTGGGCAAAACACAGCCAACGTGGGCGTTGGCGAAGATGGGCTAACGGCGAGCCGGTGAGGGCGTTGCACGTTCGCCCGCATGTCTTGCAGCGATAGCGGGGAAGGCCATGAGCGGATCCCCACCGAATCAGGTGGACGGCGTCACAGTGGGGGCAGTGCACCGGCGGATGTGCTTCAAGCAGCCGATCCGCCGCCGACGCGTCTGCCTGCTCGACCCGAGTATGGAGTTGCTCCCACTGACTCGGCGAGAGCTGCTGCAGTTGACCTAGCCAAGCCGCAAACGTCCGTTTATCCATGGTGAGTCCTCCTGCATGGAGTCTTCACCTTTAAGTTTAGCTTTACCAACACTTAACGGTGACAGCGCCTTTTTTATGGCTCTGCTGGGTTAGGGGACGGTTGTCTTCGTGCCGCCATGGATTCGCCCAGCCCGCGCAGTTGAGTCCTGCTCAGTCGGTTTTTGGCTACCTTCAGCAGGAGTTCCTCTTCATCGCGAATATGTCTGCGATAGCCGGCGCCGAATGGCGTTACAACGGCTTCGAATGCCTCGCGGTTGTATCGGCCGTTCAGCAAGCCTTCGAGCTGCAGCGCCAGGTTGGCCCACCTTTGCTCGAGTTCACGGTGTTCCTCGCACAGGCGGTCGATCAGTACGCCGGCGCTGTGTTCATCAGCCAGCATGGGGAACAGATCGAGCTCTTCGTCATCATGGTGAAGTGGCGCTGCGGTGCTGAAATAGCGCAGCACGCTTTGTGCGCCGTCCGTGGCGTCTGCATCTATGCCGTTTGCCTCGATCCAGGGGCCGAGGCGCTGGAGCAGCTCGCAGAATCCCAGGATTCGCTGGTGGCAGGCTGCCAGCAATCCGAGGGGATCGCTGAAATCGGGTGCAGCCGGATTTAGCAGCGACACCCGCCTGCTCAATAGGTGGCCATCTGGCGGTCGACGTCACGAGCCCAGGCGTCGACGCCGCCGGCGAGGTTGATCACGTCGGTGAATCCCTGGTAATCGAGATACATTGCGACCTGTCGACTGCGAATGCCGTGGTGACAGATGACCACGGTCTCCCGGTTTGGGTCCAGCGCCTTGAGGGCCGCAGGCAGCTGCCCCATCGGGATCAGCTGCGAGCCCTCAATCTGACAGATTCGGAACTCCCAGGGTTCGCGCACGTCCAGCAACAGCGGGTCTGTCGTCGCGGATGCCAAATGATCACGCAGCATGGCGGCGCTGAGTTCACGCATGAGTCTGCCTGTCGCAGCGCTGGCGGCGCAGCAAATCAGAAGATGAAATGGTCGCGCTGCGGTGCGTTGTCCAGCGGTGGTAATACGGTCTCGGACAGCTTCTCCTGCCATACCGCGCCGTCAGCATCGCGGATCGTGAGTATCGCGGTCATGACCGGGCCTTCACCCACCACCACGAACAGGCGGCCACCCGGTGCCAACAGGTCTTCCAGGTAGGTCGGGTAGCTGGGTAGCGCACCGGTAACGGCGATCACCTTGAAGCTATTGGGCGCCAGGCTTGCATGCAGGCCGTCTCCCGCCACCAGTTCCACATTGCTCACATTGAGTGCATTCAGCCGCTCCGCCGCGCGTTTGCTCAACGTGGGCCGGATCTCGTAGCTCGTGACCACTCCGCCCAGATGTGCCAGGCAAGCGGTTATGAATCCGCTACCGGTACCGATTTCGAGCACGCTGTCGCCTGGCTGTACATTTACGGCCTGCAGCAAATGTGCCTCCTGCACGGGTTTCATCATCTGCTGGCCTTCACCGATCGGCACAGCGATATCGGCAAACGCCAGGCCCTGGTATTCGTCACCGACGAAACGCTCGCGCGGCACGCTCCGCAGCGCGTTGAGTACGCGTTCGTCGAACACTTCAACCGGGCGAATCTGTTGCGCCACCATGTTGAAGCGGGCTGTTTCGATATCGTTGGCGAGCATCCTGGTCTCCGGGAACCTGTCGGTGCAAAACGGGGGAGCGACCTAGCCTAAGTGCTGTTGCCGTGCGGGGCAAGTGTTTGAAGCAGGGACGGTTTCTTTTCCACCATCAGCGGTGTCCCTGGTTACCGCCGGCATGGACCCGGCGCCAGCCGCGTATCCGGCCGATAGGGCTCAGCTGGCGGGGCGGGCGTGCCGCCCCATGGGGTGCAGGGTATTTCAATAGTGAATGCCTATCGACAACCTCGGCGAAAACCAAGAAATGCCGGGTGGTGAAGCGCATACCGCACTGGTACAGTCAGGTTTTAGACGAACGACAGGGACGGAGTTCGAAACTAAATACAGCTAGGGGTGCCGGCCGAAAGGTGGGCTGAGAGAGTCCCTTGGAACCTGATCCGGTCAGTGCCGGCGGAGGAAAGCTGGGTTTGGGTGCCGTTGATGGCGGATTGCCCAGCCCGACATCCCTGTCGGGCGTTCGCCGGACTTCCTTTGTCCACCGGACAAAGGGTTCCGACTCACCCCTTGGAACCGGATCCAGTTAATGCTGGCGCAGGAAAGTGAGTCAAGTTCGCCCGCTTGCCTCCTTTCCCGGCCACGGAGAGACAAATGAGCGCAATCCCTGAAGATTTCATCAAAAAGACCAGCGAGCTTTCCGAAGAGGTGACGCGACCCTTCCCGGGGGCGCGCAAGATCTACGTGGAAGGCTCGCGCTCGGATCTCCGGGTACCGATGCGCGAGATCGAACAGTCGCCTACCTCCGCCAGCTTCGGCGAGGAGGACAACCCTCCGATCACCGTTTACGACACCTCCGGTCCCTTTACCGACCCCGAGGTCAGGATCGACCTGCTCAGGGGCATGCCGGACGTACGCTCGGGCTGGATCGCCGAGCGTGACGATACCGAGCAACTTGAAGGACCGAGCTCCGAGTACGGCCGCGAACGTCAGCATGACCCCGATCTGGCGCGGTTGCGCTTCGAGCACATCCGTGCCCCGCGTCGCGCCAGGGCCCATCGCAATGTGACCCAGATGCACTATGCGCGTCAGGGCATCATCACGCCGGAAATGGAATACGTCGCCATCCGCGAGAACCAGCGCCTTGATGAACTGCGCGCCGACCCCCGCTACGCCAAGCTGCTCAAACAGCACCCCGGGCAGAGTTTCGGCGCCAGTCTGCCCGAACAGATCACGCCCGAGTTCGTGCGTGACGAGATCGCCAGGGGGCGCGCGATCATCCCCGCCAATATCAACCATCCAGAACTCGAACCGATGATCATCGGCCGCAACTTCCGGGTGAAGATCAACACCAACATCGGCAACTCGGCGGTAACGTCCTCTATAGAGGAAGAGGTGGAGAAGATGGCCTGGTCGGCACGCTGGGGTGGTGACACCCTGATGGACCTTTCGACCGGCAAGAATATCCACGAGACCCGCGAATGGATCTTGCGCAATGCGCCGATGCCAATCGGTACCGTGCCCATCTACCAGGCGTTGGAGAAGGTCAATGGCAAGGCCGAGGACCTGACCTGGGAGATGTTCCGCGATACCCTGATCGAGCAGGCGGAGCAGGGTGTTGACTACTTCACCATCCATGCCGGCGTCCTGCTGCGTTATGTGCCACTGACCGCCGATCGTGTCACGGGCATTGTGTCGCGTGGTGGTTCGATTATGGCCAAGTGGTGTCTGGCGCATCATCAGGAGAATTTCCTGTACACGCATTTCGAAGACATCTGCGAGATCATGAAGGCCTATGATGTGTCATTCAGCCTCGGTGACGGCCTGCGCCCCGGCTCGATCGCCGATGCCAACGATGCAGCCCAGTTCGGTGAGCTCGAGACCCTGGGTGAGCTGACCAGGATCGCCTGGGGACACGATGTGCAGGTGATGATAGAAGGCCCTGGGCATGTGCCGATGCAGATGATCAAAGAGAACATGGACAAGGAGCTCTCCGACTGCTTCGAGGCGCCGTTCTACACGCTCGGCCCGCTGACCACCGACATCGCCCCGGGCTATGATCACATCACTTCCGGGATCGGCGCGGCAAACATAGGCTGGTACGGTACGGCGATGCTGTGCTACGTGACGCCGAAAGAGCACCTGGGTCTGCCGAACAAGGCCGATGTGCGTGAAGGGATCATCACCTACAAACTGGCGGCACATGCGGCCGATCTGGCCAAGGGGCTGCCGGGTGCACAGGTACGCGATAACGCACTCTCAAAAGCGCGCTTCGAGTTTCGCTGGGAGGACCAGTTCAACCTCGGTCTGGACCCTGACAAGGCACGCGAGTTTCACGACGAGACGCTGCCCAAGGATTCGGCCAAGGTGGCACATTTCTGTTCCATGTGCGGGCCGCATTTCTGCTCGATGAAGATCACCCAGGACGTGCGCGAGTACGCGGCGAGCCACAAGTTCAACGATATCGACGTGGCGGTGGAAGAGGGCATGAAAGAAAAGGCGGAAGAGTTTCTCCAGCAGGGGGCGGAGATCTATAAGCCGGTCTGAAGATCAAGGCCCCGTTTCCTCCCTGGCGATTTCAGTGGGGCGAGCCGACTGAATTTTGAATCAAATGTTAAAAGGATGGAGTTGGAAATGAGTGAATCGGAAAAAGACGAGGGTGTGGCACTGGTCATGCTCAACCGGCTGAACGAAGTGCGTCTGCCGCGCGCCCTTGCGATCAAGGAGCAGGTGGACCGCGGGGAGCCCCTGACTGATTCGGAGGTGGCGTTCCTGGACAGGGTGTTCGAGGAAGCGATCGCCAACCAGTCCCAATGGGAAAAGCACCCGGAGATGGCGGAAATCATCAGCAAACTGGCCGCTCTCTACAAGGAGATTACCGAGAAGGCGCTGGCCAACGAAGAGGGCAACAAGCCTACATAGATCGGAAAGCGACATGTTGAAAAAGATCCAGGCTTTTTTTGACGCCGAAGAATCGGATGATGTCGACGACGAGGCGGCACTGCATCTCGCGGCGGCAGTGCTACTGATCGAGGTGGCGAAATCCGATCATGTTGTCAGGGACATGCAGGTCGAACAGCTAAAAGACGTATTGAAACGAGAATGGGCCCTGGATGACTCGGACCTGTCAGACCTTCTGAACGTCGCCCGGGATGCGGCAGAAGCACATGCGTCTCTGTATGAGCAGGTCGCCCTCGTCAACCGCAATTTCTCGCCGCAACAGAAATTCAACCTGGTACGTGGTCTTTGGGAGGTTGCCTACGCCAACGGAGAACTCCATCACCACGAGGAATTACTGATCCGGCGTCTTGCCGACCTGATGTATGTCTCGCATACGGATTTCATCCGCAGCAAGCATTGCGTCCTGGAGGCCAGGGGAATTCGTTAGCACCCGGGCGATCGTTTTTCGCCACGCCGGATTGTGATCTGGGGTGCCCTGATTTACGCCGCCTCGATGTTTCTCATGACCCGGGTCGCCGATACGCCGATGCTGCTGCTGGTGCTTGGCGTGCTCACCGGCACCGCGCAGTCCGCCACCACCTTCGTGGTCGTGCTCAGCGCCTGTCTGGCCCGGCCGCCGTCTTTGCCCGGGTTTCCCGCTTATTCGAGTATCAGCGTGATCAAGGCCTTGGGTCCGTGGATGCCGTATGCCAGCGTCTGCTCGATGTCGGCCGTCTTCGAAGGACCCGAGATCAGCAGCGCATTGGTCGGCATGCCTGCAGCCCAGTTCTCCCGCGCGATCAGCTGGGCAAAGTTTTCGAACAGCCGGTCGGCTTCGAGCAGCGCGATATGCAGCGGCGGCACCAGGGACATCAGGCGCGGTTCGTCGGCGTCCGGCCATAGCACCAGGCTGCCGCTCTCGGCCAGGCCGCCGAGCGTGCCGGTGACGGAAAAATCGATCTGATGAAAAAGCGTGTCTTTCCATTCCTCGATTCGGCGGTCGTAGCGGGTCAGTTCGAACGTTTCTGACGCGCCTTCGGCGAACTGCTTGGCCGTTGCCCCCCGACCGATCAAGCCGCGGGTCAGGCCGCGTGCCGCTATCTCGGTATTGATCCAGTCGACCCAGTGGTTGCGGGCGACCCTGTGCACCTCGCCACGCACGGCCTGCATGCGTTCGGTGAAGCTGGCGATGCATTGTTCGCGGTCCCAGCCCAGGGGTTTCTGGTAGACCAGGGGTGCCGGTGCCGCATGCGGACGATTGGCGCGCAGTCGGCCGAGGATATTCTTGCGTGCCTCATTCATGGCGGAAGCCCTCCTTGCGTGCCAGTTCGTGCAGACTCTGCGTGGCCGGCCTGGGCGCCGTGCGGTATCGCGTCCATCCGCCCAGGCTGCCGGGTGTGAGCCAGCGCAGGCGTGTCGCGAAGAAGGTGAACAGGCGATACAGCCGCGGGCGGCTGTTGAGCTGTTGCCAGAGCTTCCAGATGCTGGCCTCACTGGGTTTGCGCAGGCTGCCGCGCCCTGACAGCGGCGTTGTCGTGCGCTCATGGTTGACCGCCTCTGCACGCAGCCGGTTGATCAGCTTGGGTAAGGGGATCTTGACCGGGCAGACCTCGCCGCAGGCCCCGCACATGGTGCAGGCCGAGGTCAGGGTGCCGGCCTTGTCGAGCCCGAGTCGCTGGGGCTCCAGCGCGATGCCGATAGGACCCGGATAGACCGTGCCATAGGCATGTCCGCCGAGCTGAACATAGACCGGGCAGTGGTTGATACAGGCGCCACAGCGGATACAGCGCAGGGTGTCGAGCAGTTGCTCGTCGACGCGGATGCGTGAGCGGCCGTTATCCAGCAGCACCAGATGGACTGCCTCGGGACCGTCCAGTTCGTCCGGCTGGCGCGGCCGGCTGATCATGTTGAAGTAGGTGGTGATCGGCTGCCCGGTCGCCGACTTGGTCA
>CAZCDY010000071.1:7483-11551 GCA_964497145.1 uncultured Gammaproteobacteria bacterium
GCAATGTGCAGCTGCGGCGCCGTGGTGCTGAGCCTGCCGTTGCCTTCGTTCTCGACCAGACACAGGGTGCCCGTCTCGGCGACCGCGAAATTCACCCCGGAAATGCCGGCATCGGCGTTGGCGAAACGGGTCCGGAGTATCTGGCGCGCAGTTTGGGTCAGTTCGTCGACGTCATCGGTATAGGGGATGTCCGGGTGGAACTCGCGAAACAGCTCCGCAACCTCAAAACGGTTCTTGTGGACCGCCGGCATCACGATGTGTGAGGGCGGCTCCTTGGCCAGCTGAATGATGTATTCGCCCAGGTCCGACTCGATCACCTCGATACCATGCTGTTCGAGGTGGTGGTTGAGTTCGGTCTCTTCCGAAACCATCGATTTGCCCTTGACCACTGATTTGGCATCGGCGGCTTTAAGGATCTCGAGGATGATCGCGTTGGCCTGTTCGGGCGTTTCGGCCCAGTGGACCTGGATACCGTTTTCGATCAGTTTCTTTTCCAGTTGCTCGAGCAGTTCGGGCTGTTTTATCAGCGAATTGGCCCGCACCATGCGGGCCTGCTCGCGCAGCGCCTGCAATTGATCTTCATCGGGGAACTGTTGCGCGCGGCGTTGCATGACGCCGCTCATCGCGATGCGGAAGTTCTGGCGCAGCTGATCGTTGTGCAGGGCGCTGTCGATCCGCTGATGGAATTCCTGGGTCTGGTTCATGAGGTGCGCTCCAGAAGAAACTCGGCGACGTGCTGGGTGGCGGGGCCATCGCCCTGATAGTCGAAGGCGCCACCGATGTTCATCAGGCAGCCGCAATCCTGACTGATGACGCGCTCCGCACCGGTCGCACGCAGTGCATCGGTCTTGTCCTTGACCATGGCCCCGGAGACGTCAGCCTGCTTGACTGCGAAGGTGCCGCCAAAGCCACAGCATTCGGCCTCGCGGTCCTGCACCAGCAACTCGACGGCATCGAGCTGTGCGAGCAGTGATTGAATGCGGCCGGCCACTTCCGCCTCACGTCGGGCGGCACAGGAGGTGTGAACCGCGATCTTTATCGGATCACCGAGGTCTTTCAGGCGAACGTCCAGCACATCGACCAGGAACTCCGTCAGTTCATAGGTCCGCGCCGCCAAGGCCAGGGCCAGCCCCTCATCCGGCTCGCCGGCAAACAGTTCTGGCCAGTGCACCCGGATCATCCCGGTGCAGGAGCCGGATGGCACCACCACCGGGATGTCGCGCTTGAAGCAGGCGAGTTGGGCCCGCGCCACGGCCAGGGCCTCGTCGCGGTAGCCGGAGTTGAAGGCCGGCTGGCCGCAGCAGGTCTGGTCTTCCGGGAAGACGACTTCCACTCCGGCGCGCTTTAGCAGCTGCATGCCGGCGAGGCCGGCCTTGGGATAAAGCAGGTCGATAAGACAGGTGGCGAAGAAATAAACGGACTCTGGTGCTGGCATGTCAGGGCGCTCCGGGTTCAGCGTTCTGTGGATGGTGGCGCGAAGAGGTCACTCGACATCAGGCCCAAAGATGAGGCGATGCGGGGTCGGAAAGCCATCTGAGCCAGTACGTCTTTGTCCAGGTCGATGCCTGGCGCGATCTCGGTCAGCATGGGCCCCTCTGCAGTTAATTCGAATACGGCGCGTTCGCTGATGTAGCGCACGCGCTGTCCGCGCACGAATGCGGCGCGGCCGTTGAAGGTGAGGTGCTGCACCTGGTCGACAAACTTCGGGGTGCGTCCCTCCTGCACGATCCGCAACTGGCCGTCCTCGATGGAAAGGGCAAGCCCGCCCGATCTGAAGGTGCCGAGAAAGGCGACTTCCTTGGCGTTCTGGCTGATGTTCACGAAGCCGCCCGCGCCGGTGGTGCGGTTGCCGAAGCGGCTGACGTTGACGTTGCCATGGCGATCGATCTCCGCCATCCCGAGAAAGGCCTGGTCCAGGCCGCCGCCGTCGTAAAAGTCGAATTGCGCCGGCTGGTCCACGACGGCCTCTGCATTCGCTGCCGCACCGAAACTGAGACCGCCTGCAGGTATGCCGCCGATGCCGCCGGGTTCGACCGTCAGGGTAACCTGCTGCAGCAGCCCCGACTCGGTTGCGGCGGTCGCGACTGCCTCCGGCATGCCGATGCCCAGGTTGACCACGGCCCCCGGGCGCAGTGTCAGGGCTGCGCGACGACCGATCACCAGCCGCTCGTCGAACGTGGCGTCGCCCAGTTGCGGCGGCACCCGTATCTCGCCGGTATAGGCCGGGTTGTAGGCCTCGCCGAAGGTCTGTTCGTGATCATCCTTTTCCGCCAGCACCACACAGTCGACCAGGACACCGGGGATGCGTACCAGGTGCGGGCTGAGAACGTGGCGGTCGGTCAGCCGTTCGACCTGCACCATCACCAGTCCCCCGGAATTGTGCACGGCCTGGGCGATCGCCAGCGATTCGAGGTGCAGTGCCTCCCGTTCCATGGTGATGTTGCCCTTGGGGTCGGCGGTGGTGCCACGCAAAAAGGCGGTATGGATCGGAAATGCCTTATAGAAAAGGTATTCCTCACCGTCGATCTCCATAACCCGGACCAGGTCCTCGGCAGCGCTGCGGTTGAGTTTTCCGCCGTCGACACGCGGGTCGGCAAAGGTGTGCAGGCCCACCGAGGTCAGCGCGCCCGGCCGCCCGGCCGCAATGTCTCTGTACAGATGCGTGATGACACCCTGCGGCAGGTTGTAGGCGGCGACCTTCTCGGCCGTCACGAGTTGTCCGATACGCGGTATCAGCCCCATGTGGCCGCCGATGATCCGGCTCAGCAGGCCTTCGTGGCCGAGGTGATTGAGGCCGCGTTCACCGCCGTCACCCTGGCCGGCGGCGTACACCAGGGTCAGGTCGCGTGGTTCGGCGGACTCGACGAAGCGCTGTTCCAGCGCCTTGAGCAGGGTTTCCGGTACACCGATCCCGACGAAGCCGCCGGTAGCAAGCGTTGTACCATCGCCTATTCGCGCCACGGCCTCGGCCGCGCCCAGCAGTTTCGGGTAGTCGTCGCTCATGCGTTTGAAAGCAACGAGGCCTGACGCAGGAAGCGTTCATGCCGCGCCTGCTCCTCGTCGATGCCCTGGAGGGATTCCTCGACGAACACCAGGTGGGTTTGCGCCGCCTGGCGGGCGCCTTCCGGGTCACCCCGGATAACGGACCGCATCAGCTGTTCGTGTTGCGAGGACAGGGGCTGGAACACCTTGGGGATGGTGTAGAGCTTGTCCAGGTTGTGTTTGATGCTGTTCTGCAGCACTGAGAAAAGACTGCGCATTACGTGCAGCAGAACGATATTGTGCGAGGCTTCGGCGATTGAAAGATGGAAATCGGCATCGGCGCGTGCCTCCGCCATGGGGTCGTCGCCATCGACATGCAGCCGGATCATATGATCGAACTTGCCCTGAATGCGTTCGCGGTCATCGTCCGTCGCACGCAGCGCTGCATAATAGGCGGCCTGCCCTTCCAGCGCATGGCGCACCTCGAGTACGTCGTACAGCGCCTCCGGATGTTGCTGCAGCATGGACATCAGAGGGTCGGTCATGCCGCTGTTGAGTCTCTCTGTCACGTAGGTTCCGCCGCCCTGGCGACTGTGCAGCAGGCCCCTGCTGGCCAGTTTCTGGATGGCTTCGCGCAACGACGGCCGCGACACACCCAGCCGTTCGGCCAGCTGGCGTTCGGCAGGCAGTCGCTCGCCCGGTACCAGGGCTCCGTCCGCGATGGATTGTTCCAGTTCCTGGGCTATTCGGTCTGACAGGCGTTCTGTTTTCATCATTTTATCAAGCTTAAATGGTAAGACCAATATGGTGAGATTATTAGAGAAAAGCCCGTTTTCAGGTCGCTTATTTACCTCTTTCTGCCCGGTGCCTGCAACTGTTTTCTATTGATGCCTGAACCAGCCCAGAACCACTGGAGTTACAAGGTAGGTGTCAAAATTCCTAATGTCAACAATGTGTTAAATGACCATAATATAATGGCTAACTGATATTGAATGTGTTTCCACGCCGGGCTTGACAAGTACAGATTTGTTGCCAGAATTGCGCTGGCCTTACCACTTTACCAATTGGCGATAATGTATTTAGCGG
>CAZCDY010000071.1:11651-18508 GCA_964497145.1 uncultured Gammaproteobacteria bacterium
GCGGCCGGATCGCCAGACAACAACCCCGTGTGGAGGATTGGAATGAACAAAACTGTTTTTACGGCCGCAACTGCAGCGGTTCTCGGCCTGGTGCTTGCGGCGTCACCCGCTGTCGCGGGCAAGAAGGTGTTGCTCAAGGTTCCGGTCTGGTTCGGTACCCACCTGACCGGTCTCGGCTCAACCCCGAAATGGCTGGCAGAGCACGTCAACGAGGCATCCGGCGGCAGCGTCAAGCTGAAGATCTACGAGCCCGGAAAGTTGATCCCGCCGAAAGAGATGCTGGAGTCGGTATCCAAAGGGCAGGTCAATGCCGGCTGGACTACACCGGGCTACAATACTGGCCTCCTCGGTGAGAAGGGTGCCATCTTCTCGGCCGTGCCTTTCGGTCCGGATGCGCCGGAGTTTCTGGCCTGGATCTACTATGGCGACGGCCGCCTGCTGTGGCAGGAGACCTACGACAAGGCCGGCTACAACGTCCACTCCATCCCCTGTTCGATCATTGCCCCGGAGACCTCGGGCTGGTTTTCCAAGCCGATCGACAAGCCGGCAGACCTCGAGGGTCTGCGCATGCGCTTCTTCGGTCTGGGTGCGCTGGTCATGGAAAAGATGGGTGTGAGCACCTCTCTGCTGCCGTCCAAGGAGATATTCCCTGCGCTCGAAAAGGGCGCGATTGACGCCACCGAGTTCTCGATGCCGGCGATCGACCAGAAACTCGGCTTCCACAAGATCCTCAAGTACAACTACTTCCCGGGTTGGCATCAGCCGGCAACCATGTTCGATCTGATCATCAACAAGGACACCTGGAACGCGATGGACAAGCAGCAGCAGGCGGTGCTTGAGATGGGCTGCAAGGCAGCCATGCTCGATGGCCTGGCACTGGGTGAGGCGATCCAGTTCCCGGTGATGAAGGAAAACCTGGAGAAAGGTGTCGAGAACCGTTACTGGTCCGACGAGATGCTGAACGCCTTCCGCTCCAAGTGGGATGAGGTGGTTGTGGAGCAGAGTGCCAAAGACCCGGAGTTCAAGCGCGTCTACGACAATCTGCAGAGCTTCCGCAAGGACTACGAGCTTTGGAGCGGATGGGCCTTCATGCCGCGTCCGGGCACCCAGCGTATAGCCAAGTAAGCAGTAATCCGTCAGGGGTGAAATCCCCGTAGTGAAAAGCCGGCCGGGGGCAGATGCTGCCCCCGGTGGCAAGGTTTCAAACGAGGTTAACTGCCGTGTCAGACAATAATACCCAAGCTGCGCAGTACCATATTCCGGTCGTCGACATGCTGAACGGTTTCGTGCGCCGGATCGCCGAGACCACCGCCTGGCTCAACGTCGCCCTGATCCTGGTCATCGTGGTCCAGGTGGTGATGCGTTATGGCTTCAGCAAAGGCCTGGTACCGCTGGAGGAACTGATGTGGCACCTGTATGCGGTCGCATTCATGTTCGGCATGGCCTATGCGGTGACCAACGACTCGCATATTCGGGTCGACGTTGTTCACATGGCCTTACCCAGGCGTGCTCAACATGTTTTCGAGATCCTCGGCATCCTGTTCCTGCTGTTTCCCTTCCTCTGGATTTTGTTTGACCACAGCCTGGGCTGGGTTATCGAGTCGTTTCGGGTCAATGAGTCCTCGCAGAATCCAACCGGCCTGCCTTACCGCTGGCTGATCAAGGGCGTGGTGCCTGCGACCATGGTCCTGATCTTCATCGCCGCACTTGCGCGCCTGATCCAGGAAACCCAGCTGCTCCTGCATCATGGAAAAGAGCCTGATGAAGAGGTGCCCGCACGCGTGTCCATGATTCGCCACCTGTTCAAGCCGCAGTTCAAGGGTGACAGCGACAACAACGGGGGTGTCAGCTGATGCACCTTGAACCCGAAAATTATCTCGTCATCGCGATGTTCGTGTCGTTCATCGCGCTGTTGTTCACGGGCTTTCCAGTGGCCTGGGTGCTGGCCGGTGTAGGCATCGGTTTTGCCGGCATCGCCTATTGGACCGACAGCATGGACCTGACCGTAACCGGTCTGGACTACAACACCCTTGGGCTGCTTACCGGGCGTATCTTCAGCATCATGGACAACTGGGTGCTGGTTGCCCTGCCGATGTTCATCTTCATGGGGCTGATGCTGGACAAGTCCGGTGTGGCCGAACGCATGATGCACTCAATGCAGAAGCTGTTCGGCAACGTGAAGGGGGGGCTGGCAATCACCGTCACCCTGATTGGCATCATCCTGGCGGCCTCGACCGGGATCATCGGCGCTTCTGTAGTGCTGCTGGGTGTGATGTCGCTGCCGATCATGCTGAATCAGAATTACCACAAGCCCCTGGCGCTGGGAACCGTGGCGGCGTCCGGCTGTCTCGGCATACTCATTCCGCCATCGATCATGCTGGTCATCATGGGTGACCAGCTGGGGGTGTCGGTGGGTGACCTTTTCATGGGTGCGGTGTTCCCCGGCATCATCCTGGGTGCGCTGTATGTCATCTATATCGTCCTGTACGGCATATGGAAGCCGGAGAATGCACCGCTGGCCGCGAATCACAAGGCGATCGAGTTGGGCGACGTGCTGCGGGTAATGCTCGATATCCTGCCCCCGGCGATGCTGATCCTGGCGGTACTGGGCTCCATATTTGCCGGTATCGCCACGGTGACAGAGGCCTCGGGTATCGGTGCGCTAGGCGCCACCGTGCTCGCGCTTGCGTACAGGCGCCTGAGCTTCGCGGTGTTCAAAGAGGTGGTGATCAACACCATGAATACCTCGGCCTACATCTTTGCGATCTTTGTCGGTGCCACCATCTTCGCGCTGGTGTTGCGTGAATGCGGCGGCGACGAACTGATCGAGTCGGCGCTGAACGGACTCGGGTTGGGGCCTTATGGCCTGATCGTGGTGATCCTGCTGATCGTCTTCCTGCTGGGTTTCTTCCTCGACTGGATCGAGATCAGCCTGATCATGCTGCCCCTGCTTGGCCCGGTCATCGCCGGCCTGGACCTTGCCGTGGATGGCTACGGTGTGGTCGACAGCCCGAATCTTGTCTGGTTCGCCCTGCTGGTGGCGGTAACCCTGCAGACCTCCTTCCTTACGCCGCCGGTCGGTTTCGCCATCTTCTATCTCAAGGGCGTCTGCCCCCCGGGTGTAAAGCTGGTTGATATCTATAGAGGTGTGGTGCCCTTCATCGTGCTGCAGCTGATCGGCCTGGGGCTGGTGTTTGCCTTCCCGCAGCTGGTGACCTGGTTGCCGGCCGTGGCCTACGCGAACTGATGGGGCGGGGTATGAATACAGAACAGGTAAAGGCCCTCAAGGCCGCGCTGGCCGGGTTCATCGAGAGCGAACGTCTGATCGACGATCCGCTGCGTACCCTGGCCTATGGCACAGACGCCAGCTTCTACCGCCTGGTACCGCAACTGGTGGTCAAGGTCCGTGCTGAGGACGAGGTGTCCCGCCTGTTGGGACTTGCCCAGCAATACCGCACACCGGTGACCTTTCGTGCAGCCGGCACCAGCCTGTCCGGACAGGCGATCACCGATTCGGTACTGGTGATGCTAGAGGGCAATGCCTGGCGCGACTACGCGGTCAGTCCGGACGCAAGCCGAATTCGCCTTCAGCCCGGCATCATCGGTGCCCAGGCAAATCGCTATCTCGCACCCCTGGGACGCAAGATCGGGCCGGATCCTGCTTCGATTGCCAGTTGCAAGATCGGTGGGATCGCCGCCAACAATGCCTCGGGCATGTGCTGCGGCGTGGCGCAGAACAGCTACCAGACCCTGGAATCAATGCGCCTGATCCTGGTGGATGGCGCTGTGCTCGATACCGGAGACGCCGCCAGTCGCGACGCCTTTGCCGGCTCCCATTCCGATCTGCTGCGCGGGATCGAGCAGCTGGTCGCCGAGGTGCGGGCGAACCGGACACTGGCCGAGCGCATCGCACATAAGTTCAAGATCAAGAACACCACCGGCTACAGTCTGAATGCCCTGGTCGATTACGAAGACCCCATCGACGTGCTGCAGCACCTGATGATCGGGTCTGAAGGCACCCTGGGTTTCATCGCAGAGATCACCTACCGCACCGTGGTCGAACATGCGCACAAGGCCAGTGCCCTGGCATTTTTCGTCGATGTGGCCTCGGCCTGCGAAGCGGTGGCGCTGCTGAAAACGGAGCCGGTGGACGCGGTGGAGATCATGGATCGGGCCGCGCTGCGCTCGGTCCAGGACCAGCCCGGTATGCCGGCGGAGCTGGCCAGGCTGCCGGAGGGTGCGGCCGCACTGCTGATCGAGACGCGTGCCGGGGACGCCGCGGGCCTGAGTGAAAATATCAGTCACATCCTGGCCTCTCTGCAATCTGTCGCCACCCTGGGTGATATCGCGTTTACTGATGTGCCGAAAGAATTCGACCGCCTGTGGAAGATCCGTAAGGGCATGTTCCCCTCGGTGGGGGCGGTGCGCGAGTTGGGAACGACCGTCATCATCGAGGACATCGCATTTCCGGTGCCACGGCTCGCCGAGGGCACGGTCGAACTGCAACAGCTGTTTGCGAAGCATGGTTACGACAATGCCATCATCTTTGGTCACGCACTCGAGGGGAATCTGCACTTCGTCATCACGCCGGACCTGGCCGATGCTGCCGAGGTCAGGCGTTACCACGGGTTCATGGATGAGTTGTGTCACCTGGTGGTCGAAAAATATGACGGTTCGCTCAAGGCGGAGCACAGCACCGGCCGCAATATCGCACCCTACGTGGAACTCGAATGGGGCGCGGACGCCTACGCGCTGATGCAGAGGATCAAAGCCCTGCTCGATCCGCAGGGCCTGCTCAATCCGGGGGTCATCCTCAATGACGATCCCGAGATCCATATCAAGAACTTCAAAGCCATGGCGGCGGTCGACCCGCTGGTCGATCGCTGTATCGAATGCGGTTTCTGTGAACCGGTCTGTCCATCGCGTGATCTGACGCTCACACCCCGGCAGCGCATCGTGGTGTTGCGCGAGCAGGCGCGCCTGAAATCAGTCGGACATGTCCACACCGAGGCGATGCTGCTGAAGGATTTCGACTATGCGGGCGAGCAGAGCTGTGCGGCGGATGGCCTGTGTGCGACCCGCTGTCCGGTGGGTATCGATACCGGCAAGATGATGAAGGCGTTGCGTGCGGACAAGCAGGGCCCGGCCGCCAAGAAAATCGCCCAGTGGGTGGACTCGCATATGGCCGGCGCAACGGCGGCCACCCGTGGTGGGCTGCGTGCCGCACATGCTGCCAGCCAGGCGCTTGGTGAAATGCGCCTGGAAAAGCTCACCGCTGGCATTCGACACGTCAGCGGCGGGCGGGTTCCCGAATGGCACCGATGGATGCCCAGGGCCAGCAGCAACCGCAGGGTATCGTTAATCCCCAAAAAGACTAATGAGTCTATAAATAAAAAATGTGTATATTTCAGCGCTTGTGTCAGCCGCAGTCTGGGAACGGCGAGCTGTGACAGCGAATCACGTGACCTGATCGAGGTCATGCACTCGTTGCTCGAAAAGTCCGGTTACGAGGTGGTGATCCCACCGGATCTGGACGCCCAGTGTTGTGGCATGCCGTTCAGCAGCAAGGGTCTTAACGAGAGTGCAGAGGCGGGGGTGCGTCGTCTGGAAGAAAGCCTGTGGCAGGCCTCGGAAGAAGGCCGCCTGCCGGTACTGTGTGACACCAGTCCCTGTACCGCGCGTATGCAGGAGCAGTTTGAGAAAGAACTGAAGATCTATGAGCCCGTTGGCTTTATCCGGGAGTTTCTGTTGCCGCTACTGGAGCCTGTCGCGCAGCTTGACAGCATTGCACTGCATGTCAGCTGTAGCGCGCGCAAGATGGGGCTGGAGGAGGATTTTATTGCCGTCGCAAAAGCATGCGCCAAAAGTGTGTTCCTTCCTGAGGAGGAGGGTTGCTGCGGTTTTGCAGGAGACAAGGGTTTTTATACCCCCGAGCTCAATGCCAGCGCCATGTCACGGCTGAAACAACAAATTCCCCAAGGATGCGACCAGGGCTATTCGAACAGCCGAACCTGTGAGATCGGCCTGTCGCGCCACAGTGGAATTCCGTACCGCTCGATTGCCTACCTCGTGGATCGCTGTTTCGCAGCCCGCGGGTCAGTCGACGGGGAATAAGAAGAACCGAGTCGCAGTATCTCCAAGGCTTGGATTGTTTGGGGCTTAACCGGCCTCGTTAACCGGCCATGCGCAGCGATCCTGGGCGTGGGAGGTCGACAACTTGCTTGCTTGCCGAGTCCCCGGTGTGTGCTTTCGGGTGGTGAGGGGTCTGTTTGTCCGCTTCCGAGCCACCGTCCGGGAGGATGAAAAGTGAGTCAAGCATTGCCGCCAGATGTCGATCCCCAGGAGACCGGGGAGTGGGAAGAGGCCATCGACGTGGTCGTCGAACGTGACGGTGTCGAGCGCGCGGAGTACCTGCTGCGCAAGACCATCGATAAGGCCTACGAGGCCGGTGTCGAGCCGCCGGATACGGCGCACACACCCTACGTCAACACCATCCCCGTCAATCAGCAGCCGTCCTATCCGGGCGATCGCGACCTCGAGCGCAAGATCCTGCGAGCGCTGCGTTGGAACGCGACCGCGATGGTGGTCAGGGCGAATCGCAAGCCGGCCTCGCCGGGTGGGCACATCGCCTCTTTCCAGTCGTCCGCGATCATGTACGAGGTGGGCTACAACCACTTCTGGAAGGCGCAGGAGCACCCCAATGGTCCCGACATGGTGTTCATCCAGGGCCACACCGCGCCCGGCACCTATGCCCGTGCCTATGTCGAGGGCCGTCTCACCGATGAGCAGCTCGACAACTTCCGGGTAGAAGCGGGGGGCAAGGGATTGTCGTCCTATCCGCACCCCTACCTTATGCC
>CAZCDY010000072.1:0-13641 GCA_964497145.1 uncultured Gammaproteobacteria bacterium
TTGTCCGGTGGTGTGAGAGGACGGCGGGGGTGACCCCGCCTCCTACTCGATTCTGCCGCCTTCCTGTCAGGTTGCAGGAACTTGCGCATGAGGAGCCACTGCTGTTCGGCAAGACCCTTGTGGGCTGAGTCGATGCCCAGCGAATCAAGACCGGAAACAGCAACGATATTTCGCGGCTGCGTACACCTGTTCTGCCGCTGGCAACTATTGCTGCCCGTGTCGGTTTTGGGGCCGCTCAGGCCAGGCGGTCATCCGCGATGCGGTACCTCGGGTCTTCCATCTGGTTGACCTCGACCAGGTTGCCGGCCTTTTCGAGCAGTGTTTGGCACTCCTGGCTGAGGTGCTTGATCTGCAGCGTCTTGCCGGCGCGCAGGTAGCGGTCTGCCAGGGTGTCGATGGCCTCGAGCCCGGAGTGGTCGGCGACACGTGTGTCGTAAAAGTCGACCACGACTTCATCCGGGTCGTTCTTCGGATCGAACAGCTGGTGGAAGGCATGGATGGACCCGAAGAACAACGGTCCGTGCAGCTCATAGATCTTGGTGCCGTTCTCGTCGATGAATGACTTTGCCCCCATCTGCTTGGCATGTTCCCAGGCGAACACCAGGGCGGAGACGATCACGCCCACGATGACCGCGATCGCCAGGTCACTGACCACCGTGACCGCGGCGACCAGGATCGAGATCAGGGTATCGGCCAGGGGCACCTTGCCGAACATGCGAAACGAGGCCCATTCGAAGGTCCCCAGGACCACCACGAACATCACGCCGACCAGCGCCGCGACCGGGATGATCTCGATCAGGTCCGAGGCGAACAGGATGAAGGCCAGCAGCGAGAGTGCGGCGACGATGCCGGACAGGCGACCGCGCCCGCCGGAATTGATGTTGATCAGCGACTGCCCGATCATGGCGCAGCCGCCCATGCCACCGAACAGGCCGTTGACCGAATTGGCCAGGCCCTGACCGATGCACTCCTTGTTGCCGCGACCCCGGGTCTCGGTGAGTTCGTCGATCAGGTTCAGGGTCAGGAGCGATTCGATCAGGCCGACCCCTGCCAGTATCAGGCTGTAGGGCAGGATGATGTGCAGCGTCTCCCAGGTCATGGGGACGGCCGGGATACTGAAGCTGGGCAGGCCGCCGGCGATGGTCGCCGCGGGATCGCCGGTCATATCGCGCAGCACGTCCTGCACGGTGCGCGCATCGAGATCGAGCCCGATCACCAGCAGGGTCACGGTAACGATCGCCACCAGTGAGGCGGGCACGGCGACGGTCAGTTTCGGCAGATAGTGAATAATCGCCATGGTCAGGGCGATCAGGCCCAGCATGATCCACAGCGAACTGCCGCTGATCCACTCGCTGCCACCCTCGGCACCCGGTACCTCAAACTGCTTGAGCTGGGCGAGAAAGATCACGATGGCCAGGCCGTTGACGAAGCCGAGCATCACCGGATACGGCACCAGCCGTATGAACTTGCCCAGGCGCAGGACCCCGGCCCCGACCTGGAACAGGCCGGTGAGCACCACAGCGGCAAACAGGTACTGCACGCCGTGGGTCGCAACCAGCGAGACCATGACCACCGCCATGGCGCCGGTCGCACCCGAGATCATCCCTGGTCGGCCACCGATCAGGGCGGTGACCAGGCCCATCATGAAGGCACCGTACAGACCCACCAGTGGCTCTACGCCGGCCACGAATGCAAAGGCAACAGCCTCGGGGACCAGCGCCAGCGCCACGGTCAGCCCGGACAGGACATCGTTCTTCACGCATTGCTTGCCGGGACAGGTGAGCTGGAACATCGCGGGGCCTCTCGGGGTGCTGCACAAAACTCTCAGGGTGCTGCACAAAAAGGGCGGAATTATACGTTAATAGATTAGAAAAATCTAATATACCTTGGCCGTGGGCAGGCGCGGCGGGTCACCGGCGGATCCCTGTGAAAGAGAGGGCGCGTCAGGCCAGCGGGGATGTGCGCGCGGCCCGCCGGTGCATCAACCAGCCGGTGATCAGGATGCCGAGTGTGACCAGCACCACCAGTACCGTGGCCAGCGCGTTGATCTCCGGGCTCACCCCGAGGCGCACGCTGGAGTAGACCACCATCGGCAGGGTCGATGCCCCCGGGCCGGATACGAAGCTGGCGATCACCAGGTCGTCCAGCGACAGCGTGAATGCGAGCAGCCAGCCGGCCGCCAGGGCCGGGGCTATCGACGGCAGGGTGATCAGAAAGAATACCTTCCAGGGGCGCGCACCCAGGTCCATTGCGGCCTCTTCCAGCGACGGGTCCAGGCGCACCAGCCGCGACTGTACGATCACCGCGACGTAGGCCAGCGAGAAGGTCACGTGGGCGATGGTGATGGTGGTCATGCCGCGTCCGGCGGGCCACCCGATCAGCTGTTCCATGGCGACGAACAGCAGCAGTGAGGCCAGGCCCAGGATGACGTCGGGCATCACCAGCGGGGCGCCGACCATCAACGCCAGCGTCGAGCGCCCCCTGAAGCGCCCGAGGCGCACCAGTGCGATGCCCGCAAGGGTGCCCAGGATGACTGCCAGGGTGGCGTTCATGACCCCAATGCGCAGGCTGATCCAGGCCGCGCCGAGCAACTGCTCGTTGTGCATCAGGCTGAGGTACCACTTGGTGGAGAAGCCGGACCATACGGTTACCAGGCGTGACTCGTTGAAGGAGTAAACGATCAGCGACAGGATCGGCGCATACAGAAACGCATAGCCGAATGCGAGCAGACTGAACACCAGGGTCGGGCGGCGGCCGCTCATGCCGCCGGCCCCTTCTCGCGGAAGCGCTCGAACAGCAGCACCGGCACCACCAGCAGTGCGAGCAGGGCAACAGCGACCGCGGCGGCGACCGGCCAGTCACGGTTGTTGAAGAACTCGCTCCACAGGACCTTGCCTATCATCAGGCTGTCGGGGCCGCCCAGCAGGTCGGGGATCACGAACTCGCCGACCGCCGGCACGAACACCAGCAGCGACCCCGCAATGATGCCCGGCAGGGACAGAGGGACAGTCACGCGCCAGAAGGCACTCAGGGGGCGGCAGCCGAGATCGGCCGCGGCTTCCAGCAGGCTGCCGTCCATGCGCGACAGGGTCGCGTACAGCGGCAGCACCATGAACGGCAGGTAGGCGTACACGATCCCGATGTAGACCGCGAGGTCGGTGTGGAGCAGTCGCAGCGGCTCGTCTATCAGCCCCGACCAGAGCAACAGGTTGTTGACCAGGCCGTTGCCCTTGAGGATCCCGATCCAGGCGTACACGCGGATCAGGAAGCTGGTCCAGAACGGCAGGATCACCAGCAGCAGCAGCGGGGTGCGCAGGCTCTCGCGCACGCGGGTGATGCCGAGTGCCATCGGGTAGCCGAGCAGCAGGCACAGCAGGGTCGATACCGCCGCGATCCTGACCGAGTTGGCGAAGGCATCGATATACAGGCTGTCCTGCCACAGCAGGGCGAAGTTCGCGAGGTTGAGGCGGATGCTGAGCACACCGCCCTCCACCCACTCCAGCAGCGCCGAATAGGGCGGCAGCCCGATCACCGCCTCCGACAGGCTGATGCGCAGGATGATCAGAAAGGGCAGGCCGAAGAACAGCCCCAGCCACAACAGCGGGATCGCGGGCACTGCGGCACGCCCCGGTGCCAGCCGACGGCGCCAGCGCGGGTGGATGCCTTTGCGTGCCTTATTCCAGAAGGACGAGCGCATCGTCTGCATCCCAGTTGACCCAGGCCCGGTCGCCCCAGGTCAATGGTGCCACCGCGCGCCTTGCGCGATTGGTAAGCTGGGCCTCGATCCGCGTGCCGTTCGCGATCCGCAGGTGATAGACGGAAACGTCGCCGAGGTAGGCGATCTCCTCGACCGTCCCCTGCAGGGGGTTGTCACCCGGTGGCAGCTCGACCCCGATCCGTACCTTCTCGGGGCGCACCGCGACCACCAGCGGCGAGCCGGGGGCGACCGCCTGCTGGCTGCGTACATGAAGCGCCCCGGCGGTACTGTCGCAGTGTACCTGCAGCATATCCCCTGCCTGATTCAGCGCACGTCCCTCGAACTGGTTCACCGCACCGATGAAACCGGCGACGAAGCGGCTGCTGGGAAACTCGTACAGTTCGGACGGCGTCCCCAGCTGGCGAATCCGGCCCTCGTTCATCACCGCCATGCGCGTCGACATCGTCATCGCCTCCTCCTGATCGTGGGTGACCATGACGAAGGTGATGCCGATACGTTCCTGGATGTTGACCAGTTCGAACTGGGTGTGCTCGCGCAGCTTGCGATCCAGAGCGCCCAGCGGCTCGTCGAGCAGCAGCAGCTTGGGGTGCTTGATCAGCGATCTTGCCAGCGCCACGCGCTGGCGCTGGCCGCCCGAGAGCTGGTCGGGCTTGCGCCGCGCGAGGCCTTCCATCTGCACCATGTCGAGCATCTCGGCGACCCGTGCTTTCACCTCACGCCGCGGAATGCCCTCCTGGCGCAGGCCGAAACCCACGTTGTCTGCGACCGAGAGGTGCGGAAACAGGGCGTATGACTGGAACATCATATTGACCGGGCGCCGGTAGGGTGGGAGTTCGGTAACGTCTTCGCCGCCGATGCGCAGGCGTCCCTGGTCGGGACGTTCAAACCCCGCCAGCATGCGCAGCAGGGTGGTCTTGCCGCAGCCGGAGGCACCCAGCAGCGAGAAGAACTCGCCGGGGTAGATGGCCAGCGAGACGTCGTCCACGGCATAGTGGCTGCCGAAGGTCTTGGTGACGCCCTGGATCTCGACCAGAGGCAGGACAGTGGGGTCCTGCCATGCCTCCAGTTCAGTCTGGGGCCCAGCCATGCCGGTTCAGCGACCGGCCTTGAACCGGGTCCAGGCCCGGGTGCGCGCGCGTTGTGCCGCCGGCGACAACTCGGCCGCTGATACCAGGCGTTGCTGTACCTCCGGCGGTGGGAAGATGCCCTGATCGTTGCGCACCTCCGGATCGAGCAGCGGCAGCGAGGCCGGGATGGCGTTGGCGTAGGCGACATAGTCGGTGATCTTGGCGATGACCTCGGGGCGCATCAGGAAGTCGACCATGCGATGGGCGTTTTCCGGATGCGCGGCGTCCGCCGGGATGGCCATCACGTCAACAGAGAGGATGGCGCCTTCACGCGGGATGATGAGAACCACCTCGACGCCATTGGCTGCCTCACTGGCCCGGTCGCGGGCCTGCAGGATGTCGCCGGAATAGCCGTGCGCCACGCACAGGTCGCCATTGGCAAGATCGTTGATGTACTGCGAGGAGTGAAAATACCGGATGTAGGGCCGTACCTTCTGCAGCATTGCGGTGGCTGCGGCCAGGTCCGCCGGTTCGGTGCTGTTCGGGTCCCTGCCGAGGTAGATCAGCGCGGCACTGAACACCTCCGTCGGGTCGTCCAGCAGGCTGATGCCGCAGACGGCCAGGCGCTGTGCATTGGCCGGATCGAAGATCAGGCTCCAGCCGTCGGGTACCTTGTCGCTGCCGAGCTTTTCGACCACCTTGGCACGGTTGTAGCCGATGCTGGTGGTTCCCCACATGTAGGGCACGATGTGGGCGTTGTCGGGGTCGACCCTGCTCAGATTCTGCATGATGACGGGATCGAGATTGGCGTAACTGGCGAGCTTCGCTTTGTCGAGCGCGAGGTAGATGCCTGCCTTGATGTGGCGCTGGGCGAAGGGTCGCGCGGTCGGAAACACCAGGTCGTAGCCGCTGTGCCCGGCCAGCAGTTTGGCCTCGAGCACTTCGTTGGAATCATAGACGTCGTAAACGACCTTGATCCCGGTTTCGGCCCGGAACTGTTCCAGCACCTCGTCCGCGATGTAGTCGCTCCAGTTATAGACATGCAGCACCGGCTCTTCGGCTGCCGCGTTGCCTGCACCGAACAAGGCCAGTGCCAGGACTGTGATCAAGGGTAGGCGCACTGCGGGATCTCCAGCAAGATTTCTCGAAAGAGAAATAGCTTAGCACCGCGCTGGCACCCGGCGTCAGTGGCTTTTTCGATCCGTCCCGGTAGCTTTGTCCGGTTGCATTGCCAGCGTCAATGCCGGCCTCTCGGGAGCGCCCCTCGGTTGCTTCCACGCGGCTGAGACGCGACAGCCGGAACCGCCCGGGCCGGGGGTGGCCCGGGCTGCCGATTCGCCTGGTTCAGCCGCCGAGCAGGGCCGGCTTTTCGCGACGCCCCTGACGCTGGCCGCGATTGCTGTTGTTGCCCTTACCCGCGCCGGGCCTGGTGGGGCGGTTGCCGTTGGCTTCCTGTTGCGGTCGGGCTCGGTTGCCGTCCGCCTCACGCGGCGCCCGTACACGGTTGCCATCCGGCTCGCGCTGCTGATTGTTGCCGTCCGCTTCGCGCTGAGGTGGCGCACGGTTGCCGTCCGCCTCGTTGGGCGCACGATTGCCGTCGGCTTCGCGCTGCGCGCGCGCGCGGTTTCCGTCTGCCTCACCCCGGCTCGGCTCGGCGCCCGGTCTGGCCCGGCGCTGCGGGCGGCCGCGATTGCCTTCGGCCTGTCGCGATCCGTTGTCCTGCCTCTCGGGGTTGCGGCCGCTGGACGCCTGTTTGCGTCTGGCACCCTGACCTTCCGGGCGGCTCCTGCGTGGCCGCTGCTCACCACCCTGGGTACGGCCACCTTTGTTGCGGCCGTTCTGGATCGGTTCGGCGGCGATACTGGGGTCCGGCTCGTAACCGGGCAGGGTGTCGCTGTGGATTTTGCGTCCAAGCAGACGCTCGATGTCTCGCAGCAGCTTGAGCTCATCCACGCAGACCAGGGACATGGCCTCGCCTTCGTTGCCGGCGCGTCCGGTGCGGCCGATGCGGTGGACATAGTCTTCGGGCACGTTCGGCAGCTCGAAGTTGACCACGTGCGGCAGCTGGTCGATGTCCAGGCCGCGTGCGGCGATGTCGGTGGCGACCAGCACCCTTACCGAGCCGTCCTTGAAGCCGGCCAGAGCGCGCGTGCGCGCCCCCTGGGTTTTGTTGCCATGGATTGCCGCCGCCGAGAGGCCGTCGCTTTCGAGCTGCTTGGCGAGCCGGTTTGCACCATGTTTCGTGCGCGTGAAAACCAGCACCTGACGCCAGTTGTTGGAGCCGATCAGGAAGGACAGCAACTCACGCTTGCGTGCCTTGTCGACCGGATGGACGACCTGGGCCACCGACTCTACCGCCGAGTTGCGTGCGGCGACCTCGACCGGGACCGGGCTGTCCAGCAGCTTGTCGGCCAGGGCCCGGATCTCGTTGGAGAAGGTGGCCGAGAACAGCAGGGTCTGGCGCTTTTCCGGCAGCAGAGCCAGGACCTTGCGGATATCGTGTATGAAGCCCATATCCAGCATGCGGTCGGCCTCGTCCAGGACCAGGATCTCGATCTTTGACAGATCGAGCGTGCGCTGCTGCACATGGTCGAGCAGACGGCCTGGTGTGGCGATCAGGATGTCCACACCCTTGCGCAGTGCGGCGATCTGCGGATTGATCTTGACGCCTCCGAAGATCACGGACGAACTGTGACTCAGGTGGCGGCCATAGGTGGTCACGCTCTCGGCGACCTGCGCTGCCAGTTCGCGGGTCGGGGTCAGGATCAGGGCGCGGGGCTGGTTGGGCCTGTTGTCTCGATCGCTGTTGAGTGTAAGGCGTTGCAGCAGGGGCAGGGTGAAACCGGCGGTCTTGCCGGTACCTGTCTGCGCCGCGGCAAGCACATCGCGGCCCTCCAGGACGACCGGAATGGCGGCCTTCTGAATGGCGGTGGGATTGGTATAGCCCTCTTCGGAGAGCGCGCGCAAAAGTTCAGCCGAAAGGCCGAGAGATTCAAACGACATGGATAATATTTTCCTGAGACACCCACACAGGCTTGCAGCCTGACGCGGTCGAGGGGTGTGGAGTCAGTCGTGCCACGGAAGCGTGGACGTCAAACAAGGCGCAGACCGATGTGCGCTGTTAGCCCCGCACTGTAACACGTATTCCGCTGCCACGCCCGTGCCATGTGTTCCGTCGTTCTATACCGTCGACTCCGGGACCCTTTCCATGCGGTCACCGAATGCCTCGGCGACCTGTTCGGCGAAGCTTTTGCCGGCATTGGCGTAAAAATTGAACACGGTACCCACGCCTGCCTCGCGCAGTGCCTCTTCGTGGTCAGGGTACTGCGCGATCGACGCGAGTTCGAGATCAAAGCCCTGTTCGCGCAGCAGTGTGACGACCATCATGTTCGAGGCATGATCGGCAAATGCGAGGACTGCGAGCTTGATGTGGCCGCTGCGTTCGGCGCGGGCCCAGAAGTCGGCATCGGTCGCATCGCCGAGGGTCACGTTGCGTCCCTCGGCGCGATGCCGTTCGATGTAGTCTTCGTTGACGTCCACACCCAGCACCACGTCACCCCATTGCGACCGCAGATAGTCGTAGGCCCCGGTGCCCACGCGGCCCATGCCGAATACGACCACCTGGGCCTTGCCTGCGCGGATCACCTCATCACCGGGCAGACGCTTTCTGGTCTCGAAGCGGTGCAGGGGGTGGCGCCAACGCTGGTACAGGCGCTTCGACACGGCATTGAGGGGCGCCGCCAGCAGGAAGCTGATCGCCACGCTGAGTGCCAGTATCGAGAGCCAGTCATAGTCCAGCCACGCATGACTCACGCCGATGGCGCCGACGATCAGACCGAATTCACTGAAGTTGGTCAGGCCGAGGGAGGCCAGGGTCGCGCTGCGTGCGCGCATGCGCTGGCGCGTCATGAGCAGGAAATAAAGTGCCGTCTTGATCGGAACGATCAGCGTGACCAGCAGCAATGCGGTGCCGAATGCGGCCCAGCTGATCCCGCTCGACAGGCCGATGGTGAGGAAGAAGCCGATAAGAAACAGGTCCTTGAAGCCTAGCAGTGCCTTGGCCAGCTCCTTGGTCTTGGCATGCCCGGCCAGCAGTATCCCCAGCGCGAGTGCGCCGAGGTCTGCCTTGATGCCGACCGACTCGAACAAGGCTGCCCCGGCCAACGGCAATATCCAGCCCATCAGGATCAGCAGTTCCCCGTGACCGACCTTTTCCAGGATCTTGAAAAGCAGGGGGCGAAGCGGGATCAGGCCTATCAACAGCAGGGCCCAGAGGCTGGGGATCTTGCCGTCAGACGCAGCGATGAAAACGACGGCGAAGATGTCCTGGACAATCAGCACGCCGATAGCGGTCCGGCCGTGGATCGCCTCCATCTCACCGCGTGCCTCGAAAATCTTGACTGCGAACACCGTGCTGGAAAAACTCAGCGCAAAGCCGATCAGCACTGCCGTGCCCGGCGAGATGTAGGAAAACAGGCCAAGTCCCAGCAAGCCGAGAAGCAGCACCAGCAGGGTCACGACCAGGGTGATCAACAGCATGTGCACGCTGGCGGTAAGCCAGACCACCGGTGCGGCGAGATCTTTCAGATGCAGTTTCAGGCCGATGGTGAACAGCAGCAGGGTTACGCCCAGATCCGCAATCTCCTGCAGCAGCAGGGTGTTCTGCATGCCCATCGCGCCGAGCAGGAAGCCTGCTGCCAGGAAACCGATCAGGGGGGGCAGACCAGCCATCCTGGCGACCAGACCCAGCGCGAACGCCACAAGCAGCGGCACGACGTGCATGACATCCACTGCTGCCAGATTCAGGGGGGCTAGGTTTTGCATGGTTCCTGGTTACAACGCTGACGCCGGGCGCCGATGATCGCATGAACGCCGGCAGGGATCGAAGCCGAATGAAGCCGACACACGCCGAGTCGTCGCCCTTGCGTTGAGGGACCTCGGAGGGCCCGGGATCGGCGCAGGCGTTGGAAGCGCCGAATACGGGGTCTGATCCGCCGCAGTGTATTTACGATTTAGTGTTTACTGATATTCTAAGTCGTTGTAGGATGAAACTTGTTGCGAATCATTATCATTAAAGGCGGTCCCCGTGTCGCAGGTCGTTCCTCTCGTCGATTTGGCTGTAGGGCAGCGTATGCGCCTGGTCCGGGTTGATGGCGGCCGCCGCCTGAAGCGCCGGCTGCTGGCTCTCGGCCTGAGTGTCGGCGGTGAGGCGGAGCTGGTGCAGCGGCGCCCGGGCGGCGTGGTTCTCGCGCGCGGTGGCAACCGTGTGGCACTGGGTGAGGGTGTGGCTCACAAGCTCTATGCCGAGGTGCTGGAGTGATGCACGCGGCCGACGGCAAGGTCGCAGCCGATCGGCGCCGACCGCTCACCATTGCCGTCGCGGGTAATCCGAACTGCGGAAAATCGGCGCTGTTCAATGCGCTGACGGGGATTCGGCAGAAAACCGGCAACTGGCCGGGTGTCACAGTCGAGCGCAAACTCGGCCGTTGCCGGATTGACGGGCGCGATATCAGCGTGGTTGACCTGCCGGGTATCTATTCCTTCGACGCGGCTTCGCTGGATGAGTGCGTCACGCGGGACTACCTGTTGTCGCGCGAAGCGGACCTGGTTCTGAACGTCGTCGATGCCGCCAACCTGGAGCGCAATCTCTACTTCTCCGTGCAGTTGCTCGAGATGGGCGTGCCCCTGGTGATTGCCCTGAACATGATGGATGTTGCGCGCAAACGCGGCATTCGCATCGACGTGGAGGCCCTTGCCAGTCGGCTGGGCTGTCCGGTTGTCCCCATCGTTGCGACCACGGGTGAAGGTCTGAGCGAGTTGCAGGCGCGCATGCTCGAGGTCGCCGACGAACGTCATCCGCCCGGCTTTCCGCTGGCGCTGGATGAGGCAGTGGAGCAGGCGATCTTGCGCCTACAGCCGTTGCTGCGGGATGCCGATCAGGCCAACCGGCGCTGGTTGGCGTTGAAGATCCTGGAGGGTGACAGTGACGAAGAGCCTTCGGACGAGATGCGGGAAGCCGCCGACCAGGTGCGGCAATGGGTCGAGGAAAGATACGGCAAGGACATCGAGCTGGCGATCGCCGACAGCCGTTACACCCATGCGCATACCCTGGCACATGCGGTGGCCCAGCAATCGCCAAGCCTGAAGCGGACGCTCAGCGATCGCATCGACCGCGTGGTGCTGGGTCGCTGGACCGGTATCCCGCTGTTCCTGGCGGTGATGTATCTGATGTTTCTGTTCACCATCAACGTCGGTGGCGCTTTCATCGATTTCTTCGACGGCGTCGCCGGTGCGTTTTTCGTCGAAGGGCTGGGCGAATTGATCTCCGCTGCCGGTGGTCCGGGGTGGTTGCGGGTTTTGCTGGCCGATGGCGCCGGCGCCGGCCTGCAGGTGGTGGCCACCTTCATCCCGATCATCACCGCCCTGTATCTGTTCCTGTCTGTTCTCGAGGACTCGGGCTACATGGCGCGTGCCGCCTTCGTGATGGACCGGTCGATGCGTGCCATCGGCCTGCCGGGCAAGGCCTTCGTGCCGCTGATCGTCGGATTCGGCTGCAATGTGCCGGCGATCATGGCCACGCGGACACTGGAGAACGAGCGCGAGCGTAAACTCACCATACTGATGAACCCCTTCATGTCCTGCGGTGCCCGGCTGCCGGTGTACGCCCTTTTCGCCGCGGCCTTCTTTCCGAGCTCCGGTCAGAATGTGGTTTTCGCGCTCTACCTGACGGGTATCGCTGTGGCCATCCTGACCGGCCTGATGATGAAGAAGTCGCTGCTGCCCGGCACCAGCAGCGGGTTCATGATGGAACTGCCGCCCTATCATGTGCCGACCCTGCGCGGCGTCTTGTTGCGCGCCTGGGATCGCGTCCGTCTGTTCGTCAAAGAGGCCGGACAGGTGATCGTGGTCATGGTCATCGCGCTGAACCTGCTCAATTCGCTGGGTACCGATGGCTCTTTCGGCAATGAGGACAGCGAACACTCGGTGCTGAGTGAGACCGCGCGCGCGGTGACACCGCTTTTCGCACCGATGGGGTTGCGCGAAGACAACTGGCCGGCGGTGGTCGGCGTGTTCTCGGGGATACTGGCCAAAGAGGTCGTGGTCGGGACGCTCGACAATCTCTACACCAGCATCGCGAACCAGGGTGCGAACCCTGACGATGCGCCGCCGTTCGATCTGGAACAGAGTCTGCGCGATGCAGCCGCCACGGTGCCGGCCAACCTGTCGGACCTCTCGCAGGCCCTGCTGGATCCGCTCGGATTCGGCAGCGTGGGTGAACCGAAATCGGCCGCACACGGCGTCAACGATGCGGTGTTCGGCGCCATGCACGCGCGCTTTGACGGCCAGATTGGCGCCTTCGCCTACCTGCTGTTCATCCTGCTGTATTTCCCCTGCGTGGCCACCATAGGCGTGATCCGGCGCGAAACCGGCGCTGCCTGGGCGGCGTTCGTGGCGGCCTGGACGACGGGTGTGGCCTATTTCACGGCGACCCTTTTTTACCAACTGGCTACCTACAGTGCGCACCCGCAAAGCTCTTTGGCCTGGATAGTCGGCCTGTCGCTGGTCCTGGCGCTCACCATTGCCGGCCTGAGGCTCTGGGCCATGCGCGGCGGCCGGGGCACTGATGCGCTCGACTGGGCGGAACGATGATCCTGGGGCGGATTCTCGAGTTTCTCGCCGCGCACAAGGTCGCCAGCCTGGGCGAGGTTGCCGCCGCGGTGGGCTCTTCGCCCGATGCGGTACGCAGTATGCTGGATACGCTGCAGCGCAAGGGCCTGGTGCACCGATACCGGCCGCAGGGCGGCTGTGGCTCGAGCTGTCGTCAGTGCGAACAGGGTACGATCGAGGTCTTTGCTCATGGTCCTGAGCCGCTGGAGTCGCCGGATGTCGCTCTGTGTGAGGGTCAAGGTCCCGGTCGCTGAGTCATCGGCAACGGGGTCTTCGGCGCCGGCCATGCAGATTACGTGGTTTCGCTGTCTTGATTCGCCGACCGTTCGGCGTCATCTTCCGGGCATGTTCATTCTCACTTCAACAGGGTCGCCGCCGTGCAGGCACTGATCCGGGCCTGTCTGGGCGCTGTTATGGCATTCACTGGAACCACGCACTCGGCCGGGCAGACCGACACCCTGATGATTCCGGCGGACGGCTGGCGCCTCGTGACGGATGGCGTTATGGGCGGCGTCTCTACAGGCGCGATGCAGCACGTGGAGCGCGAGGGGAGGGCCTGTGTCTGCCTCGCGGGTGATGTCAGCACGGCCAATAACGGCGGGTTCATCCAGATCGCACTGGATCTGGACAAGGCGGTCGCCGCTCGGGCCGCGGACTATGACGGGGTCGAGCTGCAGGTTCTCGGCAATGGTGAGGAATACAACGTGCACTTGCGCAGCAGCGATCTATGGCTACCCTGGCAGTCCTATCGCAGCGGATTTTCCGCGGGCACGGCCTGGTCCGCCGTGCGCCTGCCATTTTCGGGGTTCGAGCCGTACAAGACAGGCTCGACACTGCGTCCAGAGAGGCTGAAGCGGGTCGGCATCGTTGCCATCGGTCGCGAATTCTCGGCCGATGTCTGTGTCACCGGTCTGGCCTTCTACCGCGACCGCGACCGCGAAACGCCCCGGCATCCCGGCTAATCCGCTGCCAGCGCCTCGGGTGCTGGCAGCCGCAGCGGCACAGCGGTTTCGCCAAGCTGCCGGGTGAGCTGCGAATGGGGCGAGCTGAGGCTGTCTTTCACCGCGTTCCTTCCGCTATCGGCATCGAATACGAGCCGGCCGTAGCTGCCGTAGTGGGGCAGTTTACGCGCCAGGGCCTGCACCGCCTGAATGCTGTCCGCGCCGATGAAGCCGGTACTGACCCCTT
>CAZCDY010000072.1:13660-18241 GCA_964497145.1 uncultured Gammaproteobacteria bacterium
GCCATCGAACAAACGATTGTCCCATCCCAGCACGATGCGGTTGGCCTGCGGGTCGAGACCGCCGGCGTCCTTGTCGCTTACCGTCTGCAGCCCGGGGTAGCGCTTCTGCCACTGCCTCGCCAGGGCCTGCCAGGCTTCCATCATCGGCTTTGGTGCGGCGCTCGGGAGCACCAACCGGCTGTCGCCGCCGAACAGTCGGTTGAGGGCCGGTGGCTGCTCGGAGGGATCGAGGTAGCGCAGGACGTCGTATGCCGGGTCGATATCGATGCGTAGCGGTCGGCTGGGGATGGTCAGTTCGAACCTGTTGCGATCCTGCTCGATCCGCACCTTCGAGACCCGGGCCGTATCCTCCCCTTCCACGGTGACCGCGACCGGCAGGTCGAAGACGAAGGGCGGGTCCTGGTCCTGCTCGACGACCAGTTCCAGGCGGTATCCGTTTTCTGTGGGCGACACCTCTACCCCCTCCAGTCGCAGCCGGGGGGCGCCTTCCCTCTCCAGCCATGGCTGGAAGCGCGCCGCAAGGGATTCGTCCTGCCCGGCAATGGTCTCAAGCACCTGTCTGAAGCCGACGCGCGAATAGCGGTGTTTATGCCACAGGCGCTGCAGCCCGGCAACGAATTCAGCATCGCCCTGGGCACGACGCAGCATATGAAACAGCATCAGCGACTTGCTGTAGCCGATCGACTGGCTGGCATCGCTGTGCCGGCTGACGAACTCCAGCAGGGGCATGTCGCGGCCCGCGGCGGCGAAGTTGCTGTAGCGCTGCAGGGCCTTGAGACGGTATTGGCTGCCCTTGCCGTCCCGCTCCTTCATCCAGTGGTCAGCGAGGTAGGCGGTCAGGCCCTCACTCCAGTTGCCGTTTTCGTAATCGATCCATACGCCGTTGCCCCACCAGTTATGCAGAATCTCGTGCGGTAGCGAGGTGTATGGGATAAAGGGCAGGCGCATCACGCGCGAGCCGAGCAAGGTGAATGAAGGCATCCCGAACCCGGTCTGCCAGCGATTCTCCACCACCGCGAACTTGGCATAGGGGTAGTCGCCGATCAGGCGGCTGTAGTGGTCGATGTAAGCGCCCATCAGGTCGAGGTAATTTGCGGCCAGCGCCGGGTCGTCCTCCAGCAGCCAGACCGAGAGATCGATCCCGTCATGCTGACGTATGTGGCGGGTGAATGGGCCTGCCAACAGGTAGAGGTCGTCGTGCGGCCGGTCTGTCGTCCAGGTCACCCTGCCGTCGTGTTCACTGCGTTTGCCGATGCTGACGCTTTGCCACTGGTCTGGTAGCTTCACCGACAGCGACAGCGCAGTGAAGTCGCTGTCGAACAGGGGGTACCAGGCCGATGCGCCGTCGAGATAGACACCCTGTGTGGAGACTATGCCCTGGGGCATGCCGCCCAGTGAACGCCGGGTGGCAAACAGGGGACGACCGCGGTAATGCAACTTAAGCACCCTGCCGGGTGTCTCTAGGTTGACGCGATAGGCGGTGCGCAGGCCGTCGGCAGACGTCTTCAATGTCTCGATGCTGCCGGACCCGGTTTCCACGGACAGGCCGGCGTTGAGCACGAACTCGAACACCGACGTATTCTGGTCAATCCGGATTTCGTCCTCGACCGTGATTTCCCCGGAATCCGGATGCAATTCAACCGACATGTCATGTGCCAGACTCGCGCTTGACGCCAACAGAGGTGAACAGATGAATACCAGGCAGAGGGCAAGACAGGCCGCAATCAAAGCGGGTGGTGTGATCGCGGCCGGTCTCTGGGGCGGATTGCTCATAATGTCCAATGCTGTTGCAGATGAAGAATTTCCGGTGATGGTCCCGATTGTCGTGCAAACGGAGAAAGCCGTAACCCTACAGCAAATAATGGCCAAGCTGCGTTCCGAGCGCCTGCTGTATGTGGGCGAGACGCACACGGCTTACGCTGACCACCTGTTGCAACTCGAGGTGCTGCGCGACATGGCGTCCGACCCGGAGGGGCTGGCACTCGGGGTGGAGTGGTTCCAGGCCCGTTTTCAGCCCGTCCTGGACAGCTACCTGGCCGGAGAGATCGATGAGGCCGAGATGTTGCGCCGGACGGAGTATTACCAGCGCTGGCGGTTTGACTACCGGCTGTACCGGCCGATCATTGCGTTCGCCCGCGACAAGGGTATCCCAATCATTGCCCTGAATGCCTCGCAGGAACTGACCGGCGGGATCCGCCGGTCGGGGATCAACAGCCTGCCCAAGGAACTGCGTGCGGAGTTGCCCGACAGTTACGATGTCAACGACAAGGACTACGAAGACAAGCTGCGCGAGATGTTCAAGGCGCACGAGTCCAGGCGGCAGGATTCGGATGACGGCGCGTTCGAGCGTTTTGTCGAGGTTCAGCTGACCTGGGACGAGACCATGGCCCAGCACGTTGCCGAGTATCTCAACAGCAATCCCGACGGGCGCATCCTCGTGCTTGCCGGCAAGGGGCATGTCGGCGGGAGAAGCGGAATCCCTAACCGGGTTACCCGGCGCACCGGAATCCGGGGCAAGACTATCGCCAGCTTCCAGCCGGCGTCCAGGATGTTCAATACCGCCGACTACCTGGTGCTAGCCAATGAACAGTCACTGCCGCCGGCCGGTCTTATGCGGGTGATGCTGGATAACCGGGAGGAAGGTGTCTTCGTCGATGGCTTCAGCCACGGTAGCCCGGCAAAGGCCGCCGGTGTGGAAAAGGGTGACAGGATAATGGCGATCAACGGTCAACCGATAAGGCACTTCGCCGACGTCAAGATAGCGATGATGGACAAGCAGCCGGGTAGCGATGTCGAGGTGACTTTAAAGCGCGATCGGCTGCTCGGCGGTGAAAAGACCGAGACCCTCAAGTTTCAGCTTGCGGGACAGCAAATGGCGCACCCGATGTGATCGTGTCCTGGCCCGGCAGATAACGGTGGCTCAGATGCTATCCGTGTCCGCGAGCGGCTGCAGTTTCCAGATGTCGCTGTTGTATTCAGCGATGGTCCGGTCGGTCGAGAATCCGCCGCTGGCCGCACAGTTGCGGATGCTCATCCGGGTCCAGTTCTCCTGGTCCCGCCATGCAGCTTCGGCGCGTTGCTGGGCGTCGACATAACTGCGGAAGTCGGCGAGGGTCACCCAGGGATCGTGCGGGCTCGTCATGCTGTCGATCAGACCGCGGAACAGGCCCGGCTCCATGCCGCTGAAGTGGTCGCTTTCGAGCAGGCTGATGACGTCAGCGAGATCCGGGTCGGCCGCGATGTACTGCTGCGGCCGGTAGTTGCCGCGCAATGCCTTCACCTCGTCGGCATCCAGGCCGAACAGGAAAAAGTTTTCTTCCCCCACTGCATCCATGATCTCGATATTGGCGCCGTCATAGGTGCCGATGGTGATGGCGCCGTTCATCATGAATTTCATGTTGCCGGTGCCCGAGGCCTCTTTGCCCGCCGTGGATATCTGCTCGGAAAGGTCTGCGGCCGGGCAGATCTGCATCATCTTGGATACGCCGTAATTGGGCAGGAACACCACCTTGAGTCGGTCGCCGACCGCCGGGTCGTTGTTGACCACCGAGCCGACGTTGTTGATCAGTTTGATGATTTCCTTCGCCCGCTGATACCCGGGTGCGGCCTTGCCGCCGATCAGGACACAGCGCTTGACCCAGTTGGCTGTATCGCCTTTGCGTATGCGGTTGTACAGATGCACGATGTGCAGCACGTTGAGCAACTGCCGCTTGTATTCGTGGATTCGTTTGACCTGGATGTCGAACAACGCATCAGGCGCGAAGGTGACGCCGGTGGCCTCTTTTACCAGCTTGGCCAGCCGTTGTTTGTTGTGCAGCCGTATCTCCCTCCAGCGCTGTATGAATGCCGTGTCTCCATTTTCCGCCCAGGGACGCATGGTGGACAGTCGGCCCAGGTCGGCCTGCCAGCCGTCGCCTATCTTCTCGGTCAGCAGACCGGCCAGTTCGGGATTTGCCAGTGCCAGCCAGCGGCGCGGCGTGACGCCGTTGGTCTTGTTGTTGAATTTCTCCGGCCAGAGTTCGTAGAAGTCCTTGAAAAGGCCCTGGCTGAGCAGGTCCGAGTGCAGGGCCGCGACGCCGTTGACGGAAAAACTGCCGACGATCGCCAGCCAGGCCATCCTGACCTGGGGGTCGGGGCCCTCCTCGATCAGCGACATACGGCGGATCCGCGCGGTATCGCCCGGCCAGCGTTGCCGCACGCTGGCGAGAAAACGCGCATTGATCTCGTAGATGATCTCGAGCAGGCGCGGCAGCATGTTCTCGAACAGGCGTACCGGCCAGCGTTCCAGCGCCTCCGGCAGCAGGGTATGGTTGGTATAGGCCATGCAACGCGTCGTGATATCCCAGGCCCGGTTCCATTCCAGCCGCTTGTCTCCGTCATCCATCAGGATGCGCATCATCTCTGCCACGGCGATACTCGGGTGGGTGTCATTGAGCTGGAAGACGTTGCCGTCGGCAAATTCTGACAGTGGCCGGTCGCCCCACTGGCGGAACACGTCCTGCAGGCTTGCCGAGGTAAGGAAGTACTGCTGGCGCAGGCGCAGCTGCTTGCCGTTCTCGTTGGCGTCATTGGGGTACAACA
>CAZCDY010000073.1:0-18076 GCA_964497145.1 uncultured Gammaproteobacteria bacterium
AGGTGGATGATCTGCAGGTGCGTCTTGAGAATATGCAGAAACTGCTCAGCCTGAAGGACGATCAGCTGGCCCAGTTCCAGGATCGGCTGGTTACGGGTGAATCAGCGGTCACAGAGACCGCCACTGAAATGCAGCCGGAGGCTACGGCGGAGGATATTGCACCTGTTGGTGAAACCGCAGAACAGGCCGAGGTCGTTGTCACTGAGGAGCAGGCGGTTGCTTCCCCCGAAGAAGCCATCGAAGCGGTGGCCATGGAAGAAGACTACCGTATCGAAGATATCGCGCCTCAGATTGACCCGGACGCAATCGTCCTGGGTGCGGGCTTGGAAGAGTCTCAGACCCTCGAGGCTACCCCCCGGACAGGTCCCGAACTGATCGTTGAGGGTGCGGCGGCGGAGGCGGTGATCGAGGCCGCAGCAGATGAGATTGTCGTTGGCCAGGATGCCGGTGATGCCGAGATTGTCATCGAAGGAGAGCCGGCCGCCGAGAGCTTAACCCCGGTTGCGCCTGCAGATTCGGTGGTAACCGCTGTCGAGGCGCCGAGCGAGCCGGCACCGTCCGAGCCGGTCGTAACCGAGCAGGAGCCGGCCACAGAGCCGGTTGCCGCCGCGACGGCAGAACCGGCCGCAGCTGATCCGGTTTCCGTCCATCCGATAATGCGGATGGTGGAGCAGAATATCGTACCGGTAGCTGTTGGTGGGGTTTCTCTGCTGGCATTGTTGGGTTGGCTGGCCACCCGTGGCCGGCGCAAGAAAGAAGAGACCGAGCCGTTGCTGGCCGGTGCCGGCGCAGGAGCCGTTGCGGAGACCGCAGTGGTTGAGCCGGAGGTCCCTGCGGTGGACGAGCCGGGGCTGGATTCCGAGGCGCTCAGCGATCTGCCTGACAGCTCTTTCCTGGACGAATTTTCGCCTAGCGATATCAATTCGCTGCAGGATGAAACCGGCGAAGTGGATCCGGTATCTGAGGCCGATGTCTATATCGCGTATGGTCGATACCAGCAGGCCGAAGAGATGCTGCAACAGGCCATGAGTCGCGACCCTGATCGGCTTGCGCTCAAGCACAAGCTGCTCGAGGTTCACTACGCAACAAGGAATGCCGGTGCCTTCGCCGCTCTAGCCCAGGAGATGGTCGACAGCGGCCAGGACACAGTAGACGAAGCCGCCTGGACGCGTGCCCAGGATATGGGGCGGGAACTGGCTCCCGAGAATTCGCTTTTTGCGCTCAATGAGGACGCCAGTCTTGATGAAGAGGTCGCGGGTGCAGATGAAACTGCACAGGCCCTGGCCGCCACGGCAACCCCCGTCGACGACGATACCCTGGCACTGGACGATCTGGAATTGTCCGAGCTCACGTCCGAATTCGATGAAGAAAGCCGTTCGGAAGACGATTTTGATGCCCCTTCCGAGGTGTCGATCACCCTGGATCTCGATGAACCGTCGGGTCTGGTCAATGCGATCGCCGAGCCCGAATTGCCGGAGCCGATCAAGCTGGATGAACTGGAGGCTCTGGACGTTGAGCTGCCCAAGGTTGAGGTTGAAAGTGCATCATCGGAGAGCGAAGACACCATCTCCGACTCCCTCGACCTCGACAGCATGATGGCCGAGGCCGAGGCGGCCGTCGACATTGAGGATTCGACGCTGGGTCTCGATTCGGAATTCAGTGCGGATGAACTGCAGGCACAGCTGGACGAGTTGAGTGACCTGTCGGTGGTCGATGGCAATGCAGCAAAAGATGCCGTTGAACCGCCAGCCAGCCTCGGTCTTGTGCAAGAAGACAGCGGATTCGTTGCCCCTGAAGGCCTGGACCAGCCACTCAATCTGGACACGGCATTCGACACCGCAAGCGGCGAAGATGGCGGTGCCGATGTCTTGGACATGGGTGATGTTGCTGCACCGCCGGCCGCCGAGCCAGTGGACGAGGAGGAGGTGGCCACGAAACTCGATCTCGCGCGTGCCTACGTCGAGATGGGTGATGAAGACGGAGCGCGTGCCATCCTCGAAGAGGTGGTGGCCGAGGGTACCCAGTCACAGCGTGGTGATGCCGAAACGCTCCTCTCCAACCTCGCCTGATCCGGCGAGCCTGAATTTCCTTTCTGGCAGCAGGGCGCCGTAAGGCGCCCTTGTTTTTATGCGCATTGCTCTTGGTATCGAATATGACGGCAGCGGCTTTAAAGGTTGGCAGCTGCAACGTCACGGTGTGCGCACCGTACAGGGTGAACTGGAGGCCGCATTGCAGCGGGTGGCAGCACACCCGGTGCGAGTCAGTTGCGCCGGTCGAACCGATACCGGGGTGCATGCGGTCGGACAGGTCGTTCATTTCGATACCGAGGCCGCACGTCAGCCACGCAACTGGGTGCTGGGGGCCAACGCCAATCTTCCCGATGATGTGGCGGTCAGCTGGGCGCGGGTGGTGGATGACAGTTTTCACGCGCGTTTCTCGGCTCAGGCGCGCAGTTATCGTTATCTGATCCTGAACCGGCCGACGCGCAGCGCGCTGTTTGCCGGCCGGGTCACCTGGATACACCGTCCGCTGGATCTCGAACGGATGCACCTTGCGGGGCAGGCCCTCGTCGGTACCCATGATTTTTCCAGTTATCGTGCCCTGGGTTGCCAGGCAAAGAGTCCGGTGCGCACCCTGCACAGCCTCGAAGTGATCCGGCATGGCGAGTTGATCGAACTTCGGGTGCATGCGAATGCCTTTCTGCATCACATGATCCGCAACATTGCGGGTGTATTGACGGCCATCGGGCGTGGTGACAAGCCGCAGGAATGGGCTGCCGAGGTACTCGGCCTGTGTGACCGAACCCGGGGCGGTGTGACGGCGCCACCGGACGGTCTTTATTTTGCGCGGGTCTGGTATCCTGATGAATACCAGATGCCGGAGCCTCCGCCCGTTTCCCTGGTGCCGACCGGCGAATCCTCCTGACCGGGACAAACCTCTGCCCGCCCGGCGTTATAATGATTTCCTTTTCGGTCATAATGCGGCGGCATGCGAACCCGGGTTAAAATTTGCGGCATCACCCGCGAGCAGGATGCCGAGGCAGCGGTCGAATTCGGTGCAGATGCCATCGGTTTCGTTTTCTACGAACCCAGTCCACGCTGCGTGGCGATTGAACGCGCAGCGGCGATCGCCTGTCGTTTGCCGCCGTTCGTGACTACCGTGGCCCTGTTTGTCAATGCCGAATCGGACGTGATCGCCGAGGTCGTTGATAGGGTCGGGGTGGATCTGCTGCAGTTCCATGGTCAGGAATGTGCCGACTACTGTGGGCAGCACCGGCGCCCCTGGATCAGGGCTGTGCGGGTGAAGCCCGAGACTGATCTGTTGGCGGCACAGACCGAGTTTGCCTCCGGTCGTGGTCTGCTGTTGGACGCTTACCGCCCGGGTGTGCCTGGCGGTACCGGCGAGACCTTCGATTGGGACCGGATTCCGCGCGACTTGGCGCCGAGGATCGTGCTGGCCGGAGGGCTGGATGCGCGCAATGTCGGTGACGCGGTTTGTCGGGTGCGACCCTTTGCGGTCGATGTCAGCGGCGGTGTCGAGGCCGAGAAAGGCATCAAGGATCCGCAGAAAATTAAGACCTTCATTGAAGAGGTGCGAAGTGCAGAGCAATAAGACCCGTCTGACCGAATTGCCGAATGCAGAAGGTCATTTTGGACCCTATGGCGGGATTTTCGTCGCCGAAACGCTGATGGAGCCGCTCGATGAACTGCGGGTGGCGTACGAGAAGTACATGCAGGATCCGGCCTTCCAGGCAGAGTTGGATGCCGATTTTAAGCACTATGTCGGCAGGCCGTCACCGATCTATCATGCCGAGCGTCTCAGCCGCGAACTGGGCGGCGCCCAGATCTATCTGAAGCGTGAGGACCTCAATCACACCGGGGCGCACAAGATCAACAACACGATCGGTCAGGCGCTGCTGGCCAGGCGCATGGGCAAGACCCGCATCATCGCCGAGACCGGTGCAGGTCAGCACGGGGTTGCCTCGGCAACGGTGGCGGCCCGTCTCGGGCTCGAATGCGTGGTCTACATGGGCGAGGTGGACGTCGCCCGCCAGGAGGCCAACGTCTACCGTATGCGCCTGCTCGGCGCCGAGGTGCGTTCGGTCTCCTCGGGTTCCAAGACCCTGAAAGACGCGCTCAATGAAGCCATGCGTGACTGGGTGACCAATGTCGACAACACCTTCTACATCATCGGTACTGTCGCGGGTCCGCACCCTTATCCGGCCATGGTGCGAGATTTCCAGGCGGTCATCGGTCGCGAGGCGCGAGAACAGATCCAGACAATGACCGGGCGTCTGCCGGATGCGCTGATTGCCTGCGTCGGCGGCGGTTCGAACGCGATCGGTCTCTTCTATCCCTTCCTCGAAGATGAAGACGTGGCGATGTGGGGGGTGGAGGCCGCCGGTGACGGGCTCGATACCGGCAATCATGCGGCGCCCTTGTGTGCAGGTACCCCGGGCGTTCTGCACGGCAACCGCACCTACCTGATGGAGGATCGTGATGGCCAGATCATAGAGACGCACTCTATCTCTGCCGGTCTGGATTATCCCGGTGTCGGGCCCGAACACGCTTGGTTGAAGGACAGCGGGCGGGCCAATTATGTGGCCGTTACGGACGACGAGGCGCTCGATGCCTTCCATCGCCTGACCCGGATAGAGGGCATCATTCCAGCGCTGGAATCCAGCCACGCCATTGCCCAGGCGATAAAGATGGCACCCGGAATGGACAAGGATAAGATTTTGTTGCTCAACCTCTCGGGCAGGGGCGACAAGGACATGCATACCGTGGCGGCACGGGAAGGATTGGATATATGAGCCGGATCGCCGGAGTTTTTGCCACTTTGCGTGATCAGGGCCGACAGGCCCTGATCCCATTTGTCACAGCGGGTGACCCCAACCTCGAGTTCACGGTGCCGCTGATGCATGCCCTGGTAGAGGCCGGGGCCGACATCATCGAACTGGGGGTGCCTTTCTCGGATCCGATGGCCGATGGGCCCGTGATACAAAGGGCGAGCGAACGGGCGCTCATGCATCACACTTCGCTGCACGACGTGTTCGCCATGGTGCGCGGTTTTCGCGAGACCAACCAGACCACGCCGGTGGTACTGATGGGCTACCTCAATCCGCTGGAGGTCATGGGCTACGAAGCCTTCGCGGAAGCCGCCTCGGCGGCCGGTGTTGATGGCGTATTGACCGTCGATATCCCGCCGGAAGAGGGCGGAACTTTTGTGCCCGCCATGAAATCCAGGGGAATCGACCCCATCTTCCTGCTGGCCCCGACCAGCCACCGCGCGCGCATCGAACGTATCGTCGCCGCTGCCAGCGGATTTGTTTATTACGTCTCGGTAAAGGGTGTGACGGGGGCGGCAAACCTCTCGCTGGAAAGCGTCCGTGAGAAGCTGGCCGAGATTCGCAGCTGCACAGAACTGCCGGTCGGCGTCGGATTTGGCATAAAGGATCCGCAGACAGCAGCGGCCATGTCGACGTTTGCCGATGCGGTGGTGGTCGGCAGTGCCCTGGTTTCGCGCATCGAATCCAATCTGGATCAGCCGGAAAGGGCCATCGACGAGATCAAAGGTCTGTTGAGCGAGATGCGCACGGCGATGGATGCCGCTTGATTAAGGCTCGCCGGGTGCCCTCAGTTGCTCCCTGTTTGCCCATGCCCTTGGCGATTGGGCCTGCACCTGGACGCTGAGGCCGATGGCGGCGTATTCGATCAGATCCGCGGCGCCTGCGGGCGTTATCTCGTTCGCGTTGGGGCCGCATGCAGGCTAAAATTGCGCGAGGTAAGAAACGGGGAATCGCATGAGCTGGTTTGAGAACTTGATACCCAGCCGCATCCGGATTGAGGGCGGGAACAAGAAAGGTGTGCCAGAGGGGCTTTGGACCAAGTGTCCCAGCTGCAGCGCGGTCCTCTATCGGGCCGAGATGGAGCGTAACCTGGAGGTCTGTCCCAAGTGCGGACACCACAACCGCATCGATGCACGTCGCCGTCTCGACCTGTTTCTCGACCCCGAACCGCGTGAAGAGATCGGCGCGGAACTCGAATCCAGTGATCCGCTCCGATTCAAAGACAGCAAGAGATACAAGGAGCGCATCAGCGCGGCGCAGAAAAAGACCGGCGAGAAGGATGCCCTGGTGGTGATGCGTGGCCAGTTGAAAGGGCGAGACCTGGTGGCGGCCGCGTTCGAATTCGGTTTCATGGGCGGTTCCATGGGCTCCGTGGTCGGCGAACGTTTTGTCCGGGGGGTGAATGTCGCCATCGAGCGGCGCTGCCCGATGGTCTGTTTTGCCGCCAGTGGCGGCGCACGCATGCAGGAGTCTCTGTTCTCATTGTTTCAGATGGCCAAGACCTCGGCGGCCCTGAAACGGATGTCCGGTCGTGGTCTGCCTTTCATCTCGGTGATGACCGATCCGACCATGGGGGGCGTGTCCGCCAGCTTTGCCATGCTGGGAGACATCAATGTCGGCGAACCCGGCGCCCTGATCGGCTTTGCGGGTCCACGTGTGATCGAACAGACGGTGCGCGAAACGCTGCCCGAGGGTTTCCAGCGCAGTGAATTCCTGCTGGAACACGGTGCCATCGACATGATTATCGACCGCCGCGAGATGCGTGACCGCCTGGCGAATCTGCTGAGCATGATTGCAGGTGGAAAGCGCAGCTAGCGCGTGCCGCGACCGCTATACGGATCCATAGCCTGTATGCGGCGAGCGGGTCCTCTTTCGGACAAGCAGGGTAAAGGATGAGATTCCGGTCGCTGGCCGCTTGGTTGGATTGGCAGACAGGCTTGAATCCCAAGCAGGTCAGTCTGGGCCTGGAACGTGTCAGCCTGGTCTGGGGACGACTGGGCAAACCGTCGCTGGATGCGCCGGTCCTGACGGTCGCCGGCAGCAATGGAAAGGGCTCCAGTGTCGCCTTCGCCGAGGCCGTTCTTCAGGCCGCCGGGTATCGCACCGGCTGTTACACCTCGCCCCACCTGTTGCGTTACAACGAACGTATCCGGGTCGATCAACAGATGGTTGATGATGACCGAATCTGTGCCGCGTTCGAGCGTATCGATCTGGCGCGTGCTGACGTGCCTTTGACCTATTTCGAATTTGGCACACTGGCCGCGCTGTGGATCTTCACGCAGATGCAGCTGGATGCGGTGGTGCTCGAGGTTGGACTGGGTGGACGCCTGGATGCGGTCAACCTGATTGATCCGGACGTTGCGCTGATCACCAGCATAGGTCTCGATCATCAGGACTGGCTGGGTGAAAATCTGGAGGCCATTGGCGGTGAAAAGGCGGGCATCCTCAGGTCCGGCAGACCAGGCGTGTTTTCAGGCCGCGACATGCCGCACAGTATTCGCCGGCATGCCGAGCAGATCGGCGCACCGCTTTCGGTCGCCGGCGAAGATTACCGTATCCGGCGCCGGTCCGATGGCTGGGATCTCGTGGCCCCGGACAGGGTGCGCCGCGCGTTGCCGCAGCCCGGCATGCGCGGAGCCGTTCAGGTCGATAACGCCGCGGGCGTCCTGGTCGCACTCGATCGTCTTTCGACGCGCCTGCCGGTCGATCAGAAGGCGGTGCGTGCCGGGCTGTTGTCGGCACGCCTGCCGGGACGTTTCGACGTGCGCCCCGGCCGGCCGACATGGGTGCTGGACGTTGCGCACAATCCGCAGGCCGCGGGGGTACTCAACGATATATTGGGCGATTACTTCACCCATGGGCGTGTGATTGCGGTCTGCGGCATGCTGGATGATAAAGACGCTGCAGGAGTTGCTAGGGTCCTGGCTGGGCGTTTCGACGCCTGGTACCTGGTTGACCTGTCCGCTCAGCCACGAGGTCTGGCTGCGCCTCGTCTGAGCGAATTGGTGTCCCCCGAATTGGCGGAAATCCCGGTCTTTGCCGGGGCCGGTGTGGATGAGACCCTGAACAAAATTCAGGCCGATGCCGCCGCAGACGACCTGGTGGTGGTCTTCGGCTCCTTTCTGACAGTAGCCGCGGCAATGGCGTGGTTGGAAAACAATGATTCTGCAGCCGCCAAAGCTTGACAGCAGGCGTATAATCGCCGCTTTACAGACGGCAGAGTTACAATGCACGAAGGATTGAAAAAACGCCTGATCGGGGCGGCAGTGTTGGCCTCGCTCGCGGTCATCTTTGTCCCGATGCTGTTTGAAGAGCCGCCCTCGAGGCCGCCGCCGCTGCCGCCGCTGCCAAGCAAGCCACCGATGACCGATTTCGCGTCGGAGATGCTGCGTGAGGAAGTCCCTGCGGTGACGCCGCTGGCGCCCAAACCGGTAGCCGCCGAGCCGCGGCAGGAGGCGGCATTGCCCGCGACGCCGCCCGCCGTGAAGCCGGCGCCCGAGACACCCAGGCAGCGCACCGGCCTGCATGCCTGGGTTGTCCAGGTTGGCAGCTTCTCCAGCCGTGAGAATGCCGAAAAACTGGTCACGCGACTGCGGGATGCGAAGCTGCCTACACCAGACCCCGAGTTGGTTGATCTAAGCGGAAAGCGTTACTACCGGGTGAAGGTGGGACCGGTGGTGGAACGTTCGGAAGCCGATGGCATGGTCGGCCGTGTCAGCGAGATCGCGGGTACCAAGGTCCGCGTCCAGCAGTATCCCTGAATGGTGGTTTCCGATCGGGCCCAGGAGCCACATCTGCTAGAATTTTCGCACACGCTCGAGGCGGCCTGAATCGTGGCCTGGCTGGACATAGTGATCCTCGGGATCATCGTGCTGTCTGCGCTGATCAGTCTGGCGCGGGGGTTTGTGCGAGAGGCCTTTTCGCTGGCGGTCTGGGTTCTCGCGTTCTGGGTCAGCTGGAGCTTTTTCCGCGATCTGGCGCTGCCTTTAGAGACCTGGATCAGTTCGCCGACGGCGAGTCTTGGAATTGCCTTTGCGGCACTGATGATCGTGACGCTGATAATCGGTGGGCTGATCAATTATCTGATCATCCAACTGGTTGAGCTGACCGGGATGTCGGGTACAGACCGCCTGATCGGGATGGTCTTCGGTGCCGCACGCGGCGTGTTGCTGGTCGCGGTACTGGTGCTCCTGGCCGGGTTGACGCCTTTGCCGAATGAAGGATGGTGGCTGGAATCCACCTTGGTAGGCTATTTTCAGGAACTTTCGTATTGGTTGCGCGATCTGCTGCCACCTGAGTTCGCGGATCATTTTCGTTACACCGCATAGTTAACGCGGTCGGCTAGAGGACAGATTCGAGATGTGTGGAGTCGTCGGGATGGTTGGATCAGGGCCTGTCAACCAGTCCCTGTATGATGCCTTGCTGGTACTGCAGCATCGGGGCCAGGACGCTGCGGGAATAATGACCAGCCACCAAGGCCGGTTGCACCTGCGCAAGGACAACGGCCTGGCGCGGGATGTGTTCGACAATCAGCACATGATAAACCTGCCCGGCAGGATGGGGGTGGCGCACGTGCGCTATCCAACCGCGGGTTGTTCCTCGTCGGCCGAGGCACAACCGTTCTACGTCAATTCACCGTATGGCATCTGCCTCGCCCACAACGGCAATCTGACCAATGCCGAGGAATTGAAACACGACCTGTTTCGTGAGGATCGGCGGCATATCAATACCGACTCCGATTCTGAGATCCTGCTCAATGTTCTTGCCCATGAGCTGAATGACGAGACCAGCAAACTCTCACTGGACGAGGACGATGTGTTTCGTGCGGTTTCCGGTGTCCATCGCCGCTGCCGTGGTGGCTATGCCGCGGTTGCCATGATTCCGGGTTATGGCGTGGTTGCGTTTCGTGACCCCAATGGCATCCGCCCGCTGGTTTTCGGGGTGCGTGATACCGATCGGGGTCCGGAGATGATGGTCGCATCGGAAAGTGTCGCCCTGGATACGCTGGATTTTGATCGCGTGCGTGACGTCCAGCCCGGCGAGGCGGTCATATTCACCCATGATGGCGAGCTGCATACCCGTCAGTGCGCCGACAGTCCCCAGCACTGTCCCTGTATCTTCGAGTTCGTCTATTTCGCACGACCCGACTCGATTATCGATGACATCTTCGTACACAAGGCGCGCCTGCGAATGGGGCGGCGACTGGCGCAGAAGATCAAGCGCGTCATGGGCACTGAAAATATCGATGTCGTGATTCCCATACCTGATACCAGCCGCACCTCGGCCATGAGCCTGGCGCATGAACTCGACGTGCGCTATACGGAAGGGTTCATAAAGAACCGGTATATCGGGCGCACCTTCATCATGCCGGGCCAGTCGGTGCGCAAGAAATCGGTGCGTCAGAAGTTGAATCCGATCGATGTCGAATTCAAGGACAAGAACGTGCTGCTGGTGGACGATTCCATCGTGCGTGGCACGACCTCGCGCCAGATCGTGCAGATGGCCAGAGATGCCGGTGCGAAATCAGTCTACTTCGCCTCTGCTGCGCCACCTGTGCGTTATCCCAACGTATATGGCATCGATATGCCGGCCGCTGCCGAGCTGGTTGCACACGGTCGCACCGAGCAGGAGGTCTGTGACTGGATCGGTGCTGACGGGCTCGTATACCAGGACCTGGAAGACCTGATCGATGCGGTGGGCAAGAAGGGCAAGACCGCGGTGCGCCGCTTCGATACCTCGGTTTTCAATGGCGAGTATGTCACAGGTGATATCACGCCTGAGTACCTGTCGCGCCTGGAGGCCGGTCGTAACGACGATGCCAAGGCCACGCGCGACGAACGACAAACTGCAACTGTGATCGGGCTTCACAACGACCATTGAATCGACTCTTTCGACGGGCAGGGGCTTATGCCGCGGTCTGTTGACCTGCCAACCATTGCAGACTAGTCTTTGACGTAGCGCTGATTTGGCTCAGATTGCGGGCGCTATATAAATACCGCTAAAGCGAGGTGAGACCTGCTTTGGCTGAGCCGAGCAGGTTTTTTTGTTATTGCGATTCAGGCTGCGGCCGGAGATTGTGTTGTGAGTGACAGCGATCAGGAATGGGCACTCGAAACCCTGGGAATACGTACCGGTCATAGCCGAACGCATGAAGGCGAACATAGTGAGCCGATTTTTGCGACCTCCAGCTTTGTGTTCAGCAATGCGGCCGAGGCGGCGGCACGGTTCTCGGGTGAAAGCGAGGGCAATATCTATTCGCGTTTTACCAACCCCACGGTGCGCACCTTCGAAGAACGGCTGGCAGCGATGGAAGGGGGTGAATCCTGCGTGGCCACGGCCTCCGGGATGTCGGCGATCCTCGCGACCTGCATGGGGCTGCTGCAGCAAGGTGACCACATCGTCAGCTCACGCAGCATTTTTGGCAGCACGACGATGTTGTTCAACAAATATCTGAAGCGTTTCGGAATCGACACCGATTTTGCCGATCTGACCGATCCATCAGACTGGGAAAGGCGAATCAATCCGTGCACCCGCTTGTTGTTCGTCGAGACGCCATCCAATCCCCTGATCGAGTTGGGTGACATCCGTGCACTGGCGGATCTTGCACACAGGAACGACTGCCTGCTGGTCGTCGACAATTGCTTCTGCACGCCGGCCTTGCAGCGCCCGCTGGAGTTGGGAGCGGATATCGTGATTCATTCAGCAACCAAATACCTCGATGGTCAGGGCAGGGCCGTAGGCGGTGCGGTGGTCGGCGATCACAAGCGGGTCGGCGAAGACGTGTTCGGTGTACTGCGCACCGCGGGGCCCACCATGAGTCCTTTTGCGGCATGGATCTTCCTCAAAGGGCTGGAGACGCTTTCGTTGCGCATGCAGGCCCATTCTGCCCATGCCCAGATGATGGCGGACTGGTTGGTCGATCAGCCGGGTGTGGCCCGGGTGCACTATCCGGGCCTCGCCGACCATCCCCAACACAAGCTGGCCAGGGCTCAGCAGAAATTGGCCGGCGGGATCGTGTCCTTTGAGGTGGAGGGTGGACGCGAAGCCGCCTGGCGGGTGATTGATGCCACACGGATGCTGTCGATCACGGCAAACCTTGGAGATGCCAAGACCACCATCACCCACCCGGCTACGACTACCCACGGACGGTTGTCTGCGGAAGCGCGCGAGGCGGCAGGGATTGGCGAAGGACTGTTGCGTTTGGCCGTGGGTCTGGAGGCGGTGGAGGATATCCAGCGGGATCTCGGGCGCGGGCTGCACGCCTGACCGGCTAGAATTGGGCTAAGGCGAGGACGAACGGCTGCGTTTGTGGGCCTCTGTCGAATGGTGACTTGCTATGGTTAGTAAATTAGCATACACTAATACTCAGTTGCACAAAGCTCTTGGGTGGAACCGGAGGGGTTCCATACCGCACGTTGTTTGTCGCGAAATTCCTACGAGCATATCCATAATTTACATTGGCTCTTTGGCGCGCTGAGCGGCGCTTCCAAAGAAGCTTAGATTCTAAGGAGATTTTGATGGCTGATTTACGTGTTTTGGCTGCATCCATACTGCTGATCGGCAGTCAGATTGCAGCGGCCCAGGAGGCAGCACCCACCGCACCCGGCGTGGCCCCTTACGGCCCTGCTGCCGGTTATGGCGGCTATGCACCCGGCCCTTACGGCCCGAATGGCTACAACCGCGGGCCCTATGGCGGTGGACCCTACGGTGGTGGTCCCTACGGTGCCCGTCCTTACGCTGGTGGTCCTTTTGGTGGTGGTCCCTTCAATGGTGGACCGTTCGGTGGAAACCGTTACTACGGCGGCAACCGCGGCAGCGGTCCGTTCAGCGGCGTCCCTTTCATGCAGAGCTTCGATATGTCGCGCCGTGACAGCTTCAACCCGATGCATCCGCGAGTCTGGGGTGCAGGTCCGCAGGTCTGGATGGACCCGACCGACCCGCAAGATGGCATGTCTCAGGCCTGGGACGACATGATGAACGCGCCTTCTCGCATGGGCCGTGTGCCTCCGGGCTGGAAGGCCCCGACGATCGATATCCCCAATCCGATCGATGTCGGCGATGAGTTCGAAAAGAATGCCCGCAGGGCACCGACCATCATGCGTGACAACTTCACCTTCAACTGATCTGGCGTAAGTCAGCGTCATGGAACCCCGCCTCGTGCGGGGTTTTTTTATATTAAATGCAGAAGGTTGAAGGCCGTTTTTAAAGTTAAATATGCAAATTTGGTCTGGGGTTTGATCATCGTCAAGTCGTGACCGGCTTGTGAATGCGACTATTCGCTGACACAATCGCGCCGGGTCTGGAGCCTGATGTTCCGGACCATGAGCCATTCGATAGGGAAACATCGGTCCTAGTCAGGTCGATAGTACGGTAGTGATGCGAGCAAAGGATTTCGTGACGAACAGTGGTCTGGGTGGAGCCCGGTCCAGGCGCCCTATGGTCGCCTGGGTGCTGATCGTCGGCTTCCTGCTGCAGCCGGTACTTGCCTACCTGGTCACACCGATCGTTATCCATGATGGCAATGACCGCCAGATCGTCATCTGTACCCTGAAAGGTACCAAGCGGGTCACGCTCGAGCTGCCGCAGCTGGCGGACAATAGCGAGACCGAGCATTGTTCGGCCCTCAAGTTGTACCAGATGGCCAGTACCGCGCAGGTCTCCGAACCTCTGGTTTCACCGGCAGTATTCCTTTACTCCGTGGAACTGACCCAGCAGACGGGCGGTCATCAGCATCGCTCACTGCATTTTTCCGCCTATTCAACCCGCGCCCCACCACTGAATTCCTGAAATCTCTTTTATCTGGCCCGTAATTTCCGTCCTTGTCTGCAGGCCGTTGAACGGCCTGTGTTCGCGTTGCTTGTGCCGCGCGATATGACGTGATGGTTTGCTGCATGGCCCCTCGCCACATTTCAGGAATACAAAAAATGCATATGCTGAAAACACCCGTTACGTTCCCGTTGAGCCGACTTTCGTTGGCAATTGCACTGGTACCAATTACATTTCCGGTGTTCGCACAGGACACGCTCCTCCGTCCAGTGGTCGTGGAAGCACAGGCCGAAGAAGCGCCGCTGCTTGGTGCCACCACAGTCGATGCCCAAACAATTCAGTTTCTGCGCCCGGCCACCAGTGATACCGCCAGCTTGCTGCGGAACGTGCCCGGGGTGAGCCTGAATGGCGCCGGAGGTGTATCCAGTCTGCCGTCAATTCGTGGTCTCGCGGATGATCGCGTGCGCATCAAGGTCGACGGTATGGACTTGATCGCAACCTGCCCGAATCACATGAATTCGCCTTTGTCTTACATTGATCCGAGCAACGTCGGCACGCTGCAGGTCTTTGCCGGTATCACCCCGGTGAGTGTGGGTGGCGACAGCATCGGTGGAACCATCATCGCCGACACGACGTCCCCCGAGTTTGCCACCGCAGGAGAGGAACTCACCGAGGGCGAGTTGGGTACGTTCTACCGCAGTAACAACGATGCCTACGGTGGGAACGCCTCCGCCACCTACGCTACCGATGCGTTCAGCATCAACTACAACGGCAGCTGGAGCCAGGCGGACAACTACAAGGCCGGCGATGACTTCAAGACAAGCAAGGAGACAGGGAGGGTTGGTCACACGCTGTCGCTCGATGAAGTGGGTTCGACTGCTTACGATACCCAGAATCACACCCTGGGGATGGCGCTGAAGTCCGGTGAGAATCTGTTGGACGTCAAGTTTGGTTACCAGAATATGACCGAGCAGCTCTTTCCGAATCAGCGTATGGACTTGCTCGACAATGAGCAAAAGAGTGTCAATGCGGGTTGGCTCCATGCGTTTGAATGGGGTGAGCTGGAGGCGCGTGCCTACTATGAAGATGTCGATCACAAAATGGACTTCGGTGACGACAAACGATTCTGGTATGGCATGGCATCGGATGTCCCCGGCTCCACCGTAGACGGTCAGCCCTGTTCGCCGATCGGCTCCATGCCTCCTTGTGCCGCAGGTATGCCGATGTCTAGCGAGAGCGATACGGCGGGTGTGACGCTCAAGGCGGATATCGACCTCTCAGCAGAGGATGTTCTGCGTATCGGCGGCGAGTACCAGCGGTATCGGCTGGATGACTACTGGGAGCCATCCGGCGCTCGCATGTGGCCCGACAAGTTTCTCAACATCAATAATGGTGAACGTGACCGTATGGCGTTGTTCGGCGAGTGGGAATCCCAGCTTGACGCACAATGGCTGACCCTGTTGGGCGTGCGTTATGAACGGGTTGAATCCGATGCGGGCGATGTGCACGGCTATGCGCCAGCGTCCGGCCCACCGACTTTTCAGCTTGAAGACGCTACCGCATTCAATGCGAGGGATCGTAATAAGACCGATGACAACTGGGACCTGACGGCATTGGCGCGTTACGAACACGACAGCAACCTGGGTATCGAGTTCGGTGCGGCGCGCAAGGTGCGCTCACCCAATCTGTATGAACGTTACACCTGGTCCAGGTGGTCGATGGCTGCGGTCATGAACAACTTCGTTGGGGACGGAAACGGCTATGTCGGCGATATCGACCTGGAGCCGGAGAAGGCATATACCGCCTCGGCCACGTTCGACCTGCACGCGGCGGATCGCAGCTGGGAGTTCAAGGCCACGCCTTACTATACGCACGTGGACGACTATATTGACGCAGTAGCGTTCGACCCAATGACCTTCCAAGAGGGTCAGTTCAATGTCCTGCAGTACAAAAACCAGTCGGCTCGTCTGTACGGCATCGACATCTCCGCCCAGATGGCACTTGCGCGGAACGATTTGGGCGAATGGGGTCTGGAGGGCCTGATCAGCTATACGGATGGCGAGAACCGCGATACGAATGATGAGCTGTATAACATCATGCCGCTGAACGGCCAGTTTACCCTTACCCAAAAGCTCGGCGGCTGGGACAACCGCGTCGAGTGGGTGTTGGTGGATGCGAAGGACGAGGGCTCTGACGTGCGCAATGAAATTGAGACGTCCGGGTATGGTCTGATCAATCTGCGGGCCAGCCATTCCTGGAAAACCGTACGGCTCGATTTCGGCGTAGAGAACTTGTTTGACAAGTTTTACGATCTGCCGACCGGCGGGGCCTATCTCGGTCAGGGTAAGACCATGTCGATGAGCATGGGGCCAGAATGGGGTACTGCCGTCCCTGGCATGGGTCGTTCGATCTACGCCAGCGTGAATGTGGCCTTCTGAGTCACCGCGCCGGCAACGCTCGTGATGCCGACGGCAGGCCCAGGGGCCTGGGTAAGTGCGGTGTCACGAGCGGCTGCAACGAGCCATTGACCTGGACGCACGAACGGCGTGCTTGAGGGGTACTATGTCCGGCAACGAGGATGATTGCTTGAGTGCGGCCCGATTCGGTCACGGCCAGCCCCGTCCGCTCGCAATGCCTTGTCGAAAGCGAATAGGATCTTGAACATATGATGGAAGCTTCCTGGCTCGACCAAATGTCGATGATGGTTCTGCTCAAGGGTTATCTCGATATCACCATATTCGGGGTTCTCGCCCTGATGAGTTTTTTCATGCTTGCCTACGCAGTCGAGCGGGTGTTGTTCTTTGCGCGGGTCGAGGTCAGCGACTTCGCTGATCCACATGGTCTGCAGGTAGCCTTGACCCGCCATCTCACGGTGCTTGCCTCGATCGCATCCAATGCCCCCTATATCGGGCTGCTCGGTACGGTGCTGGGTATCCTGATTACTTTCCATGACCTGTCGTCAGGGGCCGAGCTGTCCGCATCTGCGGTCATGCTTGGTCTCGCACTTGCACTCAAGGCAACGGCCGCCGGTCTCGTGGTCGCGATACCGGCGACCCTGATCTACAACGGCCTGGTCAGACGGGTCGACGTGCTGACCGCGCGTTGGAATAGCCTGCAGCATCAGTCATGAAGCCGCTATCACAGATGAATGTGATCCCCTTTATCGACGTGATGTTGGTATTGCTTGCCGTGGTGTTGACGACTGCAACCTTTGTCGCTCAGGGCAAGATCCCGGTTGCACTGCCGAGTGCGACACAGGCAGAGCCTCTGCCGGAGCGCGAATCAGTCGAACTCACGCTGGACGCCGCGGGCCAGCTGTATCTGGCAGAAAAGCCGATCACCCTTGGCCAGTTGGATGAGCAACTCGTCGACATCGGCGCTGAGGCGCAGCTGTTGCTGAGGGTTGATGAGGCCACCGCGTTCCGGCATTTTGTAGCGGTGGTCGATCTGTTGAAGGCACGTGGAATGGAGAACCTGTCCATTGTCACCAAGCACGGATCAGGCTGATGACGCCGCTGCGTCTGGGATTCCTGCTTTCGGGACTGCTGCACGTGGCGGTCGTGGCAGCGTTTTCCTTGACCTGGGAACAGGACATTCCCGCAGTTGATGAATCCCGACCGCTGACTTTGAATCTGGCCCTGTTCAAGCCAGCACAGGCCGCGCCGGCACCCCCTGTTCCGCTGGAGGAGCCTCAGGGAGAACGGAAACCGCAACAAGTGGCGGAGGAGCCACCACCACCTCAGCCGCCAGAGCGGCAGAAAAAGATCACGCCAGCTGTCGAGCCTCGTCCCACCCCGGTTGTAAAACGTGTGGCACCCAAGGCGCCCGCGAAACCGCGACCGGTGGTCAGGCGGGTGAAAGATCCCAAGCCGGTTACAAAGAAGCGCACCCAGGCCAAACCGGTGGAGGCAACTCGAATCGCGTCACCCTCCGTGGCACTGGCCAGCGTAACAGAACCGCAGCCGGTTACGTCCGCAGCCGAGTTGCAGGAAAAGCAGCATTACCTTGCCGCATTGGCTGCGAAGATCAATCGCAGCAAATACTATCCGTTCGGTTCGCGGCGCCGGGGCGAAGAAGGGAAAGTGGTGGTGCGCTTCGTTGTGCAGAAGAACGGGGACCTGACGGACCTCACCATTGTCGAGTCATCGGGATCGAGGCGTCTCGATGCAGCGGCCCTGAAAACGCTCAGGCGCGTGGCGCCATTCCGGCCGATCCCCGAGGCGCTCAATCGCGACCACTGGCCGATTTCGGTGCCTATTGCTTTCAGCCTCAGCGGTTAGCCTGCAAGTTGCATGAAGGCGCACACGCCTATTGAGGCTGGCATGATACTGAAGGGCGTTTGACTCGTTTTCGGCTTTAGTTTTCGTCTTTGCAGTCTGTCTTTTTCGGGCTCAAGTCGCCGACATAAAAAAGCCCGGCACGCGGCCGGGCTCCATCCAAATGCGCGACCACGTCTGCTGG
>CAZCDY010000074.1:0-17939 GCA_964497145.1 uncultured Gammaproteobacteria bacterium
CCTTTGGCGCCGCCACTGGTCAAAGCTGAGCGGCAGACAGTGGCTGCAACTGATGCTGATCGGCCTGGTATTCGCGGGCCACTGGCTAACCTACTTTATCAGTATCAAACTGGCCACCCCCGCTGTCGCGGCCCTGGCGATCACTACATATGGTGTCCAGTACCTCGTACTCGCCTATATCTTTAACGGTGAGCGAGTGAACACCATAGAGTGGTTGGCTATTGCCTGCTGCCTGGCGGGTTGCGTCATAGTCTCCCCGGAACTGACCTTTGGCAATGACACCACCCGCGGCATCGCTATCGGGCTGTTCAGTGCCCTGCTCTATGCGGCCCTGCCGCTGCTGCACCAGCGGGCAGCATCTATCAGTACCCTGGAACGCACCTGGGGTCAGTTTTTCTTCGCATTATTGTTTTTCCTGCCACTGTGGGACCAGACTGATTGGCAGCTTGCGCCCACCGACTTCTACCAGTTGGCGGCGCTAGGTATTCTTTGCACGGTCATCGCCCACGGTCTCTGGGTAAAAGCCAGTACGGAGTTGCCGGCCATTTACACCAGCATGATCTATTACCTGTATCTGCCCCTGGCACTGGTCAGCAGCGTCCTGCTACTGGACGAAGAGCTGACTTTCAGAAAGGTGGCAGGCGTTGCCCTGGTGGTCGGGGTCAGCATCGCCCTGTCCACCTATCGATACCGGCGGACCCTGTAAATGCCAGATGCCGTCAGCCAGGAACGCTTGCTGCAGACGCGCTTTGCGCAGCTCACCAGGGTGCTGAAAGACTTCGAAGCATTGTGGCGACCGTTGCCCTTCCATCTGCCGAAACTTCCCTGGGAAGCCTGTTATCCGGCACTGACCGCGGCGCTGGAGGCACTGGACGAAAGCACGCTGGCAAGCCTTGAGAGTGATCACGATGCTCTGCTGGATTGGCTATGCGGGTACATTCCTGAACTAACGCTTATCCCGAGAATCGACTCGATGCCTGCCCTGCCGGCGCAGCAGCATGAATATCCGCGAGCTTTCGAGCGGGACATACCCGGTCGCAAGTGGCAGCAGGTTACCGCCTTTACCGCTTGTCTGGAGGGGCCCGACGGGCCGGTGCTGGAGTGGTGCGCAGGCAAGGCGCACCTGGGTCGCGCGATCTGCCAACGCTTTGGCACACCAGTGACAGCACTGGAGTGGCGCCCGAGGCTGTGCGTCGCAGGCAACGAAAAAAGCCGACAGCTACGATTGGATGTTCGGGTAGAGCCGTGCGATGTCATGTCAGCTGAGGCTATCCACTACGCCAGGCGTGCCTGTCATGCCGTGGCCTTGCACGCCTGTGGGGACCTGCACCGGCGCCTGATCGAAACAGTGGCAGAGCACAGGCTGCAGAGCCTGCACCTGTCACCCTGCTGTTATCACCTGACCGCAAGCGCGCAATATCAGCCCTTCTCCCGGGCTGCCAGAGACGGTGCGCTGACACTGAGTCGCGATGATTGCCGGCTGGCAGTGCAGGAAACCGTGACGGCACCAGCCGTGACCACCCAGCGCAGGGAAAAGAAGAATGCCTGGCGGCTGGGCTTTGACACACTGCAGCGACAATTGCGCGGCGTCGACCATTACCTGCCGCTACCTCCCCTGCCCGATGGCATCTTAGCGGGCAGCTTTGCCGATTTTTGCCACTACGCCGCCGGACTGAAGTCGATAGAACTGCCCGACACGGTGGATTGGCAGCGCTTCGAACAGCTTGGCTGGCAGCGCCAGTCGCGGGTAAGCCGGATGGAGCTACCCCGCCACGGCTTCCGCCGGGCACTGGAATTATGGCTGGTGCTGGATCGGGCACTCTACCTCGAGCAGCGCGGATATGAGGTGACGGTGGGCACGTTCTGTGAGCGCCACCTCACCCCGCGCAATCTCTTGATTCGGGCCACGCTGATTTAGGGCCTCTACCAAACAGCACTACTCCCCCGCTATTCCGGCCCACATCACCTGGAACGCAGGAAATGCATTACCCTGAGGTCACTCATACTGCTGCTGGATCTTGCGGTGCTGGCAAGCCGAAGCCCTGTAACTGTGCCGTCGGGGCCCGGCTCGAAGCGGGCCAGGAAGTCTGCGTCCACGGTCGGGTCATACCATTTTATGAGAAACTCGTGACCCGAGCGCGGGATCATTGCCCCCGCAAGTGCCGGCATTCGAGTGCTGGCCAGGCCCAGGCCCCCGTCTTCGCGCGCCGAGACGGTTATGGTCCCGAACCATGTGTCCGCATAGGTCCCCGTATAGGCCTCCAGCGGCAGATCAACGGTCTCCGGCAGTTTGGGCTTTTGCCGGGGCGCGGCGACCGGCGCCGTGTATTCCACGATCCAGTCTCGCGGTGAAACGTCCGGCGCGAGCCACGATGCGAGCAGTGCCTGCATAACGGCCGACCGTGCACGGGTGTTTGTTCCGTTGGTCAGTACCGTAATCCCAAGGCCTTTTGCAGGCACCAGCACCACCTGTGACTGGAACCCAAGCAGTGTCCCGGTGTGGGAAACAGTCTCGAAGCCGTGCATATCGGCAATCCGCCAGCCAAGTGCATAGGCGCGGTGAGTCGTTTTATCTCGTTCCCTCTCCCGCGCCGATACTGGCATTTTCGTTATGCCGGTCCACAGCTCGGCGATTTGCCGGGGCGCGAGGACACCCTCGCCACCGGCCAGAAGAGCGCTCATCCAGCGCGCCATTCCCTGGGCATTGCAGGTGATTCCACCCGCGGCCGCCATCACGGGCGGTTTGCCGATGAGGCGATTGCGATCCACGCGAAGCGGCTTGTCCTGGTAAGGCACGTAGGGTTCTGCGGCATCGGACATTGCCCCATCGGGCACCTCGCCGGCGAAACAGGGAATTCCCAGGGGCTCCATCAGCCTGGTCTGCACAAAGGTTTCGTAGGGTGTAGCCGTTACAGCGGCGATCAGCTCTCCGGCTGCAACATAGAGCGCGTTGCTATAGGCGTAGTTTGAGCCGAACGGTGTCACCGGCTTGAAGTGACGCAGGTTGGCGATCACCTCGGCCCGGCTGAAACCCGAGGGCGCGGGCCATAGCATGTAATCTCCCGCTCCGCTCCAGAGACCGGAGCGATGGGTGAGCAAGTCGCGCACCGAGAAATCACGGGTCGCCTCGGCATCGTAGAGGTTGAACCCGGGCAGATGCCGGGTCACCTTGTCTTCCCAGTCCAGCTTGCCGTCCTGCACAAGTAATGCGAGCGCCGCGCTCGTGAAGGCCTTGCTGGTCGAACCGATGCGAAAATAGGTGTGGGGGGTGATGGGCAGATCCCGCTCCACGTCCCGCAAGCCGTAGCCTTTCAGGAAAATGGTCTCCCCGTTCCTGACCACCGCAACGGCCATACCGGGAACCTCGAAAGCATCAAGCGCCCTGGTGGCGATATGGTCGATCGCTTTCTCATCGAGACCCGCTGCCTGAACTCGCAGGGAAGCGAGCAGCACGAGCAGCAGGCAAAGTTTGGTGGGGCTATGACGTTTCATGGTACTGACAAGTTAACTCGAGGTCCCTGGTTACTGTTACACACAACGGGTTTGACCAACCGGCAGCGGGTCATCTGATCCCTCTGTGGGGCTTTCCCGCTGAATTTTCTGCTCCCAATTCCCACTTTTCAAGTCAAATTGAGTTCATCTGCCAGGACTGCCCGGGCTGGAAGCACACCCTTCGAGCAACAGCACGGTAACTTTGCAGTACCGCGTAACAGGCCAACGCCTCAAATAGGGCTGTCCAGTCGTCCTTTTTGATACTATACCTGCCCTGTCGTTATAGACATAACCGGCAATAGCGGGATTCGCATGAGCAGCGACAAAGAACAAGAACAAGGCCAGACTTCAATCAACTACCGCATGTCCTATCGGGATGTGGCGATGCATAAGGTGATGTTACAGGATATCGTCCGCACTGAAGCCTATGAAAAATCTATTCGCGAGGTGGTCAGGCCTGAGCACTCTGTACTGGATTTCGGTTGTGGCACCGGGATACTGGCGATGTTTGCAGCGCGAGCGGGCGCAAGAGAGGTAATCGCCGTCGATCGCTCCCCTTTTGTCCAGACCGCGAAGGAAATCGCCAACAGCAACGGTTTTGACCGTATCGATTTCTATCATGACGATCATGAATCACTGCAGCTGTCCAGCACAGTCGACGTGATCGTTTCGGAGTGGATGGGACATTGCCTGTTTTATGAAGCCATGCTCGAACCGCTACTGGCCATACGTGACCGTTACCTGGCGAAAGACGGGGTAATGATACCTGCACAGGTAAGCCTTCATGCCGGACTGGTCTGCGACGAAGACATACTGGATGATTTGTCTTTTCTCGGGGAGCGACCCTATGGCATTGATTTTTCACCGATATCCCATGTGCCCTTCCAGCAAACCGACCTGGTTGCACTCGAGCCTGAAAGTTTAATGAAGAACACAGCCCATTTGGGTTCGCTGGATATGCGCAGGGTCAGCAAGTCCGAAACGCCAAGAGTGTTTTCCGGCACGGTTACGCCCGATAGAAAAGCCAGGATATTCGCTCTATGCGGGTGGTTCAGCTCGAAGTTGAGCCCCGGAGTAACAATAGGCACAGGGCCCAATGATATGCCAACGCACTGGGATCAGGTGTTATTCCCGCTACCCGAGCCCTTCCCTGTGGATCCTTCGCTGGAGCTGACCATCACCATCTCTCCCTTGACTGAAAAGGTAGGGAGAGAGCAATTCTGGTACTGGTCTGTTACCGATGGAGAGAAAACCGTCAGCGTTAATGAGCTACAACAACATCAAGCGCTGGTCGCGTTGCCAGCCGGCAAACTGTAAGCGGTAGTCGATCGCACCCGTTAGTTGGACGTAATTTTTCAGCAACCGCTCACCACCCGCTCTAAAACTGACCTATACTCGATCACAGAGACTCACCTTGGCGCCCAAAACGTGTCGGCTCGCTCCCCTCCACCGGCAAAGCCAGAGATTTCATGTATGAACGAGATCGAAACGGACTATCTCATTATCGGTACCGGTGCGGTCGGTCTCGCCTTCGCCGACACCCTCATCGACGAAGACCCGGACTGCCACATTACGTTTGTGGACAAGCATGCCAAGCCCGGAGGTCACTGGAACGACGCCTACGGCTTTGTGGCTTTGCATCAGCCGAGCGCAACCTATGGAGTCAATTCACAGGAGTTCGCGAGCGAGCGAATCGACAGCCACGGGCCCAACAAGGGCTTACATTCCCTGGCCAGCGGCACCGAGGTGCTCGCCTATTTCGAGAAAGTCATGAACATGCGGCTGCTGCCAACAGGTCGCGTGGCGTACCATCCCCTCAGCGAGTATCGCGGCAAAACGAATACCGGCGAGGCGCGGGTGGTGTCGATACTCTCCAGCAAGGAGAGCTGCATACGGGTACGTCGCAAAACCGTGGATGCCACTTTTTATCAGACCTCCGTCCCATCCACCCACCGGCGTAACTTTACCGCCGACGACAGCGTAGCGGTCATTCCCCCGGGTGAACTACCGCATCTGTGGAGAAATCCCGACCGGCTTCCGCAACACTATGTAGTCCTCGGCGCGGGAAAAACTGCCATGGACGCGGTCATATGGATGATCCAGTCCGGTGTCGATCCCGACAGGATCAGCTGGGTTCGACCACGCGAGAGCTGGCTGTTTAATCGCGAACACGTGCAACCCGGCGAAGAGTTTTTTGAAGCGGTAATGGACCTGCAGATCGCCATGCTCGAGGCGGCTGAGCAAGCCGCAGACAGCGCAGAACTCATGCGACTTCTCGGCGAGCAGGACTATTACCTGCGCATCGACCCCGACGTGGAGCCGCAAATGTTCCACTACGCGATAATCTCACGCGGCGAGATAGAAATACTCCGCCAGGTGAGAAACATCATCCGCAACGGACACGTGACAGATATCACCCGGGGCTTGCTGCACTTTGAGGACGGTGAGTTCCCGGTACCCGTGAACAGCCTGTTTATCGATTGCACGGCGTCTGCCGTGCCATTTTCTGTTCGTGGTGGGCAGGGGCCGATCTTCCAGGGGGATACCATTGTTCTACAACCGCTGCTCGTCCCGCTGGTAGTATTGAGCGCTGCGATATCGGCGTTTCTTGAAGCGAATCTCGATGATGACGAGGCTCGCAATGCGGTGGCCGCACCGGCCCCCCTCACCGACAGTCCCGCGACCTTTGCTTATGCTCAAATGATGAACATGATGAATCGCGGCATATGGTCGCAACACCCCGACATCATGGCTTTCCTCGCAAGATCTCGCCTCGACCTGACAACCGGCACCATAGGCAGGTTGATGGCGAAAGAGAGCCCCAAGCTTGCCAAATTGCAGAAGTTCCGGGAGGCGATCGAACGCGGCATGCCCGCACTCATCAAGCTGGGCATGGAATCCAAAGCTGCTCATGAAAGAGCGTGAGTAAATTGGCAAAAAACCGCTCCGGAGATGCTCAATAATGACTGAGATCAGGTTTCGCACAGTCAGGAACGGCGACACCAGTCTGCGTGTTGCGATTCAGGGCAGCGGCCCGCTTATTTTATGTGTGCACGGCTGGCCCGAACTCTGGTATTCCTGGCGACATCAGATGCATCACTTCGCCGAGCTTGGCTATACGGTGGCGGCAATGGATGTGCGTGGTTATGGCGGCAGTGACAAGCCAGAGGCGATCGCAGCCTACACCCTGGCGGAGCTGGCAGGAGACGCCGCCGCCATCGTGCACGCGCTGTCCGATACGCCCGCCATCCTGTTCGGCCACGACTGGGGAGCGCCAATAGCGTATGCGACGGCGCTGTTATATCCCGAACGCGTCTCGGCTGTCGCCGGGCTAAGCGTCCCCTTTCGTCCGGCCGGCGATATGTCCATGCTCGATGTAATGCGTCAGGTGTTTGCAGGACGGTTTTTCTATATGCTCTATTTTCAGCAACCAGACATCCCGGAAGCGGAGCTGGAAGCGGACATCCCGAAAGCACTGCGCACTATCTACTATTCCGCCTCCGGCGACGCGCCCTGGGCTTCCTTCATAACGGAAAAACCCGAGGAGGCCGGGTTTCTCGATGGCATGGTAAACCCCGACGTCTTACCGGAATGGATGAGTGCTTCGGACTTGCAGATCTACGCTGAAGCATTTGCCGCGGGAGGCTTTCGCGGGCCTATTAATCGCTACCGGGCGCAGGACCTGGACTTCCAGGCTTCGAGGGCTGCTGCAGGCATGCTGCTCTCACAGCCGTCGTGTTTTATCGGCGGCGACCGTGATCCCGTCAGAGACATGATCGAGGGTGTCGATATGTACGCCGATATCGAATCCGGCTATCGTGACTTGCGGATTAACGAGCGTGTCGCCGGCGCGGGTCACTGGGTGCAACAGGAAGCGCCGCAGAAAACCAACGCCATTCTCGAGCGCTTCGTCCGCTCCCTGGACCAGTCCAGCATTTCAAACATTCAGTAGACACTCGGATTCCGCCGTCGAGCGAGGGCAAATCGGGGACAGAGCACGATTTTCGACTCCTTGCACGGGTATATCCATAGAGCACGCGGCAGAAAATGTGTTCTGTCCCACTTTTCATGGCAGAAAATGTGGTCTGTCCCCCTTTTCACGTGAACTCGCAACACAGCCTTAATCCGTCTTATACTTCAGAACCGGAAAATTCTGCTGGCATGAGCGGTGGAAAAGTAACAGATAAAGAGGAAGCCACCATGTCTGACGCCGTTGCAAGCCCATCTTTCGACAAGGAAGCCCTGCGCCGCAAGTACCGCGAAGAGCGGGACAAGCGCATCCGCGAAGAAGGCAACGATCAGTACATCGAGATCAAGGAACAGCTTTCGCATTACCTCGAAGATCCTTATGTACCGTTCAAGGAGCGCGAACCGCTTCAGGATCACGTCACCGTGGCATACATTGGAGGTGGTTTCTCCGGCCTCGTTGCCGGTGCGCGACTGGTTGAAAAGGGCATCACGGATGTACGCATTCTCGAAAAGGGCGGCGATTTCGGCGGTACCTGGTACTGGAACCGCTATCCCGGCGCGCAATGTGACACGGCAGCGATGGTGTACATGCCTCTGCTTGAAGAGACGGGCCACATGCCGACGGAAAAATATGCACACGCGCCTGAGATCCTGAAGCAGTGTCAGCGTATCGGCCGCAAGTACAAGCTGTACGACAACGCGCTGTTTCACACGCAGGTGAAAGAACTGCGCTGGGACGAGGACGAGAAGCTATGGCACATCACGACCGATCGCGGCGATGACTTCACCGCAAACTTTGTCGGCATGGGTACGGGCCCGCTACACGTGCCCAAACTGCCCGGCATTCCGGGCATCCAGAGCTTTAAAGGTCACAGCTTTCACACCTCCCGCTGGGACTACGATTACACGGGCGGCGACCCGGAGGGTGCGCCGCTCGAGAAGCTCAGGGACAAGCGCGTTGCCATAATCGGTACGGGTGCCACGGCGGTGCAGTGCATTCCGCATCTCGCGCGGGCCTGCAAGGCGCTTTATGTCTGCCAGCGCACACCATCATCGGTCGATGTGCGCAACAATCACAGGATTGATCCCGAGTGGTTCCGCAGCATCGCGACACCCGGTTGGCAGATGCGGTGGATTGAAAACTTCACGGCCAACCAGACTGGTCAGCCCGCCGAGGAAGATCTCGTGGCAGATGGATGGACGGATATCTCCAAGCGGGTACGGGCGAAGATTGAGGAGTTGCCGAAGGATAACCTGACCGTCGAGAAGATGATGGCCGCCTACGAGGACTCCGATTTCGAAAAGATGGAAGAGATCCGCGCACGCTGCAACGAGGTGGTTCGTGATCAGGACACGGCGGAAGACCTCAAGGCCTGGTACCAGCAGCTGTGCAAAAGACCGTGCTTTCACGACGACTACCTGAAAGCATACAACGAGCCGGGCTGTCACCTGCTCGATACGGACGGTCAGGGCGTGGAACGTATTACCGAAAAAGGTGTGGTTATTGCCGGTGTCGAATACGAGGTGGACTGCATCATCTATGCATCCGGCTTCGAGGTAGGTACGCCTTTCGAGCGCCGCGCCGGTTACGACACCGTCGGCAGGGACGGCATCCTGCTGTCAGACTACTGGAAGGATGGCATGCGTACGAAGCACGGCATGCATGTTCACAACTTCCCGAACCTCTTTATCTCCCAGGCGACCCAGGGCGGCAACCTCATATCCAACTACCCGCACAACCTTACCGAGTGCGGTAACACGATGGCCATCATGGTACGTCATGCACTCGATAACGGTTACAGGGAAATTGAAGTCACCGCCGAAGCCGAGGCCCAGTGGCTGGAGCTCCTGCTCCATGCACCGCCCATGATGATCGGCACGACCGAATGTACCCCAGGCTACTACAACAACGAGGGCCAGGGCTGGGGTGAGGGGGTCACGCGCGCCATGAGCTACCCCCACGGCCCGGTCGCCTTCTTCAAATACCTGAACGACTGGCGCGATTCCGGCAAGTTCGAAGGCGTTGAATTCCGCTAGAAACCGGTGACGGAGCGCAGATGCAGGTAGTGGCCACTCAACTTCCGCGGAATCACTCCTCGAACGCACCGATCATGGGCTTGGGATAATGCCGAGCACTTGCCAGGTGCCTTCCCGGGTCGAGTTGACTCTGAACCGCGGCACGGGTAGTCCCAAATCTCTGTGACTGCCCGCCGCTTCTACCCATTGGCGGGACTTGACCCGTCAGTACCGCGAAACCCTCTACAACCGCTTATGCAGTCGTCCGACACCCGTAGCATCGCGGTAAATCCGCTTTTCTTGATCTGTTTCACGGCAGGTTCACGGCTACGTGTCCAGACTGTGACTTGAAAGGAAGGCTTGAACGAGTAAGCAAATGAAGAGTAATAGAACCGGACTTATTATTTCGATCCTCGCCGCAGCGGGAGTGCTGGGCCTGGGCGCCTGGTGGCTTGGTCGCCCGGACCCCATCGACGTACGGGTCGAAATCGTCGGAAAAGGCAGTGTCCAGGATACGGTCGCCAATACCAAGGCGGGGACTATCGAGGCCTGTCGCCGGGCGGGCATCTCGCCGCGTCTGGGCGGCCAGATCGCCGTTATGCCGGTGCGTGAGGGCGACCTTGTCGATAAGAACCAGATTCTGATGGAATTCTGGAACGATGATCTCATGGCACAGGTAAAGCTGGCTCAAAGTGAGGTGCAGGCGACGGAGGCGAAGTGGGAGCAGGCCTGCATCGTGGCCCAGGTCTCCAAACGCGAGGCCGAGCGACAGCGCAAGCTCAGCGCCAAGGATCTCGCCTCGGAGGAAGCCATCGACAGGGCGGAGAGCGAAGCCCTGGCCCAGAACGCGGCATGCAATGCCGCACTGTCCGCCGTCGAGGTCAGCAAGGCCCGACTGGAAGTGGCCGAGGCTGCGCTCGACCAGACCCGCCTGCGCGCACCCTTTTCCGGGGTGGTGGCAGAACTCAACGGGGAGGTCGGCGAGTTTGTAACGCCCTCACCGGTCGGCATTCCCACGCCGCCGGCCGTGGACCTCATGGATATCAGCTGCCTGTACGTGTTGGCGCCGATAGACGAAGTCGACGCCCCGGAAATCCGCATCGGTATGGCAGCCAACATTTCCCTGGACGCATTCCCCGAGCGGATGTTCGAGGGGCGGGTCAGACGGGTGGCCCCTTACGTTCTCGACCTGGAGAAACAGGCGCGCACCGTGGATGTGGAAGTTGAGTTCGCAGACCAGGATGACTGCGGCTGCATGCTGCCGGGCTACAGCGCGGATATCGAGGTCATACTCGACCAGCACAGCGACGTGCTGCGCATCCCCACGCAGGCGGTGAGCGAGGGTCAGCGGGTGTTCGTCGTGGGCGAGGACGATTACCTGGAGGAGAGAACGATCGAGGTAGGCCTGCGGAACTGGGCCTGGACCGAGGTCACGGCCGGCCTGCAGGCGGGCGAAAGGCTCGTCACCTCCATCGATCGCGAGGGTCTCGAGGCGGGCGCGCTGGTACGGGCCACCGCGCGACGCGATCGCGATGATTGACCTCAAGCACATCGATCGCCATTTCCAGGTCGGTGACCAGCTGGTCAAGGCTCTGGACGACGTCACCCTGCATATAGGCGCCGGGGAGTATGTGTCGATCATGGGTCCGTCGGGCTCCGGCAAGTCAACGCTCCTGAACCTTATCGGTCTTCTCGACCGTCCCACCGCGGGCAGCTATCACCTCGATGGCCAGGACGTGACCGGCCTGAGCGACGTCGAGCAGGCGCATGTCCGCAACCGGAATATTGGCTTCGTTTTCCAGATGTTCCACCTCGTGCCACGGCTGACGGCGGCCGAAAACATCGAGCTGCCACTCGTCCTCGCCGGTATGCCGCCGGAGGAAAGGCAGCCGCGGGTCGCATCGGCGCTGGTGGCCCTGGGACTCCAGGATCGCGGGCACCACAAACCGGAGCAGCTATCCGGCGGTCAGCGCCAGCGCGTCGCGATCGCCAGGGCCACGATCATGGAACCGCAGGTGCTGCTCGCCGATGAACCAACTGGCAATCTCGATCATAAATCCGGCGGCGACGTCATCGCCATACTCGAGGAACTGGTCGACAGGGGGCTCACCCTGATCATGGTCACCCACGACCCCGCCATGGGCCAGCGCGCGGTACGCCAGCTGCGCATGATGGACGGCCGCCTGGACTATGACGGAGGGGCAAGCCAAGATGGCTCTGCATAGCCCGGATATCGCGCGCTTTTCCTGGCGCGCGCTCGCCGGCTACCCGGCCCGAACCCTGCTGATGCTGATCGCCATGGCAATCGGCGTGGGTTCGGTCGTCGTCCTCACCGCCCTGGGTGAGGGCGCGCGCGGCTACGTTACCGGCGAGTTCTCCTCCCTCGGCACCAACCTGGTGATCGTGCTTCCCGGACGCTCCGAGACCGCGGGGATCAATCCCGGCGCCATGTTTGGTGAAACCCCCCGGGATCTGACGCTCGACGACGCCCAGGCACTCACCCGCAGCGGCATGGTACGGCGGGTCGCGCCGCTGAACGTCGGTTCGGTATCCGTCAGCCACGGCCCTCGCTCGCGGGATGTGGTCATGCTCGGGTCGACCAGCGAGCTGCTGCCAATCCGGCACTGGCAGCTGGCCCGCGGCAGCTTCCTGCCGCAGTCCGACGTCGATCGACCTCTCCCGGTCGCCGTTATTGGCGACACCATACGCGATGAGTTGTTCGGGTCGGAGCCGGCACTGGGCCAGTGGGTACGGATCGCTGACCGGCGCTTTCGTGTCATCGGGATCCTGGAGTCCCAGGGCCGCTCTATCGGCGTCGATACCGCGGAGATCATCATCATCCCCGTTGCCGCAGCGCAGCAGGTGCTCAATACGCAGTCGCTATTTCGCATTCTTGTCGAAGCGCGAAGCCGCGATGTGATAGAGCCGGTGCGCAACTTCGTGGAGGAAACGATCCAGGCCCGCCATCAGGGTGAAAAGGACGTGACCGTGGTGACCCAGGACGCGGTGCTGGCGACCTTCGATGACATTTTGGGAGCGCTGACGCTGGCCGTTGGCGGTATCGCGGCCATCAGTCTGGCCGTGGCCGGCATCCTGATCATGAACGTGATGCTCGTGGCCGTATCCGAGCGCACCGCCGAAATCGGCCTGCTCAAGGCGATTGGAGCGACGCCCCGCCAGATTCTGGTGCTCATCCTCGCCGAGGCCGCTTTGCTGTCATTGCTGGGGGCACTACTGGGACTGGCTCTGGGGCAGGCGGGGGCGCTGGTGATTCGCCTTGCGCTGCCGATCCTGCCGGCCTATGCGCCGTCCTGGGTGATTGTCGTGGTGCTGACGGTCGCCATGCTGACCGGACTTCTGTTCAGCCTCCTGCCAGCACGCAACGCCGCCGCACTGGACCCCGTGCTGGCGCTGTCGCGGAGGTAGGGCTGGTGAAAACGAGAGACTTCATCAAGCTCACGAGCAGTTCGCTTATCGCGCACCGCGCTCGCAGCCTGCTGACGGCGCTTGGCATCGCGGTGGGTATCGCAGCCGTCGTACTGCTCACCTCTATCGGCGAGGGCCTGCAGCAGTTCGTCATGGCACAGTTCACCCAGTTCGGCACCACCATCGTGGCCGTCAACCCCGGCAAGGCGACGACCGCGGGAACCAGCGTGGGCGTATTCGGCACGGAGCGTCCGCTGACCATCGAGGACGCCATGGCGCTGGAACAGCTACCCAGTGCCCGGGCAGTGGTGCCTTTTGTGCAGGGCAATGCGGAAGTCGAGTACGGCAGCCTTCGTCGCCGAGCGACCGTCTACGGTGCCGGGCCGGGGATGCCCGAAGCCTTCAGGATGGACGTGCGTATCGGCCGCTTTCTTCCCGAGGACGATCCCACCGCGCCGCGCGCCTTTGCCGTTCTGGGCAGCAAGATGCGCAGCGAGCTGTTCAGCGACGACAACCCACTCGGCCAGCTGATCACCATCGCCGGAAGCCGCTTCCGCATCGTTGGCGTCATGGAATCGAAAGGCACGGTACTAGGTTTCGATCTGGACGATACTGTTTACATTCCTGCCGCACGGGCCATGACCCTTTTCAATGTCGATGGGCTCGTCGAAATCGACGTCATGTATGACGAGGGCACGCCGGTAGAGCACGTGGTCGCCGGGATTCGTAACATGCTAATCGCCCGCCACGGCCGAGACGACGTGACGATAACCACGCAGCAGCAGATGCTGGATGTACTCGGGGGCGTTCTGGACGTGCTCACCTTCGCGGTCGCCTCGATCGGGGGGATCTCCCTGCTGGTCGGCGCCATCGGTATCGTCACCATCATGACCATTTCCGTAAACGAACGCACCAACGAGATAGGTTTGCTGCGGGCGCTAGGCGCGCGCCAGTCACAGGTGCTGTCGCTCTTTCTCGGCGAAGCCATCGTGCTGGCGGCGGTGGGCGGCCTTGCCGGGCTCCTCCTGGGGGCGGGCCTCGGACAGCTGCTGCGGCTGCTGGTGCCGGCGCTGCCGGTCCACACCTCGCTGTTCTACGTCCTGCTTGCAGAATTCATCGCCGTCAGTATCGGGCTCCTGGCGGGCGTCCTGCCAGCGCGGCGCGCGGCGCGGCTGGACCCGGTGGAAGCGCTGCGCGCCGAGTGATGTGAATACCCATCTCGACTGGACTCCGGGACTTTCGGGCCGTTACGTTGCCAGTACCGTCGTCAGGCCCTGTCCTGTGCAAATAATTAAACCGGGCTTTTCCCTATGGCATGCGCCAGCATGCAAGCTAGACTTGTTGAGCGGCGCTATTGGTATTCGTCAAAGTAGTTTGCTTACATTATCAACTGAGCAAGATTGCCATTGGGGTTTGACTGCCAGGAGGAGAAAATATGCTAACGGGGGTGCTTGAGCATGAATCATATTGAAAAACTGCTGGGCGAAGAAGCCGAGAGCTTACTGTCCCACCAGTGTTCTACCATTACTAAAGAACAATTGCACACACCGGGCACGGATTATATCGATCGGGTCGTCAGTCAATCAGATCGCAGCCCCACTGTATTGCGCAATATGCAGGCTCTGTTCGGTCACGGACGACTGGCCGGCACTGGATACCTTTCCATCTTACCAGTGGATCAGGGCGTCGAGCATTCCGGCGGCGCCTCCTTCGCACCGAATCCGATTTATTTTGATCCGGAAAACATCGTTCGACTCGCGATAGAGGGCGGATGCAGTGCTGTGGCATCCACGCTGGGGGTGCTGGCATCTGTCAGTCGCAGATACGCACATAAAATCCCCTTTCTGTTAAAGATCAACCATAACGAATTGCTTACCTATCCGGTCATGCATGACCAGACAATGTTTGCGAGTGTCGAACAGGGGTTCGATCTGGGAGCGGTTGCGGTGGGTGCCACGGTCTATTTCGGCTCCCAGGAATCCCGGCGCCAGATTGAGGAGGTCAGTGAGGCGTTTGCCCGTGCTCACGAACTGGGTCTGGTGACGGTACTGTGGGCCTATCTGCGCAATTCCGACTTTGTACACGAAGGTAAGGATTACCACACGGCGTCAGATTTAACCGGTCAGGCCAACCACCTGGCAGCCACCATCGGAGCGGACATCGTCAAACAGAAGCAGGCCGATTGCAATAACGGCTATACGGCGATCGGCTTTGGCAAAACCCATCCGAATGTCTATTCGAAGCTGACATCAGACCACCCGATTGACCTGGTGCGTTACCAGGTAGCTAACTGCTACATGGGAAGAATCGGACTGATCAACTCGGGCGGGCCATCGGGCAAGGATGACCTGCACCAGGCTGTGCGCACAGCGGTCATCAACAAACGGGCCGGGGGCATGGGCTTGATATCCGGGCGCAAGTCATTCCAGAAACCGATGAGCGAGGGTGTAGAGTTACTCAATGCAATTCAGGATGTGTACCTGTCCGATGCGGTAACAATCGCTTGATCTGCAAGGCGTACCGGATTGGCATTCAGCTGCGCGCTCAGCAATGCATGCTCGCCAGGTTCAGGTTTTTCTCTATAGCCCGGGTCGTCGACCCAAATGATAGTGTTGTGTTTCTGTCACTCATGCCTGACCAATATAAGTGACGAAATAGGAAAATAATTCATTATTGGAACTTATTTATGAAAGTACTTGGAGTGTTGATGCTGTCTGCCTGGATGACATTTCTGGTTGGATGTGGAGCAGACTCTGGCTGGGGTTTTACCCTGCCAGTGGGTAACGCCGATGTCGGCAAAGCACTTTTTACATCCCTGGATTGTAATTCCTGTCATGTAGTGTCGGGAAATAGCGAGATCAAGCAACCGGATAGTCCACAACTGTCGATCCCGATCGGCGGTAGCGTGGCCCGTATCAAAACCTATGGTGAACTGGTCACGTCAGTGATCAACCCCTCCCACAGGCTGCCACATAACATACCGGAGGGAGCGATGACCGAGGACGGGCAATCGGCCATGAGAAATTACAATGAAGTACTCACAGTACAACAACTGATAGATCTTGTTGCTTTCCTGCAGTCGCAATATGAACTGAAGAAGTTTAACCCCAGCGTCTATCCTCACTATTCGCATCCCTGATAGCTACCGACCCGGCTGTTGTCCGGGCACGAAGGTTCGTGGCTGGCTGCAGCTCTTATCGTGCGTCGGCTTCGCGAGCCAGTTGCTTTAATCTGCCGCTGTCTTGTCATGAATCCTGTTATAGTCGTCAAGAAGAAGTGAGCCGGCAATGTCGCTGGATCACACAAGCAACCAGGAGTGGAAATGACAGATCGCTTGAAAGGGAAAGTTGCCCTCGTTACCGGTGGCGGCTCAGGGATCGGCAGAGCTGCCGCTCTCGCATATGCAAGGGAGGGAGCCAGGGTTGTCGTGGTTGATTTGGACGCAGAGGGCGGCCAGGCAACGGTAGATGCAATTGGTAACCCGGACTCCGGAGCCATGTTCGTCAAAGCAGATGTGTCAAAACAAGCTGATGTCGAGGCAATGATCAAGCGGACTGTCGAAGTGTATGGCCGGCTGGATTGCGCATTCAATAATGCCGGGATAGAGGGCGCAGTGGGTGTCGCTACCTCGGATTACACCGAAGATACCTGGGACAACGTCATCAACGTCAATCTCAAGGGCGTCTGGCTGTGTATGAAGCACGAGCTATCCCAGATGATGAAACAGGGTGGCGGGGCGATAGTCAACAATGCATCAGTCGCGGGTCTCGTCGGAGGCTCGTTTGGATCTGCCTACTATGCGAGTAAACATGGGGTGGTGGGCCTGACCAAAGCGGCAGCAGTCGAATACGGAATCTCGGCTATCCGCGTCAACGCAGTGTGCCCCGGTGTCATCCGCACGGAAATGGCGGAACGGCTCCTGAGCGGCAGGCAGGAAATCGAGGATAAAATCGCATCACTCCATCCCCTGGGCCGACTCGGCACATCCGGAGAAGTCGCCGAAACGGTGATATGGCTCAGCTCCGACGAAGCATCGTTTGTAACGGGCCAGGCAATAGCTGTCGATGGCGGGTATGTGGCCCTATAATATTGGGGTCGAATATTTGGGGTCGGAGTAAAAACCTCCCTCAATTTGGGGTCGAATATTTGGGGTCGGAGTAAAAACTTCCACGGATAATTGGATTCGCGACATTTGGGGTCAGAGTAGAAACTTCCCGCAACTTCCCTATCTCGACTTCGGCCCGCGTTTCATCAGATACTGACGCCTTCCACCCAGTTCTTCAATCTGTCGCCTGAACTTGTCCGATCCGAGAGCTATACCCCGATTGACGCACTCACGTATATTAGTGACCAGGTCATCCTCGACTTTGTTGGTGAACAGTGCGCGATACCGACTCTGTCGCTCCTTGTCCGTCTCGCCGAGAGCCAGATATTGGGCATGGGGCCTCCATATCCTGCCCTGAATCCCAAAAGCATTCGCGCGGTAGCTGGACCAGGTATATTCTGACGGATCTCCAACCATTCCTGCCCGAACCGGATTCAACTCAATATACCGAAGACAGGTCAAAAAATAGTCGCTTTCCTCAACGATGCAGGATTTGAACCGACCTTCAAATAAGGTTCCCGTACGCCCGTAGGTGTGATTAAAGTAGCGCACATATCGGCGGCCAAGGGTCTGCATACTTTTTGAGAGTGAGTCGTCTCGTTCCGGCGTCACGAGCAGGTGAACATGATTTGTCATGAACACCCATCCATGAATTGCGAGCCGGTGCTTTCGAGCGGCTTCGTCCAGCCAGTGTGCATAGGCGGCGAAGTCATTTTCCCGAGAAAAACAGGCACTGCGATTGTTACCTCTCTGAATGACATGTTGCGGGATACCGGACGGGCAGTATCGTTTCAATCTGGCCATATCGTTCATCCTTGAACGGATTATGTAGTTACATTCGGAACATTGTAGCGGCTGCCCTGTTACGAGGCTGGTGATAGAGCGGTATTGATGATTTTTACTCTGACCCCAAATATCATTTTTACTCTGA
>CAZCDY010000075.1:0-3290 GCA_964497145.1 uncultured Gammaproteobacteria bacterium
TTCGTCATTGCCAGTACGACCCTGTTCAGTACGGTGCTGTGGTCCAAGTTCGCGCACATGTTCTTCAAGCCGGCCGCGGCCTATCAAAAGCGCCTGATCATGGCGGACGGATCGCGCGAGAATCTGCCCGTAGACTATGACCTGACCGATCCAGAGGTTCAGGCAAAGTTCCCCGATATCCCGGAATACATGGGCAATAACCCACCTGATATGGGGCTTGGTATCAAACGCGAAGCTCCGAACCACTACTGATGTCGATGCGTTGAATCGAGTTACGAAGAGGAACTGACTATGCCGACTTTCGTCTATATGACCCGCTGCGATGGCTGTGGGCAATGCGTTGATATCTGTCCGTCGGACATCATGCACATCGATCCGACCCTGCGACGTGCCTACAACATCGAACCGAGCATGTGCTGGGAGTGTTACTCCTGCGTCAAGGCCTGCCCGCATGAGGCGATCGACGTCAGGGGTTATGCGGATTTCGCCCCGCTGGGGCACTCGGTGCGCGTGAAGCGTGATGAGGAAAAAGGCGTCATCGCGTGGAGAATCAAGTTCCGCAACGGTGAAAAAGACATGGAACTGCTTGCACCCATCACGACCAAACCTTGGGGTAAGCATATCCCGCAGCTTCGTGACGTGCCTGCGCCTACCAAGGAACACCGCGACAGCCAGTTGCTGTACAACGAACCCAAGTACATCCGTTTTGATGATGGTGATCTCCACACGCTTGAGTCCAATGGGCTGAAGATGGTGGCAGGCGTGGAGAGCTACTGATGGCTTACGAGACAATCGTAGAAGACAACATCGACATCCTGGTTGCGGGTGCGGGTCTTGGTGGTACTGGTGCGGCTTTCGAGGCCAGATACTGGGGGCAGGGCAAGAAAATCGTCATTGCCGAAAAAGCGAATATCGACCGCTCGGGAGCCGTGGCCCAGGGCCTGTATGCGATCAACTGCTACATGGGTACCCGTTTCGGCGAGAACAATCCCGAAGACCATGTGCGCTACGCGCGAATCGACCTGATGGGCATGGTGCGTGAGGATCTGCTTTTCGATATGGCGCGTCACGTAGATTCCGCGGTACACCAGTTTGAAGAGTGGGGTCTGCCGCTGATGCGCGATCCGAAGACCGGTGCCTATCAGCGTGAAGGCCGTTGGCAGATCATGATTCACGGCGAGTCATACAAGCCGATCGTGGCTGAAGCCGCAAAAAAGTCGGCTGACAAGGTATTCAATCGTATCTGCGTCACCCATCTGTTGATGGATGAAAAGAAGCCGAACCGTGTTGCCGGTGCCGTGGGTTTCAACGTGCGTACCGGTAACTATCACGTGTTCAAATCCAAGACCGTGATCGTCGGCGCCGGCGGCGCTTCCAATATCTTCAAGCCGCGCTCGGTGGGTGAGGGTGCCGGACGTGTCTGGTACGCGCCCTGGTCTTCGGGTTCCGCCTATGGCTTGCTGATCGGCGCCGGTGCCAAGATGACCCAGATGGAGAACCGCATCGTATTGGCCCGCTTCAAGGACGGTTACGGCCCGGTCGGTGCTTACTTCCTGCATCTCAAGACCTATACGCAGAACGGTCTAGGCGAAGAGTACGAGTCCAAATGGTTTCCCGCACTGGAGGAAATGGTCGGTAAGCGCTACCTGGATGTAGAAGCGTCTCACGCCACCCATCGTCCCATCCCGACCTGTCTGCGTAACCACGCTTTCATTTCCGAGGTCAATGCCGGTCGTGGCCCGATCCACATGGTCACGATGCAGTCCTTCCAGGATCCGCACCTGGAAGAGATCGGCTGGCACAACTTCCTCGGCATGACTGTTGGTCAGGCCGTGCTTTGGGCAGCGACCGACGTCGACCCGAAGTACGAAAATCCGGAACTGACCACGTCCGAACCGTATGTCATGGGCTCTCACGCCACCGGTTGCGGCGCCTGGTGCTCCGGTCCGGAAGACCTCTCGCCAGACGAATACTTCTGGGGCTACAACCGCATGACCACGGTCGCGGGCCTGTTCGGTGCCGGTGATGCGGTCGGCGGCACGCCGCACGCTTTCTCTTCCGGTTCCTTCACCGAAGGGCGGCTCGCGGCCAAGGCTGCCTGCAAGTACATCGATGATGGCAAGGCCGCAGGGATCCGCGTTTCCGAGGAGCAGATCCACCGTCTCAAAGAAGAAGTCTACAAACCGATGGAGCATTACAAGATCTATCGCAACGAGATTACGGCGGGTTCGGTTAATCCCAATTACATCAATCCGCGACAGGGCCTGGATCGCCTGCAGAAGCTGATGGACGAGTACGCGGGTGGCGTGACCGTCAACTACATGACCAACGAGAAGTTGTTGAACATCGGCCTGAAGAAGATGAAGCTCCTGGAAGAAGATCTTGAGAAGGTCGCGGCTGAGAATATCCACGAGCTGCTGCGCGCCTGGGAACTGAAGCACCGACATCTGACTTCCGAGGCCGTCTTCCATCACACGCTGTTCCGCAAGGAAACCCGTTGGCCGGGCTACTATTACCGCGGGGATCACATGAAGGTGGACGACGAGAACTGGCATGTGCTGACCGTTTCCCGCCGTGATCCCGAGACCGGTGAGTACACGATGGAGAAGGCGCCTTGCTACCACCTGGTGGATGCGAACGAAGGGTAGTGGGGACAAGGATGCCATTAAGAATTTGGGGCATCCCGAAAAAGGTCAACGCGCTTGAAGATGAAACGGTAGAGAACTTCAGTTGAACATCATCGACAACACCGACGAGGAGATCCTGGCGATAGCCGATCCCTGGTGGGATGATTTGGCCAAGTACTCCAATACGGGCGAGTACGGCAAATTCATCAGGAATTTCGCCTATTCACTGATCCAGGGCCTCAATGAGATCGAAGTGGGAAAGCAGTTTTCCCAGAGTGATCTGGCCAGGAATCTGGCGGAGGACAAGGATTTCCTCGGCATCATCCGTCGGGGGGAACATGTAACGGTTCTTTATCGGGTGCGCAGCACCAAGAAGGCCGGCGAATGGCTGGGGAGATTGGTGCTGGGCTATGAAAAAGGCCAAGTCAGGATATTCGGTGCGTCGGTCTTTTGAGTGATATGAAAGAAACTGTTCAAGATAATAAGTTCGTCGAACTCACTTACAAAGTGATCGACGCACATACCGGGGGCGTTCTCACCGAGGTGGAGTTTCCACTGGGTTATGTCCATGGCGCCAATGAGGTCCTGGCTCCGCAGGTTATGAAGGAACTCGAAGGTAGGTCGGCTGGCGATGTCATCGAGGTGCCCATCGATTGCAACACG
>CAZCDY010000075.1:3300-17908 GCA_964497145.1 uncultured Gammaproteobacteria bacterium
GTTGGTCCTCAACCCCTACCCGGCGGCCATCGCCATCGTCACCACCGAGGCAGGGCGTCTGCTCGGCCACCAGACCCTCCGGGTGAACGGTTCGGCGGGTGTCATCGAGGTGCCCATCGATTGCAACACGATCTACGGGCCGCGTGACGAATCCCTGGTGATCACCGATCATATCGAGAACGTACCGGCCGAGTACCGTCAGCTTGGCACGGCTATCCTGATGGAAAACGACAAAGGCCAGACCAAGAGTTTTCTGGTCACCCGGGTAGACGAAAATACCCTGACCATCGACGGCAACAATCCCCTGTGCGGCCGGGAAGTCATTTTCAAGCTTGAGATACTGACTGTCCGCGAGGCTGCCAGTGAAGAAATCGAGGCGGGAGGGAAGGTCAATCCAGGGCCCGAGATCGGTGGCGTGAAAGTGCCGATCTGAATTTCACCGGGCCACCGTCATCTTGCGGTTGGGAAGATGGCAGAACAGTGGCATCGGATCGGTTTGCAACTGCACTGTAATGCAGGGGCAATCCCGCAATTTCAGCGAGAGGTGAACGATGAGCGAACAAAAGCAAGACAAGCCGAAAGTCCCAGACGGTCACGCGCGCTTTGTGACCACCAAGCAGAAAAAGCCCAACGACAAGGGGTTCGTCGGCTATGACACCATCTGGGAGCCGTGGCATAAAGAAGTCGAGTACACCATACCGAAAAAGCCTTAAGGCATCTGGCCGCGTGAGGGCAGACGATGGACCTGCAACTGAATCCGGGGAAATTCGAAGAACGCCAAGCCGTTTTGGTCAATGAGCTTGCCAAAACCATTCAAGTCAAGTTGACCGAAGCCGGGTTGGATAGTGACAAAATCAGCGAGCTCACTCTCTCGCTGGCGTTCAGCATCACTAGCGTGATCGATGGCATCTCCGGAATAGAGGCAGACAGGATGGATGTTCGACCCTATCTCACGTTCCAGATCGATGATGAACTTGTCCACTGCGGCGAGAATTCTTTCATGCATGAGCTTGTTTATGACGTGGTCGGCAGGCTCATCGGCGACTGATGGCGCCTTGAGTTCCCTTCGGCTGGTCAAGAAAAGCCAATTCTCTGCGTGATAGGGGACGTACCTCGGCAAAGACGTTCAATAGCCGTCGACGATTTCGCCTTAACGCGCTTTTATAACTCCGCAGTAAAACCACCCCGGGCAACAGTCCTGGCCGAACCTTTTCCTGGGACGGTGGCTCAAGGGCTTGTCCTGGTGTTTGCGAAGGAATTCAGCGGATTATGAAGTAGTGGGGTGGGAATGCCCACGAAGAGCAGGCAGTTGGGTACTTGCGGGAGAAGAGCGTGGGTTGCTTCGATTTTCGCGGCGGCTGAGATCACGGGTCGTACTGGGTATAGCGGCGGCTTGCGCAGTTGTGTATTGACTCAGAACGCGGAACTTTTGTGCCCAAGTGGTAAAAGCGGGCTTCTTCTATCCTATGCAAATACGAGAGCGCGCTGTGAACGTTTGTACGCCATTCTTTTATTTTTTCTTAAACATGGCTGCTCTCTTTTCAACGAATGCGACCATGCCTTCTGATTGATCTTCTGTTGCAAAACACAATCCCACAAGGTCTTTCTCCAGCTCAAGCCCGCTTTTCAGGTCTAGATCGCAAGAAGAATTTACAGCAATTTTCGCGTACTTTATTGCTAGTGGCGCGTTTGAAACAATTTTTTTCATGGTATCGATTGCTTCATCTATCAACGTGTCTTGTTCAACCACTCTCGATACAAGACCGATTTTCTCAGCTTCATCGGCTTGAACAAAACTACCCGTCAATATCATCTCTTTGGCTTTCCCTATACCGACATAGCGACTCAATCTTTGCGTGCCACCAAAGCATGGAATGATGCCTAAGCTAACCTCCGGTTGACCGAACACGGCTTTCCCCCCAGCTATTATGAAATCACATGCCAAGGCCAATTCACATCCACCGCCTAAAGCAAAGCCATTGACCGCGGCGATTGCAGGTTTCGTCATTGCTTCAATTTTATTGAATACACTCTGTGCATAAGCTGCATATTCTCTACCTTCTTCACTCGAGTAGCTTTGCATTTGAGAGATATCTGCGCCAGCAACAAACGCCTTGCCTGCTCCCGTAATTATCAAGCCCTTGATGTCGGGTGATTGATTGACTAAATCCAAGGCACTTGCAAGTTCATTTAGAAGGCCTTTATCCAGAGCATTCATGGCTTCAGGTCTATTAATTCGAACAACTGCAATATTGTCTTGTTTCTCCAAGATCAGATTTCTAAATACGGTCATATCTTCTCCTTAGATTCCCAAGTTAATTGATGATTGTTGGAAGAGAATGTGGGTCGCTTCGATATTCGCGGTGGTCGCTCACGAGGCACTTAATACTAACCCCAACGTTGCATGAGCAAGTGCGCTTTTCCTGAAGAAGGCGGTTTGAGAAAGGGTTGGCTGTTTTGTCATCCCAGGCGTGTCGATGAAACCTTGTTTTCAGGCGCAAACCCTCAGACAACAAGGCGGTAGTGACCTCGAAAGGCTGTCATTGTGTTGATTTGCACTGACCATTGAACCACCTTTGCACCGAATCCTGACCCGACGACAGTATTCCATCTATCTGAAACCTTTAAGAAATACATGACTCCGGTGGTCCATGCGAGAATGCAAAGCTGGGTCAAACGAGCATGCAATTCACCATAATCCCGAGCGACAAACACGACTCAGCGATGCGGCTGGGTGATAAGACTGTTTGTACTGCCTGTACGCCGTGATCTGCATACATTGGCAGTGCCCGGGTTCACGCGTAGCCTGCCTGTGGGCACCTATACTTGCACTACCTGTTCCCGTTCCCGGCACTTTCGCAATCGGTCGAGCATTATGTCCAGCCTCCCTGTTTGGCCAGCCTGTTTCTGGCGCAGCCTGATCGCGCTACTGGTGTGTTGCGCGATAGCAATGGCGGCAAACGCCTACAAGCTGCGTGACAACATACCGGCACCGGAGATTCCCGAAGACCTGCCCTGGTTGAACGTCGAGCGGCCGTTGCAGCTCGCCGATCTGCGCGGTCGGGTCGTGATCCTCGATTTCTGGACCTACGGTTGCGTCAACTGCATCCATGTGATCGCTGAGCTAAAGCGGCTCGAGGCGAAATACGGCCGGCACCTCGTCGTCGTTGGCGTGCACTCGCCGAAATTCGACAATGAAAAGAATATCGAGACGCTGCGTCGTGTGTTGTTGCGTTACGACAGGGTCGATCCGGTGGTCCACGATATCGATTTCCGCCTGATGCGCTTGTACGGTGCGCGTGCCTGGCCAACCCTGTTCGTGTTGGATCCGGCGGGTGGCGTCGTCGGCAAGGTGAGTGGCGAGGGTAACTATGAATTGCTCGACCGGGTGGTCGGTGAACTGCTCGAGGCATACGCGGATGAGCTGAGCGACTCTCCTCTGCCGCTGCTGCCCGAAAAGACCAGGTTGCAAGATGCCATGCTGGCGTTCCCGGGCAAGATTGCCGTCTCTGATTCCCTGGTTGCACTGAGCGATACCCTGCATCATCGCATCCTGGTCACCGATCACCAGGGCCGCGTGCAGCACAGGTTTGGCGGGCAGGCCGCAGGCCTGGTCGATGGCAGCACCAGGCGCGCCCGTTTTGCCTCGCCGCAGGGGGTGGCATTCGGTGACGGGCGTTTGTATGTTGCCGATACCGGCAACCATGCCATACGGGTCATCGACCTCGAAACCGCCGAGGTGATGACCATTGCCGGGACGGGCAAGGCGGGGTTGATCGAGAAGGGGGGTGCCGATGCACGTAAGGTCGATCTGCGATCCCCCTGGGATGTCGCGCTCGACGGTGACAACCTGTTTGTCGCCATGGCCGGCGACCATCAGATATGGGCGCTGGACCTCGGCAGCGGTCACATCGGTGTCTATGCCGGCAGCGGTCATGAAGGCGTGCGCGATGGCGCGTTGATGGACGCCGAGTTCAGTCAACCGAGTGGATTGAGCCTGGCCGGTGACTGGTTGTACGTCGCTGACGCAGAGAGTTCCGCGGTGCGCAGGATTCATCTGCGCGAGCAACGCGTCGAGACGCTCGTTGGTACCGGATTGTTCGATTTCGGTGATCGCGATGGCGCTTTCGCACAGGCGCAGTTGCAGCACCCACTCGGTGTTGCCGTGCTTGCTGAGGGCGATGTGCTCGTTGCCGATACTTACAATCACAAGGTCAAACGCCTACGTATTCAGGCGCGTACTGTCGAGACGCTGGTCGGGACGGGTACCCCGGGTGACGCTCAGGGGCCAGGAACGGTTGCCGCATTGAACGAACCCGGTGGGCTCGCGGTACTGGGTAACTCGGTCTTGATCGTCGATACCAACAACGGGCGCGTCGTGCGTTTCAGCCTGCAAGGGGCGGTGGCCCGGGAGTGGATGGTGCGCGAATAGCAGCAGGGTTGCTGCGCGGCCGTACCGGCCAGAGCAAGTGGTCCGGCGTGCGGGCAGGGGGCTGCACGCCAGCTGTGTGGGTCGAGACCGGCTGTACGCCGTGCCTGCGGTAGCAAAAGACAAGCCGGACGACACTGTTTGATCGTGCCGTTGGTTATCCGCCGACCCTGGGATGCTGTATCGATTGCAGTGCCTGGTCGTTCAGGACTCGGCGACGGCCCTGCCTGGGCGAATCGCAGACTATGCGCCGAGATCGGGTGGCAAAGGCGGCTCGCGAAGAAAAACGGCCGGTGACAGCACCGGGCCGAACTGGGGTTGACGGTCCGCCGCGCGTCTCTCGTGTGGGCGGACCGTCGAGTCAGCAGGTTGGTGGTCAGCGCATGCCGCCCATGCCGCCCATTCCGGACATGCCACCCATGCCGCCCATTCCGGACATGCCGCCCATGCCGCTCATTCCGGACATGCCGCCCATACCGCTCATTCCGTCCATTGCACTTGCGGTGCCTGCCAAGCTCATGCTGACGCCCAGAGCGACGGCGGTGATGATTCTGTTCATGTGAGTTCTCCCCATTGGTTGCAGATGCAGTGATCAAATCCAGGTAATAACGAGGCAATTTCCAGGCCAACCCAATCCGGTCCAGCGCTATATGCAGTGAATTCATTGGCTTGGTGGATTTGCTGCCGGTGCGGGGCGTCGCTGGAACCCGGCGCTGGCGGGACAGAAACTGACATATTGGCAGCGGGTTACCGCGCAGAATGGCCAAGTCGTTGAATTAACAGAAAAATGTTATCGGAACTTTTGTCAGGCTGCCTTCGGCACGCATACGGCCGTGGGTGGCGAGAGTGACTATCCGGTGCCCGGCGAACTGCTGTGCGCCGCCGTTGCGAGCTGCCTCGACAGCACGATTCGCACCATCGCCAATCGACAATGTTGTTCGAATCGATGAAGCGCGCGCCGTCGAGTCGAGAAAAATCGATATTCTGCTGAAGGCCGCGGAACACAGCTGCGTTGTTATTCAAACCCTTCGCAATGGCACTGATATTTCGGTGCGGCGCGATGGTGCGTAGCAAGAAACAGGCAGCCGGGCAGCGTTTGCAATGCGACCAAAGTGGGCGCCCGGGATCGGAAAGAGATCCGGCCGAAAACACGGTTCGATTCCGAGGCCGGAAAAATCCAAGCGTTGTGGTACACAGAAAGGTTGACGCTGTCGAATCCACCAAGGCAGGGGACATCGCACGAAGTCATGCCGGTTTCGCGCGTGAAAGATGGCGTGATTGTCGTGGAATGGGCTGCAAGCCGGAGATCTCGGGGGTGTTTGTTTTTTTTCCTGTATCACCAAATTTGCATTTCTTTCGTGAATCACCTCCGGCCATGCTTTTCTTCAAGGTTTCAAACAAATACAAGCTCACAACAGGGCTTAGATGCAAAGGCGGTTCGACATTGAACGAAAATCAACAGTCCTGGACTCAGAAATACCCCGGGCCGATCATGCCGGCACAGTTATAACCCTTCGCGAAACGCCGCTTTGGCGTGCGGTTTTCGGGTGATAGTTGACGGATCGTGTTACCCGGATCCAGGAAGGCAGCCTGCCTATGCAATTCGACAATACCTACGCTCGTCTGTCGGAAGGTTTTTATGCCCGTTTACTGCCGGAACCTTCGCCAGATCCCCACTTGCTGGCCTGGAACGAGGAACTCGCGCAGGAACTGGGCCTGCAGGAATTCGCTGATGATCCGGCCCGGCTGGCCCGGTTGTTTGCTGGCAATGAGTTGTTGCCTGGTAGTGAGCCGATCGCCCTGGCGTACGCCGGTCATCAGTTTGGCAACTTCGTCCCCCAGTTGGGTGATGGTCGGGCGCTCCTGCTTGGCGAATTGCTGAGTTCAGCGGGCAGGCGGCTTGATGTTCAGCTCAAGGGTTCAGGCCAGACCCCGTTTTCGCGCCGTGGCGATGGTCGTGCAGCACTTGGGCCTGTGATCAGGGAGTACCTGGTCAGCGAGGCGATGCATCGTATGGGGGTGCCGACCACACGCGCTCTGGCGGCGGTAAGTACCGGTGGGTTTGTGTTGCGGGACGGGCGTCTGCCCGGTGGGGTGCTCACGCGCGTGGCGTCCAGCCACATTCGTGTCGGCACCTTTGAATTCTTTGCTGCACGGCGCGACAAGGAGGCGCTTCAGACCCTCGCCGATTATGCGATTGCGCGCCACTATCCGGAGGTCTCGGATGAGCCTCAACCCTTGGTGGCTTTTTTTGCCAAAGTACTCGAGGCGCAAGCCAGCCTGGTTGCCCATTGGATGGGGCTGGGATTCATCCACGGGGTGATGAATACGGACAATACCTCGATTTCAGGTGAGACCATCGACTACGGTCCTTGTGCCTTCATGGACGAATTCGATTATCACAAGGTGTTCAGCTCTATCGATCAGTTCGGTCGTTACGCGTACGGCAACCAGGGACAAATGGCGCATTGGAATCTGGCGCGCCTCGCCGAAACCCTGATGTTGCTGGACGATTCCAGATCCCTGTTCGAGGAGCAGTTGGCACGATTTCAGCCCTTGTTCGAGGCGCAGTTCATGCAGCGCATGGCGCGCAAGCTGGGCCTGCGGGACTTGCAGGAGGGTGACGACCGGTTGATCACCCGCTGGTTGCAGCAGATGCAGGAACAGGAGTTGGATTTCACACTCAGTTTTCGCCATCTGGCCGATCGTGTTGATGCCGACGACACCGCAGGCTTTGGCGATTTTGAAACTGAGTGGCGGCAGCGTTTGCAGGCACAAAAGCTATCGGCGAGTGAGGTCAAAGAGGCAATGAACCAGGTGAATCCCCTGTTCATCCCGCGCAATCACCAGATAGAACGTGCCATCGCTGCAGCGATCGAAGGCGATATGTCTGTATTCAATGAATTGCGCCAAGTGTTGGTGAAACCGTTTGAAGCGCAGCCGGACTTGGGCGTTTACGCTGAACCGCCACGCCCGGCTGAACGTGTGATCGAAACCTTCTGCGGCACTTGATGGAGATCTCCGGGCGAGGTCTGTCGATGGTTTCCGGTCTGATTGGAGGAACAGGGCATGATGTCCAGGACGAGAAGACGGTTTTTGGTCGGTGCCGCTGGTCTTTTTACGACACTGGCGCTGCCGCCATCGGCCCGTGCGGCACTGCTTACACCGCGTCAGCCCGCGGGGCCGTTCTACCCAACGGAACTGCCACTCGACGATGATAACGACCTGGTCCAGGTCGCCGGGCAGGAAAAGGTCGCCAATGGGCGGATCAGTGATCTCAGTGGCCGGCTGTTTGATCGCAACGGGCGGCCGCTGGCCGGTATGCGCATCGAGATCTGGCAGTGCGATGCGCATGGCCGCTACCGCCACCCGCGTGATCCGGGGCGGCGACCGATCGATCCCGGTTTTCAGGGCTTTGGCCATACGCTGACCGACGGTGACGGCCGTTACCGCTTTCGAACTATCTGCCCGGTGCCGTATCCGGGGCGCGCGCCGCACATCCATGTTGCAGTCCGGCCGCGTGGAGTCGAGCCGTTCGTGACCCAGCTGTACGTTGCGGGCGAAACGCGCAATGCCGATGACTTTCTGTTCCGTCGCATACCGGTCGAACAGCGCGAGCGGATCCTGGCCGAATTTGTGCCGGGCGCGGATATGACCGTACCGCTGCGGGCGGAATGGGACATCTTGCTCGGGGTTGCCGGGAGCTGAACGGTCGGTGAGCAGTCGGATGTGGCGGCGCACCGCGCGTCTGATTGCCTTCGAACGTGAGCTTCAATCGCGAGTGCTGTCGGCGAAATCGTCGACAGCACGCGTCCCTTGCATTCAAAGTCGTATAGCCTGTGCTCCCCTTCGATCTTTGATGCTCGACCATCCGCGATATCGAGCAACTGAGTTGGAGGACTGTCAGGATTCGTGGCTGGGGCGTGCGGGAGGCAGACGGCAAAACCCCTGGGGAGCTACATTCAGTGCATCGTTGAATTTGCTGGAGAGGTTCTGGAAAGCGATGAGGCCGGTGAGCTCGACCAATGCGTCGTCGTCGAAGTGTTCCTTAACCCGTGCCATGAGTTTGTCGTCAACACGGAGTTCCGAGTGGGTAACGACCTCAGTGTACTCCAGGGCGACTCGTTCGATCTGATCGAAAAGTGGGCTCTCGCGCCATTCCCGCAGGGCCTCGATCTTGTTTTCCGGAACCCCGCGCTTTTCCAGCGTCGCCGAGTTAATGTCAACGCAGAACTCACAGTGGTTGATCTGGGAGACCCGAACCGTGATCAGGGATCGCAACACCGGGGAGAGCGGCGAGCCTTTCCGATCCAACGCCCCGTACAACAGAGCCAGGGTGGCGAACACCCACGGCGAGCGGCCCCACAGCATTCCAGGCGTCAGGACCTTACCGTAACGACGTTTCTGGTTCCAGAAGAACAGGCGGATGAACCAGGGATACTCTTTGGTGGGCTTGGTGTTGGCGTGCATGAGGTTCTCGTTACGGTTGGTCTTAAAGAGAGAAAAGACCGGATTCAGTCGATCTTTTCACCAATTGGCAGATCGGTGGACTTCCATTTGCCGATAGTCCGGCAGATTACAGGGTCCGGGATTTTTTCTATGCAATAGTCGATGGGTCTGGGCAGGTGCGTCGCGCGTCTCCAGCACCCAGGGCATCGATACTCTGCATTTCATCATCGCTGAGCTCAAAGTCGTAGATGTCACGATTCTCGGTCATGCGCTTCTCTTTCGAAGTCTTCGGTAGTGCGGTGCGACCGCTCTGCACGTGCCAACGCAGTACGACCTGCCCCGGGGTCTTGCCATGCTGTGCGGCAATGGTTCCCAGTACGGTGTCGTTTAGCATGCCGAAGGCGCCGCTCGCAAAAGGCGCATAAGCGGTTACTACGATGCCCTGTTCGTTGCAGAAAGATTCCAGCTCAGGATCACGGCAGTATGGATGGATCTCGACCTGGTTAACGGTGGGACGAAGTTCCGGCTCCGGGACGTCTTCCATGAGCTGACGCAGGTGAGAGATTGTGAAATTAGACACTCCGATGGCGCGTGCGGCGCCTTTGTCGGCGATCTCGCAGAAGGTGCGCCAGATGATGGCGCGAGCCTTGCGAGGGAAGTTGGGGTCTGTACTGCCCGGTTGCCCAAAGCCCCCGGGCCAGTGCATCAGTAGCAGGTCCACATAGCCAAGGCCCAGGTCGTCGAGGGTGTCGACCATGTCGTCACGGACCTTCTGCGCGATGTCGTCGACCTTGTCGAAGTCCCAGGTTCGGCGGTGCGAAATGTTGATATGTGCTGGCGCTGCCGGGTGCGCGAGCTTGGTGGTGATAAAAAGGTCGTCGCGAGTCAGCTCGCCGCTGCTGAAGCGCTGGCCGAGGAGCGTCCCGAATATTCGCTCGGTACCGTAGACCCGCGCGCCATCAAAAGCGCGGTAGCCGTTATCAAGTGCCAGTGAAACAGCCAGCCAGGCCTGTTCGGGTTGAAAACCCTGGAACTCACTGGCGCCCACCCAATCACCGAAGGCACAACCAAAGGCCAGGGTGGGCATAGTGACGCCATTGTGCAGCGTGACCATTCGCGCGTTATCCGCTGTCGTGTTCATTTGGTTCTAACCTTTGGTTGACCCAGTGCATTCGTGCGATAGCTCGAGCAAGGGTATTCGGCGGGATGCTCAATCATCTCCGCGAGAACGGGATTCAGCTCCAAAGATCAATCGAAACTGACCCCTTTGATTTCGAAACTGACCCCTTTGATTTCGCTCGCCATCCGTGGTGAATCGACCCATATCGTGCTCACCGTATAGGTCAATGTCCCCGCCGAACCCATCGTAGCTGCGGACGGCATCCAGGAACAGCGCGATTGTCTCGGCCGAGTAGTCTCCCGGAGTAGAAAATGCCGCACTTTAGTTCGATACTCCGATTCTCGAACAGGCGTCAAGGAGTCTTCTGATGGGCCGGTCCGATTTTTTGGTCGCCTGTCTGCATTCGCGCTTTTGGCAGCGACTGTCACCGCGCAAGCCGCAGATGTGCTAACCGAACGGAATATCGGGATGGAACTGGCCCGCGATATCACCAGCGAGGCTATCGCTGCCTGCCGCGCCGATGGCTACCACGTAAGTGCCGTAGTAGTCGATCGGCACGGCTTGATGCGGGCGGCCCTGCGTGATGATCTCGCCGCTCGCTTCACGCTGGAGATCGCTGAACGTAAGGCAAACATGACGGTCATGGCGTGGACCGAAAGTGGTCAGTTCCGGAGTGCGCGCGAAGATATTCGCCAGGAGCTGAACCACATGGATGGGCTCATTGTCATGGAAGGCGGTGTCAGGATCGTTTCGGGTGGTTTCAACCTGGGTGCGGTTGGCGTCAGCGGGGCCCCCGGTGGAGAAAAAGACGCCGCCTGCGCACAAAAGGCGTTGGAAAAACTGAACGAGCGAATCGAGTTCGCCATCGAATAGCGGATGCCTGTGGTTGCAGGCAGCGCGAGAAACAAGGGTCGGGCATTGCATTGCTCCGACTTTCAGGATTCGAACAGCAGAAAAGAGGATCAAAGGATATGCAAATCAAACTCGTCGCATTGATTGTGGGAATCGTCGCCGTAGCGGGGCAATCGGCCGTCATGGCCGGAGACCAGCCGATGGGCTTCTTCATCACCAGCCAGGGGCCGGGTGACGGTGGCAATCTCGGTGGACTGGCGGGTGCCGATGCACATTGCGCCAGTCTGGCAGCCGCCGCGGGTAGCAGCGGGCGGACATGGCGTGCCTACCTGAGCACGCAGGGCGCCAAGCTGGATGATCCGAATGTCGTGCATGCGCGTGATCGCATCGGCTCGGGCCCCTGGTACAACGCCAAGGGCATCATGGTCGCAAAGAACGTCGATGACCTGCATTCCGCGAACAACAACCTTAACAAGGAGACGGCGCTGGATGAGAACGGCCGGATGGTCAATGGCCGCAGCGAAAAACCGAACAAGCATGACATCCTCACCGGCTCGCGTCCTGATGGCACCGCATTTGCAGGCGCATTCTTTCCAGACATGACGTGCGGTAACTGGACCAAGAACAGCGCCGAAGGCGCGGCAATGGTCGGTCACCACGACCGTGTCGGCCCCATCGACCACCCGTGGGCACGCTCCTGGAACACGGCGCATCCGACAGTGGGATGCACTCCGGAGAATGTTCGCAAGACAGGTGGCGACGGTCTTTTCTATTGCTTCGCGGCGGATTGACTTCTTTATTGCAGGGAGAGTCGGCATCGGCTCTCCCGGATCTGACCGACACGCGAAACTACACGACAATGTACGTGCTGGTTTGTGGTCGTGAAATCCAAGCCTGGTGAATGCAGTTTATCGATGCAAGTCGAGCTGGTCACAGAGTTGCCAGCGGCGATCGCTCCTTGTCTGCGATTCGGGCAAACAGTATCCACTTGGACCAATCGAAAGATTGGCCGGAGGCTGCCATCGTCTACAGAAGACTTGTAAGGCCGCGTAGGGGCCGGATCGCAGCCGGGAGCAAATGAAAGATCTGCCGCTCTTGGCGACATTTCTTGTGCTGTATCCGGCAGGCAGCTGTCAGCGGTAGACGCGATGCCACGATCATGGGGCGTATCGCCAGGGGCTACAAAATCGGCCAACTGCAGCGCATGGCGCTGTGTCTTGGTGGCCAACCCTGGACTGGCAGACAAGGTGATTTCCACCTCAAATTGGCCGAGCGCGGAAGGGACCTCCACAGGGAATATTTTGAGAAGTGTCACAAGCAGAATGGCCATTTCCAGGATAAGGAAACACCGCCGTTGGCGGGGCAGGCCGGGGGATACCTGCTTTACCAGATGACCGACTATCGCGTGGTGGCCACCGTGATGCCTCAACCGCCTCTGATGCAGGAGCGCCTGGAGAAACTGTCGGACGAAGACCTGGTGGCGTTGAGTGAATTCTATGCCAGCAAACCGCCACCGAGTGTTAAGGCAGAGGACAAATAAAAAGAGGTATCGGATGAGTTGTTTTGCCGTCCGACGGGAGTCGGATCGTTAAAAGCTATCGATGGTTTCGTTCTAATCAATTGGAGTAATCGTGTGCGGGCGGCTATAACTCGACCCACATACCAACAACGTCGCTAACAAGAAAGGAGAAGAGGATATGTCTGAGCTGAAATGCCCGGTAATGCACGGAGCCGTTACGACGGGCGAGACGTCGGTCACGGAATGGTGGCCGAAGACACTGAATCTCGACATCCTGCATCAGCACGATTCGAAGACCAATCCGCTGGGAGAGGGCTTCGACTATCGTGAGGCGGTCAAGTCGCTTGACTTCGACGCGCTCAAGAAAGACCTCCATGCGTTGATGACAGAAAACCAGGAATGGTGGCCTGCGGACTGGGGCCATTACGGTGGCCTGATGATCCGCATGACCTGGCATGCGGCCGGCACCTATCGGATCGCCGATGGGCGTGGCGGTGCCGGCACCGGCAATCAGCGTTTTGCGCCGATCAACTCCTGGCCCGATAACGCGAACCTCGACAAGGCACGTCGTCTGCTCTGGCCGATCAAGAAGAAATACGGCAATAAGCTCAGCTGGGCCGACCTGATCGCCTACGCCGGTACCATCGCCTACGAGTCCATGGGGCTGAAGACCTTCGGCTTCGGCTTCGGGCGGGAAGACATCTGGCATCCGGAAAAGGACACCTACTGGGGTTCGGAGAAGGCGTGGCTGGCGCCCAGCGGAAGCGAAGGCAGCCGTTACTCCGGCGAGCGGGACCTGGAAAACCCGCTGGCCGCGGTGATGATGGGACTCATCTATGTGAATCCGGAAGGCGTTGATGGCCAGCCTGATCCGCTGAAGACAGCCAAAGACGTGCGCGTAACCTTTGCCCGCATGGCGATGAACGACGAAGAGACCGTCGCCCTGACTGCCGGCGGCCATACCGTGGGCAAATGTCACGGCAACGGAGACGCCGCACTGCTGGGCCCGGAACCCGAAGGTGCCGGTATCGAGGAGCAGGGTCTGGGCTGGAACAACAAGACCAAACGTGGCATTGGCCATGATGCTGTTACCAGTGGTCTCGAAGGCGCCTGGACGTCCCATCCGACGCAGTGGGACAATGGTTTCTTCGATATGCTGCTAAACCACGAATGGAAGTCGGTGAAGAGCCCCGCGGGCGCGTGGCAATGGGAACCGGCGGACATCAAGGAAGAGGACAAGCCGGTCGACGCCGAGGATCCTTCGGTCCGTCACAACCCGGTTATGACCGACGCCGATATGGCCATGAAGATGGACCCGGCGTACCGCAAGATCTCGGAACGCTTCTACAAGGATCCCGAATACTTTTCGGAAGTCTTCGCCCGTGCCTGGTTCAAGCTCACGCACCGCGACATGGGCCCAAAGGCACGCTATATCGGCCCGGACGCGCCGAAAGAAGACCTGATCTGGCAGGACCCGGTTCCAGCGGGCAGCACGAGCTATGATGTGGACGCCGTTAAGGCAAAGATTGCGGCCTCCGGCCTGAGCATCAGCGAGATGGTCGCCACGGCCTGGGACAGCGCCAGAACCTTCCGCGGTTCGGACAAGCGTGGGGGCGCCAATGGTGCACGTATCCGCCTGGCTCCGCAGAAGGATTGGGTCGGCAACGAGCCGGAGCGGCTTGCCAAGGTGCTGGGTGTGCTCGAGGGCATTTCGGCCGACACGGGCGCCAGCGTGGCCGATGTCATTGTACTGGCCGGAAACGTCGGCATTGAGCAGGCGGCCAAGGCGGCGGGCTTCGACATCGCCATGCCGTTTGCTCCCGGCCGGGGCGATGCAACGTACGAGATGACCGATGCCGAGGCCTTCGAGGTACTGGAACCGCTGCACGACGGCTACCGAAACTGGGTCAAGAAGGACTATGTCGTGACCCCGGAAGAGATGATGCTCGACCGTACCCAGCTCATGGGGCTGACCGCGCCTGAGATGACCGTGCTGGTCGGCGGAATGCGCGTGCTCGGTACCAACCACGGTGGCAGCAAGCACGGTGTGTTTACCGATCGCGAGGGCGCGCTGACGAACGACTTCTTCGTCAACCTGACCGATATGGGCAACACATGGAAGCCGGTGAGCGACAACCTGTATGAGGTCCGTGATCGCAAGACGGAAGAGGTCAAGTGGACCGCAACCCGGGTGGATCTCGTTTTCGGTTCCAACTCGATCCTTCGGTCGTATGCCGAG
>CAZCDY010000076.1:0-14277 GCA_964497145.1 uncultured Gammaproteobacteria bacterium
CCGCTTGTCCGGTGGTGTGAGAGGACGGCGGGGGTGACCCCGCCTCCTACTCGATCGGGGCATGACTGTCTCATTGGACCCTGATCTGTATCTCGGACTTGCGTTTCATGCCCAGCGCCGGCAAGAGCTGAGCAGGCGTGGTACGAAATCCCGTAGCGCATGGCAAAGCCATCGGGGCATCACGCCAACGCACCCGAGGTGTTGTCGATGAACCACCACGAGAAGATCAAATGGGTCGAATTCCCTGCAACTGACACCCGGCGCCCCCCAAGACCTCAAATACTTTAGAAAATAAGATAAAACTAATATAATCGGCGCCATCATTCGTATTTCGGGCCGCTTTGGCCCGGCGAGTCCGTTTTTCAGAGAGGCCCCGAGACATGCACAACGGCACAACCATCACCCAGTTCATCATTGAAGAACAGCGCAAGATTCAGGGGGCTACCGGGGACTTCACGTCATTGCTCAACGATATCGTCACTGCGTGCAAGGTTATCTCCAACCTGGTGAACAAGGGCGAGCTGGTAGGCGTGCTGGGCTCGGCGGGCAGCGAGAATGTGCAGGGCGAGACGCAGAAGAAGCTCGATATCATTACCAACGAGGTATTCCTCAAGTCCAACGAATGGGCCGGCCACCTGTCCGCCATGGCCTCGGAGGAGATGGACGAGATCTACGAGATCCCGAGCCAGTACCCACGCGGAAAATATCTGCTGACCTTCGACCCGCTGGACGGCTCCTCGAATACCGATGTCAATGTCTCGGTCGGGACCATATTCTCGATCCTGCGTTGTCCGGGTGAACGCGTGTGCCCGAATCTGGATGCCTTCCTGCAGCCGGGGGTGCATCAGGTCGCGGCCGGTTACGCCCTGTACGGACCCTCGACCATGATGGTGCTGACCACCGGAAACGGCGTCAACGGTTTTACCCTGGATCAGGACATCGGTGAGTTCATTCTCACCCACCCGGATATGACGATTCCGGCACAGACCCGGGAATTTGCGATCAATGCCTCCAACATGCGTTTCTGGGAGCCACCGGTAAAACGTTATGTCGAGGAATGCCTGGCCGGCACAGAGGGTACTCGCGGTGAAGATTTCAATATGCGCTGGATCGCCTCCATGGTGGCCGAGGTACATCGTATCCTCACGCGTGGCGGCATCTTCATGTACCCGATCGACGACAAGATGAAGGCCAAGGGTGCGGAAGGCAAGCTGCGCCTGATGTACGAGGCCAACCCGATGAGTTTCGTGGTCGAGCAGGCCGGCGGCGCCTCGTCCACCGGGCGTGAGCGCATCATGGAACTGAGACCGCGTGACCTGCACCAGCGGGTGCCGGTGATCCTGGGCTCGCGCGAAGAAGTGGATCGGGTTGTGAGCTATCACACGTAAGGAATGCCGGTGATCCGCATAAAATGAACGGGCTTTCGGGCCCGTTTTTTTGTTCTGGCAGCGGGCACTCGGTTAAACTCGGGGCTCCGGGTGCGACATGGCAGAGCGAAAATAATAAGAAGACCCGGTACCGCTGTGCCTGTTGACGGGCCCGCTCACAAATGGAAACGAGGTCGCCGCTCACCGACGCGGATGGTGATGATCACCTTTGCCGGCCAGGTCTTCTTGCCTGGCCTGGCGGGATCGGCCGAATGCGTGTCTTGATATCAGAACGGTGCTAGCTCGGGGGGTAAGTTGTGCTGAGTTTTTGTGTGGCAGCCGGCTGCCGAATTGATGCCGGAGCATGGCGTGCGTCGGCACATGTCATCTGCGAAAACGGTGTTGGCCTGTGAACGCATCCGGGGGAGCCCTGCAGAAGCCACGCTGGCCTTTCGCCAGCAACAGTCTGTTGGTGCCGCTGATACTGATCGTCATGGCGTGCGGCGCCGTTATCTATTACGGCCATCAGCTGGCCAGTACGATGGAGCAGTCGATCACCGCCAGAGCCCGTGTCGACGGCCAGTTGACGGCGCGTGAGATCACCGGCTTTCTCGATCGCGAGCACGAGCGCCTGCGCGCCTTTGTCGCCGAGAAAGAAACGGAGGTGCGCGAGATCCTGGCATTCCCGGATAACTGGCCGGCGATAGATGCCCTGCAGACCAGCCTGCAGCGAATGTTTCGGGGAGCGTTGGCGTTCACCGTAACTGGCGCCGATGGCAAGCCCATGTTCGAGGATTTCGAAGGCCTGGTCGGCCCGGTGTGCCAGGCGAGCATGCGCGATTATGTGCAATCGATGGGTCAGGGGCTGGTTGAAAGCGAGATACCACCGGTCCATCCGGTTCCGGGGGCCCACCATTTCGATCTGATCAGCCCGTGGAAGCTTGAAAGCGGCGAGTCCGGGCTGTTTTTCGTCAGCATGTCACCGGGCCGTATTGCCGAGTTGCTCGATGCGGCCCAGCAGGCATCCGGTGCGCGCATGCTACTGGTGAATCGTGATGATCCGACCCTGATCGAAGTGGCTGCATCCGGTGCACGTGACACCCTCGGCGAGGCTATCCGGCTACAGCCGGAGGCACTGACACCTGGCCATTTCATCGCCGACCTGCCTGGTACCCAGTGGCGTCTGGTCGTACTGCCCGACAGGGCTGCGCTGACCGAGACAGTGAACGGCGTGTATGCCAGGGTTGCCTTGCTCGTGCTGGCCTTGTTGCTGATCAGCATTATTTTGCTGGTCTTCATCCGGCGCTCGGAGCAGCGCAACAGTTCGGTGTTCATGCGTAGCCTGCAATCAAGCTTGAGTCGCCAACGTGCCATCCTGCAGTCGATGGTCGACGGCATGGCCACGATCGATTCGAAAGGCAAGATTCTCCATGTCAACAATGCGATCACGGGTCTGTTCGGTTACCAGCCCAAGGAGCTTATCGGGTCCAATGTCCGGATGCTGATGCCGGAACCGGACCGATCGGCACACGATGGCTATCTGCGAAACTATCTGAACACGGGTGAGAGCAAGATCCTGGGTAAGGGGCGGGAGGTGCTGGCGCGACACAAGGACGGCCGCCTGTTCCCGGTCCTGCTGACGCTGGGCGAGGCGCAGGAGGGTGATGAGCGTATCTTTGTCGGCATCTTGCACGATATGACCGCTTACAAGGATGCGCAGCGCAAGATCGTCTCGCAGGCGCTCGCGATCGAACGCTCGAAACACGAGCTGGAGGAGATCAGCCAGATCGCGTCCAGGGACCTGCAAATGCCGCTGCAGCGGATCACCTCGCTGGGTGAGTCACTCGAGTCAGGGGTTGCCACTTCTCTCAGTGGCAGCGAAAAAGATCAGCTGAAGAGCCTTGCCGATGATGCACGCAACGTCAGTGAGCTGGTGAAGGGCCTGGCCGATTACACCCGGGTCGAACGTGAGTCGGCTGCACAGCCGGTGGATCTGGACAGCGTCCTGGATGATGTCCGTGACGACCTCGCCACGCTGATCGGGAGCACAGGTGCCAGTGTGACAGTAGCGCCCCTGGGCCAGGTCCTGGGCAACCCCAAGCAGGTGCGGCAACTGTTCTGGAACCTGGTGGAGAATGCGTTGAAGTTCCGCGACTCCGCTCGGAAACCGGAGATCAGCGTATCGCTGGCGGCCGATGAGGAAGTGCCGGCCGATCAGATCGTGGTACTGGTGCGTGATAACGGCATGGGTATTCCGGAGGATCAGTACGCGGCCGTTTTCGAGGCCTTCCGCCGGCTGCTTCCGCGTGATACCTATCCGGGGGCCGGTCTCGGCTTGTCCTTCTGCCGCAAGATCGTCGAAGGGATGGGTGGACAGATCAGCGTCTCCAGCACCCTTGGCGAGGGCAGTACCTTCCGCGTCACCCTGCCCAAGGTGGAGGGCTGAATCTTTGCGTGGAATCTGCCGGCCCTGACCACTTTCGGGCCGTAACACGCGTGCTTGTGATGATCCGAAATTCTGACTCGGGACACGGGTTGTCGCTGGATTTTTTCCACAGTCTTTTGCTGCCTACAGCACGGATCTACGGTTAATTGATGATGCCTAGCACCCGGTCCCAGTAGGGACGGTCGCCGAACCGATCGGCGAGAAAATCTGCCAGGGCCTGGATACGCCTGGGTATCAGTCGGCCGGGGGGGTAGACGGCGTAGATCCCCAGCGCGGGACGCCGATAATCGTTCAAGATGGGTACCAGTTCACCTTGGGCGATCAGATCGGCCACGATGAAGGTCGGGGTATTCATGATCCCGAGTCCGGCGACCGCGGCGGTTGCCAGGGCATCGCCGTTGTTGGCCCGCATGCGGATGCCAGGGATCGCGACCAGCGGCGCACGCCCGCCGCAGGCAAACTGCCAGGCCTGCTTGAGCGGGGTGTTGCTGTAGTGCAGGCCGATGTGTTTCTCCAACTCGGCCGGGTGTCGTGGCGTGCCATATTGCGCGAGGTAGCCCGGGCTGGCGCAGGTCACCAGGCGCGCACTGCCCAGCCGACGTGCGAGCAGGGTGGAGTCATGCAGTTCCCCGATCCGCACCGCCATGTCGAAGCCTTCCTCGACCAGATTTATCTCGCGATCGTTGAGGTCGAGTTGGAGTTCGACCCCGGCGTGCTCCTGCATGAATTCAGTGATTGCCGTGGTCAGGTGGTGCAGGCCGAATGACAGCGGTGCGGCAAGCTTCAGGCTACCGCGCAGTTCGGCCGAGGCATCGACGATCGATTGTTCGGCTTCTTCCAGATCGGCCAGGATGTGCACGGCGCGTTCGTAAAACTGCCGTCCCTGGTCGGTGAGTGACAGTGTACGTGTCGTGCGCTGCAGCAACTGCACACCGAATTCCGCCTCGAGTTTACTTACCCGCCTGCTGACCACCGACTTGGCGATGTTGAGACGTTCGGCGGCTTTGCTGAAGCTGCCGGCCTCTACCACCGCCACCAGGGCCTCGATATTTGCCAGCTTATCCATATTGTTGCGAAATATAGAACAGTAAATTGCTTCAATCCATATTTATTCCCCGTTTGAATACAACCATGATTGTCCGGGAAGGGGGTGACAGGCTTTCCTCCGGCAATCCACAGCGGCAACGCGGACAATTTGACTGACGGGAGTGGGAAACATGTTCAGGAATCAATATTCGAAAAACAAGGTATTGCGCATCGACAGCAGCGCACGGCAGGCAGGTTCGGTGTCACGTGCAATCGGCGCTGAGCGTTTGGCTGCAGACGCCGAGGCGGCAAAGCAAACCGCTTTGAACGCACTGGATCAATGGCTGCCCGAGTCTGTCGACCGCGTCGCCTGAGGAGAGAACGATGACTGAATATGCAACAAACAGCGAGTCCGTTAGACGTAGGGTGTCGCGAGTGATCCGCGGCGTGCCTGCCACCGACGGGGCAGGGGTGGAACTGACCCGGGTGATAGCCCAGCCTGCGCTGCCGATGCTCGACCCCTTTCTGCTGCTGGACGCTTTCCGCTCCGACCAGCCAGGGGACTACATTGCCGGTTTTCCGCCGCACCCGCATCGTGGTTTCGAGACCGTCACCTACCTGCTGGCCGGGCGCATGCGGCACAAGGATAGCGCGGGTCACGAAGGCGTGATCGAGCCCGGCGGGGTTCAGTGGATGACCGCCGCAAAGGGGATCGTGCATTCCGAGATGCCGGAACAGGAAGAGGGATTGCTCGAGGGTTTCCAGTTGTGGGTCAATCTGCCGGCAGCGCATAAGATGGACGCGCCGGCCTATCAGGAGTATCCGGCCTCGGACATACCGCAAGAACAGCGTGACAGCGGGGTCGTGGTGCGGGTGATCGCCGGAGAGACATCATTGGGTACCCGCGGTCCGGTCGTACAACCTTTGACCGAACCGTTGTATCTCGATGTTGAACTCGCGCCGGGCGCGCTACTGACCGAGTCTGTGCCCGCGCATCATAATGCCTTTGTCTATGTGACCGGCGGCAACCTGGAGGCGGAGGGTATGGACGGTAAACCCCTGCAGCTTGGGCGCGACGATCTCGCGGTGTTGTCGCATGGGAATGAGGTATCGCTGCATGCGGGCAGCGCAGGTGCGCGTTTCCTCCTGGTTGCCGGCCGCCCCTTGAATGAGCCGGTGGCACGTGGCGGTCCCTTTGTGATGAATACCGAGACGGAGATCCGGCAGGCGTTTGATGACTATGATTCGGGACGATTTTAGTGGCCGTTTCGCAATGCCCATGACTTTCGCTTAACCTACGCAATATTGCGATCAAACATGGGGAAAGGGGTTATGCGTTCATTCGGTTATTGCACAACGGTCTTGCTGGTGCTGCTGTCTTTCGCTGCGCTGGCGGATGCTCCAGAGCCATTGGGTCGTCAGGAAATCATCGATCTGGTCAGAGGCAATACCACCGAGTGTCGCAAGGAGAAGGACCAGAGCATGTGCTCGAATTACTTCACCAAAGAAGGTGTCATCAAGCGCGTCATGCATGCAGACGGCAAGCGCAAGGATGGCCGCTGGTTCCTCGATGACCAGATCCGCCTGTGCATTCTTTGGGACGGTAAGATCAAGCCTTTGTGTTTTTCTGTCTTTGAACAGGCCGATGGCAATTACAATTTGATTAAGAAAGGCAAGCACATCACGACCATCACCGGCATCGAGGACGGCAACACCAAAAATCTGTGACCGTTCGATTCATTGCGCTGGTTGGTAAGGAGGCTGGTCTTGGCTGAACAGGGTCCCGCGCGAAAGGGGGTGAGCAATGCCGCACGCCTTGGCGGCGCAAGCATTGTACTCATCACAATGGCCCTTGCGTTCCTCGGTATGGGCCTGTTCATGTGGAACATGGGCAGCGATATGGGGCGGATGACCGAATCCGTGGTGCAGATGGGCAATGACGTGGGGCGCATGAGCCGCAACATGGAAACCATGGCCGCCAATATGACCCAGATGGCCGCCAGCATGGTCGAGGGACAGGCGCGTATGGGGGACGATTTCTCCCGGGTGCGCGTGGGCATGGAGTCGATGACCGGCAATATGGCCAATATGAGCAGCGATATGGGTGAACTCAATCAGAACATCGCCGGGATGACCGGCCGTATCCACAACATGTCGGTCGATATGAGACAGATGAACCACTCGATGGCCACCATGACCAACGCCATGGGGTACATGGGTAACGATATCAACAAGTTTTCGAATCCCCAGCGTATGATGCCGTTCGTGCCTTAACGCCGCTCGAGTCAGTCTCTGTCATCAAGTCGATCTGAAATGACTTCGTGCATGCGCAGTCGGGATGGCTGTTGACTGCATGCGCGGGCAAGGAGCCCGGAGGCCAGCCAGATGATAGAACCCGGTACCGCGTGGCAGTTCGGCGTCGCCCTCGGCCTGGGCATGCTTATCGGGCTCGAGCGCGAGCGCACCCGGGGAGAGGAACGGACCTTTGCCGGTGTAAGGACCTTTTCTCTGCTGGCATTGCTCGGTGCGACCTCTGTGTATGCGGGGGAGCAGGCGGGGCTTCCCTGGATCGTCGGGCTGGTGTTCCTTGCCGTCGTGATATTGGTGGCGGTGGCTTACTCCGCAACGGCCCGGGCCGGCCACATCGGCATTACGACCGAGGTCTCAGCCTTGGCGACTTTCTTTATCGGCAGCCTGTGCGCCTGGAACCAGGTCGGCATTGCGGGTGCCGTCGCGGTGGCCGTGATGCTGCTGCTCGCGTTAAAGGGCTGGCTGCACAATCTCGCCAAACGGATCGAGTCCGCGGACGTGGAGGCGACGCTCAAGTTCGCCATCATCACCCTTATCGTGCTTCCCCTGGTGCCGAATACCAACTTCGGCCCTGAGGGACTCGAGGTCATCAATCCGTACAAGACCTGGTTGATGGTGGTTCTGATCGCAGGGCTCAATTTCTTCGGCTATATCCTGGTGAAGGTGGTGGGTCGGGAGCATGGCCTGGGGATCACCGGGCTGCTGGGCGGGCTCGTTTCGAGCACGGCGGTGACCCTGAGCTTTTCCCAACGCAGTCGCACCGAACCGGGTCTGGCACCTGTCCTGGCGCTGGCCATTCTGCTGGCCTGGACGGTGATGTTCTTCCGTGTGGTCGTGGAGGTCGGGGTCGTGAATCTCCCGCTGGCCAAGGATCTGGCATTGGGGATGGTGATCATGGGCGTCGTGAGCCTTGTGATCTGCCTCCTGCTCTGGCGGCGCGGGCGCAGCTCGGAGAAGGCCGAGGTCGAGTCCGGGCACAATCCGTTCGAGCTGGGCGATGCGATCAAGTTCGGTGCCCTGTTCGCGGTGGTCATCTTCGTTGCCAAGGCCGCACAGGTCTATTTCGGCGATACCGGCCTGTATCTGGCGGGGGCGCTGGCCGGCCTGACCGATGTGGATGCGATAGCACTCTCCATGGCCAACCTTGCGCAACAGGATCCGGCCAGTTCGGGCCCGGCTGCCAGGACGATCGTTATCGCCGTGATCTCGAACACCATGGTCAAGTGCGGTATGGCGATCTGGCTTGGTGCCCCATCCATGCGCAGGACGATGATTCCGATTGCCGTCGCGCTCGCAGGGTCAGGGGCGGTGGCGGCCTTTCTGGTCGGGTAGGCGGAGGTCGCCTCAGCCGTTCTGCGGATAGAGGGGTTCCAGGCCGTCGTCGGTCGGCTTTTGCCGGATCGGTTTCTTTGACCAGGCGTCCTTCGTGAAAGCCCACAGCGCAGCACCGTTCCAGCTGGATGTTTCGGCGGCGTATAGCGCGCGGTCGAGCATAGTGATCTGCTCCTGGCCATATCCCAGTCGGACAGCCAGTTGTCCCAGGCTGCGAGGAGGTTCGTCCGGCCAGCGTGCCCTCCCCAGTTCCAGCAATGCCTGCGCGGCCTGTTTCGCATCGCTTGCCTCGCAGGCGCGCTGCAGTTGCGGCAAAAGAAGCTCGATCCCGGGTGCGCGTGCCTCGGGTCTCCCAGCTGCCTGCATGTCGACCGTTCCGGCAGCGCGGTCCAGACCGCCAAACCATCTTCTTGCCAGGAATGCGGCCGCCAGTATCAATAGCATGAGCGCGCCCCATGGCCATAGCAGCGCCTTTGCCTGCACCAACCAGCTCTCGCCCTGTACCTGCGGTTCGATCCTGGTCTGTCGTTCTTCCGGGACGATCGCCGGCTCCTCCCGTGGTGGCGCCTCCATGGCCGCGGCGGGGACCCCGGTGGCACCGGGTTCAACATTGAGTACCCACTCGGGCAGTCGGGCGGTGGACTGTTCATCGCTGACGGTGTTCCACCAAGGCACCTCGACGGCCGGGACCATCAACTCGCCGGCCCGAGCGGGGATGTAGGTAAAGGTCTGCCTGCTGATCGCATATACCTTGTCGCCGTCTGTGCGGCTCTCATTGACGGGTGTCTCCGGGTACACGCGGGTGTGTTGCGGCTGTTCGAGTTGCAGGGCCGGTATCTGCGTGCCGGACAGTCCGGTAGCGCGCAGGGAGATGGTGCGGGTGACCGGTTCGCCGGCACGAAACTCCGGCGGCTCACTGGCCCAGCTGTCGTGCAATTCGATGTGTTCGGCGGGTAGCCAGTCGCTGCCGGCATTGGCCGGTCTTGGCTGCACGTCTATGCTGATCGGCTTGCTGAACACGCGCACGGGTCTGCCACCGCCGAAGGGGCTGTTTCTCAGAAACTGCTGCATCAGATCGCTCCGGCGCGAGGCGCCGCCGGGGGGCTGGGTATCTATCTGCCCGACGAAGGACGCGGGTGGAATACGCAGTTCGCCGCTTTTTTGCGGCGAGACGGCATAGCGGCGTTCGACCACCTGGTAGCGGCGATTGTTGCGGGTAACCGAATAGCGTCGGTCGTCGCCGAGTTGTCGGATAAGTGCGTCGCGCAGTGGTGGTGGGCGCAGCTCGCCGTTGACGAGCGTTTCGTCATGGTAGAGGCGCAGGGTGTAGGGAATCTGCTGTTGCACATAGGCATTGCCGCCGGTGTCCGCCTCTGCTTCCAGGAACAGCTGTTCGGACTGCTTTGCGGCAGGCTGGTCGGGGACTTCGGTCACCTCCAGTTCGAGTGCCTTGGTCTGTTCCGTGCCGACCTGGATCGCTGGTATACGCAGCGTGCCGGCTTGCAGTGGTCCGAGCTGCACGGTCCAGCTGGTGCGGTTGGAACTGCGGCCGTTGCTGAAACTGAACTGGGTGCTGGTGCCCGTTCCCAATACCCTGAAATCTTTGTTCAGCGGGGAAAGATCGGGTTCGCCGGACGAGCCGCCGGTGCTTTCGATCACCAGGGTGACAGCGTCGCCTATATAGACCTTGCTGCGGTCGAGGTGCGCGCGCACCTCGGCGGTCGCCGGCATCGAAAATACCAGGGCGAGAACGGCCAACAGGAGGACGCCGATTCGGATGTCTTTGAGAGATCTGACCTGGATCGTCTTTTCGTTCATCAATAGCATGCCGTCGTTACCATCCCTGCTGGCCAGCACCGTCGGCGCGTCCGGACCGCTGCCGGTACTGGTAAAGGAACTTACGCCGCAGCAGTCCACCCGGGTCGTCCGGTATACGACGCAGCCACTGCTGAGCGGCCATCTGTTCTTCGTTGTTCAATGCCTCGGCCTCGGATCGGGGCTGCGATTCCTGCGGTGGCGCCTGCTCCCCGGTCGGCTGAGATTGTTCGGCGACTTGCTGGTCGGTGCGCTCTTGTTCGTCATCCGATTCCGGCTGCGACTCATTCCGCTCCTGTTCAGGTTGCTCGTCATCCCGGCCTTTGTCGAGTTGTCGATTGGCCTCTGCGAACTGGTTTTCGGTCTTTTCCTGCTCATCCGTCTGCGGGTCCGATGCCTCGCTCTCTTGTGACTGCGCAGTATCTTCGTGGTTCCTGCTGCTGTCTGAATCGACCTGCTCGTTTTGACCCTGTTGGGTATCGTCCTGGCCGGATGCCGCCTGCTCCTCTTGCGACGACTGTCCCTCGTTGTCCTGCTGTTCGGCGTCATCCTGGCTGCTGGAGGCCTGGTCCTGCTGCGATGACTGCTCCTGGTCTTCCTGTTGATCGGAAGATTCCTGCCTTTGACGATTCAGCAGTTCCTCGACGGCCGCCTTGTTGGCCAGCGCATCCTGCATGTCCGGTTGCAGCTCCAGTGCCTGGTCGTAGGCCGAGATGGCCTCTTTGTATCTGTTCAGCCGGGCCAGTGCATTGCCCCGGTTATAGGCGGCATCCGCGCCCGGCACTGTGGTGAATTCCTTCAAAGCGTCTTCGAAATCGCCCTGCTTGTAGAGTGCGCTGCCGCGTTGCGCCGGATCCTCGGCGAGTCGCGCGGCCTGTTCGTAGTCGCCGCTGTAGAGCGCCTGAGCGGCCTGTTGGTCATTGCGCTGCCAGAGCCGGTCCCAGCCCAGGGCCATCGCAGGTTCGGGAGGGACCAGGGTGCCTGCGCACAAGAGGATGCCGAGGATCCAGCCGCGTCTAAACGCAAGCGCCGCCAAGGGCAGCAAGAACACGGCAAGCAATGGGCCCTGTTCCTTCCATTTCTGGGCCTGCAGGTCATCGGACTGAATACTGTCGCCATCGGCGGTATCGCTTTGCAGCAGGTAATCGAGGTCGCCCTGGTCACCGCGAAGGCTGGTGTATCGTCCGCCACCGGATTCGGCCACCGAGGCCAGCGCCGCGTTCTCCAGCCTGGGGGTCAGCGGTTTGCCTTCGGTGTCGCGCAGTGTGCCGCCGCGCCCGTCGGGTATAGGTGCCCCGTCCGCTGTGCCGACTCCGAGTACGGAGACATCGTATCCGGAGCTATGCAGCCGCGCGGCTGCAACCGCTGCGCGATCGCCCTCGACGCCATCGGCAATCAGGATAACCTGACCGCTTTTCACGCCGCCCTGTTGCAGCAGTTCCAGCGCCTTGAGCAGACCCAGATCGGCACGGCTGCCCTGGGACGGCATGATGGATGGATCCAGGGCCTTCAGCTGGGCGCGGATGGTATCTGCATCACGCGTCAATGGCGCGACTGCGAAGGCATCGCCGGCGAATACGACAAGGCCCGTCTGGCCTTCTGCATCATGCGCAAGGATGTCTTCGACCTTGAAGCGGGCGCGCACCAGGCGGGAAGGCTTGAGATCCGGCACCAGCATTGAACGTGAAAGATCGAGCACGATGACGCGCGAGGTGCTGGTCTGCAGCAAAGGGCGTGGCTGCTGCTCCCAGGTCGGGTCGGCCAGTGCCAGCACGGCCAGCAGCCAGCCGATCGACAGCAGCCAGATCGGCAGCTGCGGGCGTTGGGTTTTCTGACCATCCAGCAACAAAGGCAGCAGTTGTGCGTCGACGAGTTTGCGCCAGGGCGTATGGGAATGGCCCCTGCGGGCGATCAGCCACAGCACGGCGGCGAGCGGCAGCAGCGCCAGCAGCCACAGCGGTTGAATGAAGTGGAAATGCTCCAGCATCTCAGTCTCCGCTCCGGGCGGTCGGGCCGCGATACCCGCCTGCGACGGCTGGGAGGCTCAGCAACAGGCTGAACAGCAGGGCAAGTGCCAACGGCCAGGCATACATTTCTTCGACCGGCCTGTAGCTTTGCTCGTCTTCAGACACCGGCTCGATCTCATCCAGCAAGGCGTAGATCTGCTGCAGGCTGCGGGTGTCGCGTGCGCGGAAATAGCGTCCATCGGTCTTCTGCGCGATGGCCTCCAGGGCCGCCTCGTCGAGTTCGCTGCCGGCACTAAGCAGCAGGCGGAACGGACCTGGCACGCGTACGTCGGCGCCGACACCGATAGTATAAATGCGCACCCCCTCGCTGGCGGCCAGGTCTGCGGCCTTCATCGGGTCGACGCTACCGGCGGTGTTGGTGCCGTCGGTGAGCAGGATCAGCACCCGGTTCTTCTCCGGCTGGCCACGCAGGCGTTTGACGGCCAGGCCGATGGCATCACCGATGGCGGTTGATTTGCCGGCCAGTCCGATCGCTGCCTCGTTCAACAGTATGTGCAGGGTGCGGCGGTCGAATGTCAGGGGGGTCTGCAGGTAGGCCTGGTCGCCGAACAGGATCAGGCCGAGCCTGTCGCCTTCACGCTGTTCGATAAATTCACCGGCGACCAGTTTTACCGCACCCAGTCGCGTGACAGGCCGCCCGTTGATCAGCATGTCTTCAGTCTGCATCGAACCGGAGATGTCGACCGCCAGCATCAGGCTGCGCCCACTGACCGGAAGATGGATGGTCTCGCCGATCCATTGCGGGCGGGCTGCGGCGATCACCAGCAGAAACCAGGCCAGGACCGCCAGCAGCAATCTCAGACGGGATCTGGGCGGGACAGGGCTTCCCCGGACCTGTTGCAGGGCGCTGAAAAACGGAAAGCGCAGCGCGGCCTCCGGCGCGGTGCGTGCGCGGGGCAACAGGCGTGCCGCCAGCAGGGGCAGGGGCAAGGCAGCGATCAGCCATGGCCAGGCGAACTCGATGCTCATGTCAGTTGCCCGTGTTCCGCGTGATCCATTGGCGGATCAGGGATGTCAGCGCCCGGCAGTCGATATCATCCGGCAGTTCGCGCATATAGGGCCCCTGCGCCAGCACCCGGCCTGGCCCTTGCGAAAACTGACCCTCACCACCGGTGCCGTCAAGAAACCGCAGCCAGTCCTGGCCCGTCAGCGAGGCGATCTCCTGGCGCGGGAAACGCATCAGCGCAAGGCGTCGTGTCAGGCCCGACAATTGCGCAAGAAACTCGGGCGTGGCCGCCCCGGGAGATGAGCGCTCCATCTGCTCGAGCAGCGCCAGAATGCGTGAGCGCTGGCGCCGGATCTTGATCTGTCGCCAGGCCAACATGCCGCCCCAGGCCGCCAGAGCCAGTACGACGGCGGTCAGCAGCCACCAGCCGGGCGCCGGTGGCCAGAAATCAGGCGGCCCGGGCAGGTGAATGTCACGCAGCTGCAGGCCTGTCTGTGCGGGTGAATTCATGCCTTCGCCCCGTGCGCTGCAGGCTGCCTCCTGCGGCTGCCGAACCTGGCCTGCAGCGTCTCGGCCACATCATCGGTAGTGGAAAGCTGAAGCAGGGGGACGGCCCTTTTGAGCATGAGCCGCAGCAAGCGTTGCTGCCGCCCGTCGAAAAAGTCCCGGTAATGCTGCTGACCCGCGCGCGAGGCGGTATCCAGCATGCCGATGCGCTGGCCGTCGGTGACGCCGTCCTGTCCGCAGTGGCCGAACGCATCGACCAGATCCGCTGGCCGGACCTGATCACCGCCCGCTTCGCCGGCGATCGCGGGACGGACCCGGTAGGTGCCGGGATACTGGCCGAACAGCACCTCGCCGGCAATGCCACGCCGTCTTATAGTTTCTTCAACCGCGCGACGCCCCGCTTCCCACGCGTAATCTTTACTGTCGTACCGGGCGGCAGTCGAACCGGAGATCTTTCGCCAGTGATAAAGCACTCGGGGAATGTGATAAACCCGATCGGTA
>CAZCDY010000076.1:14287-17773 GCA_964497145.1 uncultured Gammaproteobacteria bacterium
GGCCCGGGGGCGGGGCGGTTTGTTCGATCGGGTCGGTGATCTGGATCGCGACCACATCATTATGCTGGCGCAGGCGCAGCAGGTCGTTTCCACTGTCCTCGTCCAGGGTGTAAAAATCGCTGAGACAAAACACCAGGCTACCGGGCCGCACGATGCGGCGCAGCCGGATCAGTGACTCGCCCAGCCCGTTGGAGTGAGGGGCGGCCGCCAGGGCCCTGACCGGATCGGTCTGCTCGACCAGTGCATGGATCAGCTGCAATACGCCGCGATGCCTGCTGCGGGGTTTCAGTTCATGATGACCGCCATTGAACAACAGTGCGCCGATGCGATCGCCCTGCGAGGCGGCGGCCCAGGCCAGCAGTGTCGCCGCGCGTGCCGCGATAACCGATTTCAGGGCGCCGCGGGTGGCGAAGAACAGGCTGGGGCTCAGGTCTATCAGAAAGATCACCGGCCGCTCTCGCTCTTCCTGGAAGAGCTTGGTATGTGGCCGGCCGGCACGCGCCGTGACCCGCCAGTCCATATTGCGGATATCGTCACCGGGCTGGTAGGCGCGCGACTCCTGGTAGTCCATGCCGCGGCCGCGAAAACGTGACTGGTGGTTGCCGGCGAGCTGGGCACGCGCCGGTTGTTGGCGCATCAGATCCAGTCTTCCGGCGTAACGCTGCAGGTCGAGAAGATGCTTGAGGGTGACATGGGTTGCGGGGTTGAGAAGCACACCAGCGGACTCGTCCCTTATCCCTTTGCCCATCGGCAAGTGCCAGCGATCGAGCATGCGGAGCATGGTCAGGCAACCGGGATCAGTTTCAGCAGCTCGCGGATGAAATCGTCGGGGCTGAGGCCCTCTGCCTCGGCCTCGAACGAAAGCAGGACCCGGTGTCTCAGCACGTCATAGGCGATGGCCTGTACATCCTCGGGTGAGACATAGTCGCGGCCCTGCAGCCAGGCGTGCGCGCGGGCACAACGGTCCAGCGCAATCGTGGCGCGTGGGCTTGCCCCGTAGTTGACCAGGCGCTCGAGGTCTTGGCGATAAGGGGCCGGATCACGGGTGGCCAGCACCAGCTGGATCAGATACTCCTCGACCGGTTCGGCCATGTGCAGGGCCAGAACCTCCTGTTGGCCCGCGAACACCAGTTCGCGACTGATCGCCTTGATCGGTTTGCTGCTCGCCCGATACGAGTCCGCTGCCTGGCGACGTGCCAGGTGCAGAATGCTGCGTTCGGCACCGGCCGAGGGGTAGCCAATCCGCACGTGCATCAGGAAACGGTCGAGCTGGGCCTCGGGCAGGGGGTAGGTGCCTTCCTGTTCGATGGGATTCTGTGTCGCCATGACCAGAAACGGACGCGGCAGTGGATAGGTCGTGCGGCCGACCGTGATCTGGCGTTCACCCATGGCCTCCAGCAAGGCCGATTGCACCTTGGCCGGGGCGCGGTTGATCTCATCGGCGAGGACCAGATTGTGGAACAGCGGGCCCTGTTGAAAATGAAAATCACCGGTCTCCGGGCGGTAGATGTCGGTGCCGGTAAGGTCGCCGGGCAACAGGTCGGGTGTGAACTGGAGCCGGTGAAAATCACCCTCGAGCAGGGAGGACAGCTCCTTGATGGCCGTGGTCTTGGCCAGCCCCGGTGCACCCTCGACCAGGAGGTGGCCGTCGGCCAGAAGGGCGATCAACAATCGGTCCAGCAACTCGTGCTGACCGATGATCTTCTCTCCCAGGTGGCGCCGTGCGTCGGCGAATGCCGACTGTGCTGCGCTGGCGATGTTGTCGTCTGATGGGGTTACTGTCTGCGTGCTCAAGTCTCTGGTATCCCTTGCATCCGGTGTCCGTTGCCGGGTTTCCCGGTCCGCGTTCATGATGTTCCTTGGCCGTGTCTGAGACAAACGGAAAATGGCATTGGTTCCGGGAAGGCTTATACGGTGTCGGCAGCCACTTACGGTGATCTGTATCGGAATGGTCGAACGCGCAGGTCGTCATCAGCGGCAGACCAGGTCAGTCTCCCTTGTGCCATGTCCGCCTTCGTGCAGAAAACCAGTTCAGGGCCATTTGGATCGCAGTAGCTCGATCAGCGCAATCCGGGTCGCCGTATCGGTGTGGTTGTCGAAGCCGATATCCGGAGGGCCAGGCCAGCCCGGGTCCTCAAAGCCGAGCCCATGGAATTGTCGGGCCTCCGGGTATCTAGGAAGGACATGAAAGTGCACGTCTGGATCCACCATCATCAGCATCAGATAATTGAGCTTGGCGTAGCCGAAACTCGAACCAAGGGCGGTTTCCATTCCGGCCGTGACCTGCTGCAGTTCGGCGAAGGCGGCAGCCGAAAGCTGGCCAAAACTCTGTGCCGGCTCTTTGCAAATAGCCACGAGTGAACCCAATGTGGTCTGCTTCGGCCGCAGCTGAACGGACCAGCACGGGTATTCCCGGACCAGGGTGTCAGGGTAACCGAATTTCTCCATGGTCTGATTCATGCCGCACCTCCTTTGATCTGCAGCGGTTCGCTGCGGCGACCATGATACAACCTGCTCGAATCGGCACGGAACGCGGGAAATCGCAGCCGCTGTACGTTTCTGGCAGGCTGAGGCCCTGGCTGGCCGAACCGGCGCCGGCTTCCTTCGCACTCGCCGCCGCAGTGCTTGGGGCGTCGAATGCGTTGGATTCTGATCGGGTGTCAGTTTACTTTACAGAACGACAGAGGCCTCCCTCCGGTTCATCATGTTTTATACTGCATATCATATGGTTATGCTTTCTGGCCTGATATTTGCTGTTAGTTGGGGCAGAGCGATAATTTGCGGTTAATGGATGATGAGCCAAGGGAATTTTGAATTGAACACAGGTAAATCTGAGACCAAGGGGTTTGCGTCTGCGGTGCTCCCAGCCCTGTTGCTGGTACTGGGGATTGCGCTGGTATTCGGAATGTCGCGGCCAGCTGTCGCTGGTGCGATTCTTGACGAACCGATACTGGGCGGGCAGTTGCTGGTCGTGGAAGACGGTGAGGTTTGGGCCAAGTTCCTCGGCAGCGATGCGGGCTATTTCAATACGCTGTTCCTGGACGGGTCCGAAACCGGGCTGTTTGACAAATCTTCGACGGTGAATGACGAGGTTCTTCTTGGCTCATTCAAAGCGGGCACCGAGCTGGTTTTCCGGATCGATGTCACACAGACGCAGCGGAGCTTTTTCAGCGGCGATCCCCGCAGGAATCTCGACGGGCTTGCGCATGCATTGGCTGTCACGACGTTCGACGAGGTAACACAGACTTACATAACAACTGTAGGGTTCGAAGACCTCTTCGGTGGTGGAGACAAGGATTACAACGATTTCATGTTTCAGCTGACCAACGTCGTCGATCCGCCGGCAGTGCCGGTACCCTCCGTCTTGGCGTTGCTCGTGATCGGCCTCGCGGGGCTCGGTTACCGACGGGGCAAGCAGATCAAGGCGGCGTAAAACCCCCTCCAGAGGGACTGGAAAGAATCCCGCTTTTCGGCGGGATTTTTTTG
>CAZCDY010000077.1:0-813 GCA_964497145.1 uncultured Gammaproteobacteria bacterium
GTTGTCAACCACAGACTCACAACCCGTACACCCTAACTGCGCGGAATTCTGACTCGATCCCTGCGGGATGCTGGGATGGGTTTCAAGATCGAGCGGGTGGAGGTGGCCCCCTGGTCGGTGGCTATCTCATAACCGGCCATGAGAAATCCCCTCAACAGAAGTGGATTGGTGTCAGCATCGCGGAAGGCCTACCAGCATACTTCTGCCAGCAGTTGATCAGCTCTTCGCAATCGACGGTGATCAGGGTCGGCTTCTCGTTTGCCAATTTGGCCTTGGACGAGCAGCGTGACAGCCTGCAGCCGTGATCAAGCGTAGTACAGCGCCAGCGACAAGCCCAGCATCACTGCCACCCAGATCACCATGCTGCCGGTCGGCCAGGCGCGGGCCAGTATGCCGTGTGGGCCATGGTGGCGGTAGAGATTGCTGATCAACCGGCGGATGCCCACCACGACCCTCTGTTCCTGTATCCGACGCGCGATGCTGGTCCGCGCCGTGAACTCGTTGCCGATCTCGTTGAAGAACTTGCGATAGAACCAGTCGAAATCGAGACTGATAGTCAGCGTACGGCGCATCTGCTTCAACATGACGAAGAACGCGAAGCCGGCAAACAGCAACACCTGGAACTGGGTCACCAGGTGATCGACGGTATACGGCTGATAGTCGACAGGATAAGGCAAGATGGCGTAGAGCGGCTGCGGGTAGATGCCGATTGCCAGGCACAGGAACGAGAACAGCAGCATCGCCAGGCGCAGGTTGGCCGGCGGGTCGGGTGGACGCAGCCCCGAGTCCTTCTGGAAGAACACGAACCAGGGA
>CAZCDY010000077.1:888-15585 GCA_964497145.1 uncultured Gammaproteobacteria bacterium
CGAAGCCGGAGGTGAACGGGAAGGCCGAGATCGCCAGCGCGCCGATGATGCCATGGGTCGCGGTGATCGGCATACTCTGGAACAGACCACCGAGGTCGGTGCACTTGCGCTTGCCGGTCATCATCAGCACGCTGCCGGCCGACATCAACAGCAGGGCCTTGTAGATGATGTGCGCGAAGGCGTGCGCGGCGGCGCCGTTCAGCGCCATCGAGGTCCCGATGCCGATCGCCACGACCATGAAACCGACCTGGTTGACGATCGAATAGGCGAGGATGCGCCGCATATCGTTCTCGAGCAGCGCATAGATAATGCCGTAGAAGACCATGTAAAGGCCGACCGGGATGAGGATGTCGGCACCCGGGAAGCCGACCAGCAGCGCGAATACCGCTGTCTTGGTGGTGAATGCCGACAGGAATACCGTGCCGCTCGGGCTGGCCTCGGGGTAGGCGTCGGGGATCCAGGCCGAAAGCGGTGGGGCACCGGCATTGACCAGGAAGCCGATGAGGATCAGCCACTGGCCGAGGCTGTCGGTCTGCATGGCCGTGAACGCGAGTGATCCTGTATCGACGACATGCGCGACGATGCCGATCATCAGTACCACGCCGCCGAGCAGGTGCACCAGCAGGTAACGCAGGCCGGCCCGATAGGCGCTCTGCGTGCCGGCCGACCAGATCACGACGGTCGAACCGAGCGCCATGACCTCCCAAAACACGAATACCGTCAACAGATCGCCGGCAAAGGTCACACCGATCGCCGAGCCGGCGTAGACGAACGCCGCGGTCAGTTCGGTGGTGGTCGCCTGGCGATGAGCATACAGCCCCCCGGCGAAGGCCATGATCGCGAACACCGTGGCGAACAGCCGGCCCTCGGCCGACGAGCGCACAGGCTCGAGCGTGTAGTCGAGAAAGGTCAGCTGCAGCGAAGCGTCTGCGGGCAGACCCCACACCGCCGCCAGCGTGAGTGCGGGCAGGCCGAGCAATACCAGTAGCCGCCCACGCTCGCCGAGCAGCGGGATCAGCACGGCACCGAGCACCATGATCAGTCCGGGCGGAAACGCGAACTCACTCGTCATAGTAAGAGTCCTTGCGTTTCAGGAAGATGCCGAGAACCTTCGCGCCCGCGACCATGCCGGCACAGGTCAGGAAGCCATACCAGGCGAAGAAGCCGAAGCTCGCATCCAGGGTGAAGCCGGCCTGCTCGAAGTGCGGGTGATGGTGGACGAAGAACTCCGGCAACAGGGCCAGCACCAGTATCACGATCTGGATCAGCCACAGCTTGGGCAGGTTCTCACTGCGGTACAGCCAGTGTTTGCGTTCATCCGGCCCGGTTCGGGTATTGGGGTCCTTCGATGGCGTGTTCATGAGCCCCCCACCATCTGCTGGACGAGCATCAGCGGGATGCCCGGAAAGAAGAAGATCAGCACCGTGAACAGCGCGGTTGTGCTCAGCGCCAGCACGATCGGCAAAGGCGCCTCGCCGTGGGCGGCATGCCCTTGCCCTTGGCCGCCGTCCTCTGGTTTGAAGAAGGCCACGTATACAATCGGCATAAAATAGGCCGCGTTCAGAAGGGTCGAGATGATGAGCGCGGCGACGGCAACAATCTGGTCGGTCTGCAGAGCGCCGCTCAACAGATACCATTTGGATATGAAACCGGCGAACGGCGGTGCACCGATCATGGAAACGGCGCCTATCGCGAAAGCTCCCATGGTCCAGGGCATGCGCCGGCCGATACCGTTGAGTTCACTGATCTTCGACTTGTGCGCTGTGACCAGTATGGCACCGGCGCAGAAGAACAGTGTGATCTTGCCAAAGGCGTGCATCGCGATATGCAGGCCGCCCCCGATCGCACCAGTGGCGATTCCAAGTAGCGCGCCCATGGTGATGTACGACAGCTGGCTTATAGTGGAGTACGCGAGACGGGCCTTGAAATTGTCCTGGCGCAACGCAATTGTCGAGGCGAGCACGATGGTTAGCGCGGCCAGTGCGACCAGCCACTCGGCCATCACCAATTGTTCGATGCGCTCCAGACCGAAGATGTAAACGCTGACCTTGAGCACGGTGAACACGCCCGCCTTGACCACCGCCACCGCATGCAGAAGTGCAGACACCGGCGTCGGTGCGACCATCGCCGCCGGCAGCCAGCGGTGGAACGGCATCAACGCGGCCTTGCCAGTACCGAACACATACAGCAACAGCAGGATGCCGAGCACACCGCCGCTGATCTCGTCGCTGAACACACCACCAGGCGTAAAGTCGAGTGTACCGGTCAGGCTCCAGGTCCAGATCATAGCCAACAAAAGGAAGCCGATCGAGGTTCCCATCAGGAGACCGAGGTAGACCCGGCCGGCGCGTTTGGCCTTGTCCGTACCCGCATGAGTGACCAGCGGATAGGTCGATACAGACAGCACCTCATAGAACACGAACAGGGTCAGCATGTTGCCGGCAAGCGCGATACACATTGCGGCAGCAATCGAGAGCGCGAACGCGGCGTAGAAGCGGGTCTGGTTCTGTTCGTGGTGCGCGCGCATGTAACCTAGCGCGTATACCGTCGTGACCGGCCACAGCAGGCTGGCGACCAGCGCGAACAACATGCCGAGCGGTTCAGGCGTCAGCGACAGTGACAGACCCGTCACCGGTGTCGCGATCACCAGCGTGGGCGGGGTCTCCCAGTCGATGGTCGCGGCCAGCCCGGCGACCAGCAGGAACAGGATCACGCCGGCGCCGATGCTGATCCCTTCACGCAGGTTTGGATTGGCGCGCGCGGCGACTACGCCGAAAGCCGTGAGAAACGGCACCAGCGGAATCCAGGTCAGCAGCTGCTCCGGGCTCACGGCCGGAATCCTATCAGTTCGTTGGCGGCCTGGGTTGCCAAACCGACAGAGATGTCGGTATGGATGCCGAAGTAGAGGTTGGCACCGACCAGCAGCCAGATCGGCAGCAACATCGTCCAGGGTGCCTCGCGCACCGTCGCGGCCCCTTTCGGCACCGGTTCAAAGTAGGCCACCTCGACCAGTCTCCATACATACACCAGCGCCAACAAGGAACCGATCAGCACCAGTACGGCGACCGGCCAAAGGTCCTGCTCCACCGTGCCCAGAACCAGATACCATTTCGTGATGAATCCTGCGGTCGGTGGCACGCCAATCAGGCTGAGGCCGCCGAGCACGATCGCCGCCATGGTCCACGGCATGCGTCGCCCCAGACCGGCAAAATCCCGCAAACCGACACCGCCAATGCGGTACGCTACCGCGCCGAGCGCGAGGAACAGCGCACCCTTCATCAGCGCGTGGTTGAACAAATGCAGCGTGGTCGCGATCACCCCGGTGGTCGAGGCCAGGCTGATGCCCAGCACCATGTAACCGATCTGCGCGACGCTGGAATAGGCCAGCATGCGTTTGATGTCCTCTTGGAACACGGCGACCAGCGACGCGATCAGGATTCCCGCCAGACCGACGATCATCAGGATGTCGTCAAACGGCATCTCCATCAACGCGAACTCGAAACCGAAAACCCCGAACAGAAAGCGCAGAAGTGCATAGACGGCGACCTTGGTCGCAGTCGCAGCGAGAAACGCCGTCACCGCCGACGGCGCATAAGCGTAAGCGTTCGGCAGCCACAGGTGCAGTGGAAACATCGCCAGCTTGAGCCCGATGCCCACGGTGAGGAATGCGAATCCTGCCCGTACGGTACGGGTGTCCGATACCGCCGGCAACCGTGCCGCCAGGTCCTGCATGTTCAGCGTGCCGGTCATCATGTACAGGAAGCCGATGCCGATCAGGATGAAGGTGGCGCCAATGGTGCCCATCACCAGGTATTCAAATGCAGCGGTCAGTGCCCGTCGATCCTGCCCCATGCTGATCAATGCATAGGATGCCAGCGAAGATATCTCCAGGAACACGAAGACGTTAAACGCATCTCCTGTGGCAACGATCCCTGCAAGGCCGGCGAAGGCCAGCATGAAGGCGCCGTAAAAACGCGCGATCAGCGGCTCGGGGATCTCGCTAACCACGCTCTCCTTGGCTGCAACCAGCACGAGGGCGGGGATGGCAGTGACAATGAGCAGCACGTAGGAGCCCAGGGTGTCTATGCGGTACTCGATTCCCCAGGGCGGTGCCCAGCCGCCGAGCTCGTAGCTGATGGTGCCGGTATCAACAACCTGCATCGCCAGCACAACGGCCGCGGCGAAGCTCAGCCAGGCCGCCACCAGCGCCACGGCCCAGGCCGCAAGCGGCCGTTCCACCAGCACACACAGTGGGCCGGCCATCAGCGGGACTATGACCACCAGAACCGGCAGGTGATCCCAGAGACTCATTCGCCATCCCCCGCCTTGTCGCCCGAATCTGCATCCAACATGGCCTTGTCATCGGCGAGATCCTCGGCGTGGATCTCATCCTCTTCCACAGAGCCGTAGGCCTCATGGATTCGCACTACCAGCGCCAGTCCCACCGCGGTGGTGGCGACGCCGACCACAATGGCGGTCAGAATCAGCACATGTGGTAGCGGGCTGGAATACAAGGTCAGGTCTTTGGTGACGATAGGTGCCTGTCCCCCTGCCAGATTCCCCATGGTGATGTAGAGGATGAACACCGACGTCTGGAACAGCCCCAGCCCGACGAGTTTCTTCACCAGGTTGCCTTGGGCGATGACCACGTAGAATCCGGCCATCATCAGAAACACCACGATGAGGTAATTGAAGATTCCCGGCAAGAAGCTCATCGGCGGCGGCCCCGACCGGAGAAGGCATAGAAGATCAAGAGCACCACCGAGAACACCGCGATACCCACGCCGAGTTCCACCAACAACACCCCCAGGTGCTGGCCGTGGACCGGATCGTCGGCCAACGCCGAGTAGTCCAGGAATGGCCGACCGGCCAGCAGCGAGTAGACCCCCACACCGCCATAGATCAGTACACCGATGGCGGCCAGGCGGTGCAGCCAGCCAGGCGGTACCACGGCGCGGGCACTGCCATCGCCGAACACAAGATCGTACAGCACGAAGCCCGTCGCGAATATCACGCCCGCCTGGAAGCCGCCACCGGCGCCAAAGTCGCCGTGAAACTGCACATACAGCCCGTACAGCAGGATCAACGGTATCAATACTTTGACCACCGAACGCAGCACAACCTGGTCGCCGATGGCGCTCACCCCCGGGCGCATGCGCGGATCGTCCTGGATGCCAAGCAGCAGCAGCACCGCCAGGCCGGCGGTGAAGATCACCACGGTCTCGCCGAAGGTGTCATAGCCCCGGTAGCTCGCCAGTACCGCGGTCACCAGATTGGGCATACCCACCTCTGCCTGACCCTGTTCGATGTACCGCGGGGTCACGTGCTGATGTACCGCTGCAGACGGGTCGCCAAGTCCGGGCGCATCCAGAACGGCATAGACGAGCGCGGCACCCGTGACACCGACCACCAGCAGACCGAGAACAGGGTTCCGCCTCGGCAACGCCTCCCATCGCTTGGTCAGGTGCAGACTGGAAAGCATCAGCACGGTAGTGACGCCGGCGCCCACCGCTGCCTCGGTGAACGCGACATCCACGGCGTCCAGGTCCATGAACAGGGCGGCGGTCAGCAGGCTGTAGACGCCAAACAGCATTACCACGGCGAACAGGTCGGACAAGCGAATGGCCGCCACCGCGATCACCACGAGAAAACCCAGCAGGGTGACGTCAATCAGGGCTTCGATGAGCCTTCTCCCCCGGTGGATCTGTCTTTATCGAACTCCAGCGGCCGCTGCCCGCCGTGCAGCGTGGCCTTTGCCATGGCATGGGTGGCCGTGGGGTTGGTGGCCAGTATCAGGATCAGGATCATGGCCACTTTGACCAAGTCCAGCGACCATTCCATCTGCAATGCCAGCCCGAGCAACAGCAGGGGCGCCGCCAGGGTCTCGGTGACGCCGGAGGCGTGAACGCGAGAGAAGAAGTCTGGCATTCGCAATAACCCAATCCCCCCCGTGACGCAAAGTACACTGCCAAGCAGGAGGCAGATAGCACTCACGAGTTCAAGGATCGCCGTCATACCGCTGATCCCGGGTCGTCGCGCTCTTCGAGCGCATTGCGATACTCAAAGAAACGCATCACGGCGATCGTGCCGACGAAATTCAGCAGGGCGTAAAGCAAGGCCACGTCCAGATAGCTGTTCCACTGCAGGACGTAACCGGCCAGCGCGATCAGCAGTACGGTCTTGGTGCCGAACGAATTGGCCGCAAGCATGCGATCGTATTCGGTGGGACCGAGAAAGGTCCTGATCAGGGCCAGGAGCATGGTCACCAGGATGGCGACAATAGCGGCAGTCAGCATCACATCAGATCCCCAGGCGCTGTATCTGTCGTTCCATTTCGCCTTTTCTCAACTCCTCGATGCCCTCTGGCGAAAGGCTGTGTACCATGAAGTGGTCTTCTCCAACATCCGTGGTGAGGGTGCCCGGCGTCAGGGTGATGGAATTGGCGTATAGCGTCTTCGCCAGCGTGGAGGTGACCTTGATGTCAAGTCGCTGCCAGGTGGGCTGTATCGGCAAGGCCGGATCCAAGATTCGCCGCACAAGATCAATGTTCGACAGCACCACTTGCCACATCAACCATAGCAAGTAATAAAGCAAGCGCGGGCGGATTGGCACGACACCGAGTTCCCCATCGACCCGGTCCATGCGCCAGAGGAACCACGTCACAATCAGCACGGACAACACACCGAGCGACAAAATCAGCGCGGTGTAATGCCCGGAAAGCAGCAGCCAGAGGATGGCAACGACGAGTGTGGACCGGATATAGCGCATCTATTGTTGTTCTGTTTGCTCAACTAGGTTAAAGACAACCCCGCGGCACCGCCCTATTCTTTGCCAGCTCGAACACAGGCCTGGCGTGTCAGGCAAGGCGACGGCGCCCCGACGCCATCAACCCGCACAGCATAAACGGTCTTTTCGTCGGTTGAAACAGTCTCCGTGCCAGCGCCCGTGTTCAGCCGGGCAATCTGATCTGCGAAACAACCGGCGCGACCTCTCGAAAACGGTTCCTGTCCGATCATCTGACCATGGCTTTGAATTGCTGCGTTAGATCCTCTATCCTCGATCCAACCCGGTTAATAATGGGAAGAAAAAGTAACCGCGGCTTGCGGTTACCTTTCCTTGTGGCCAAGATGCCCGACGAACCAACCCATACAAGAACCAGACGCATCATAAGGAGGAGTGCCGTGGACGTAAAAGCAGTTTTGAGGTTGAAGGGCGCCGCGGTCTTTTCCGTAAAGCCGGATTCTCCGATATCAGAAGCGGTCAAGCTCATGCATGAAAAGAGAATTGGCGCGGTGCTGGTCATGGAAGATGACGGAGGCAAGTTACAAGGCATACTCTCCGAGCGCGATATCATACGGACGGTAGCCCAACATACCTGTACGGCATTGCAGGGACGCGTCGGAGACGCCATGACCCGGGAGGTGATGGCCTGTACCTCAGACTGCAGTATCGATACCGCCATCTCGGGCATGATCAAATTCAAGGTCCGCCACTTGCCGGTCTTTGAAGACGACCAATTGCTAGGATTGGTCAGTGCCCGGGACATGATGCAATACCGAATCAGGCAGCTGGAGTCGGGCGGAGAGCAGCGTTTCCAGCGCTGGTTCCCCAAAGGGAAAGTGTATTCCCTCGGCGAATAAGCGATTCAGCCGGCAGCCGGTAGCCCTACCAACTGTCGCCTTGACGGGGAAGCTCATGCAGTCGCATGGCCAAAAGGGTGTCCAATTGCTTTTATCTGATATACATGAAGCTGGTGGCGGCGATACGGATCGATCAGCCAGCGATCAGAGTCAGCTTTATTGAGCGTCATGCGGAGATCGGCTCAATTCGAAAAGGCTTCAAAAGTGTCTTACCGCTCGGGAATCCCGAAAGTCGCTGTTCGGGGGGATTTCCCGGCTTATGGCCGGTGAGCAGTCCATGGCAGATGTAGTCGGTTCGCATCTCCGGCGGCAGCTTCGGCCACGGTGCCGACCCAAGGCCAACATCGCCTGGCGACCGGTTCCCGATCGGCAAGATCGGGACAGCCCTGCTCCGCCGCATTCCCAAAGGTCAGATAACGACAGCGCCGGTCCTGGTAGACGTGGATATCGTGCCCGACGTCCGATGCGCCGAAGATGAGTCTTTCCAGATCACTCACCGGGACCGCTGATGACAAAGACGCCCGGCCATGGGTAAACCATAGATGCCGGCGCCAGATAAAGGGGATGCAGTGTCTCTGTGGCCAAACAAAAAGCGGGCCACAAGGGGGCCCGCTTCGGCTCTGCACGCATCAACGATCAATCGACCAGCTCACCCTCGATCACCGCACCCTCTTCATCGACATCGACATTGCTGCCGCGCGAGAAGGTGAGGCCATCGCCGGCAACATTGACATGGATAACGTCACCGGCACCGAATACACCGGCCAGTATCTCCTGGGCCAGCGGGTTTTCCAGCTGCTGCTGGATGGCCCGCTTGAGCGGCCGTGCACCGTACACCGGATCGAAACCAGCCTCGCCGAGTCGGTCGAGTGCTCCACGACTGACCTCCAGCCCCATGTCGCGATCGGCCAGGCGCTGGTGCAGATAACCGATCTGGATCTCGGTGATCGCGCGGATCTGCTCGCGGCCCAGAGGATGGAACACCACCGCCTCGTCGACCCGGTTGATGAACTCCGGCCGGAAATGCTGTCCGACCACCTCCATCACCGCACTCTTCATCTCGTCGTAGCGCTCCTCCCCTGAAAGGGTCTGAATCAGATCAGAACCCAGATTCGAGGTCATCACGATCACGGTATTACGGAAGTCCACCGTGCGCCCCTGTCCATCAGTCAGACGGCCGTCGTCGAGTACCTGCAACAGCACGTTGAAGACATCCGCATGGGCCTTCTCGATCTCGTCCATCAGGATGACGCTGTAGGGCCGTCGGCGCACCGCCTCGGTCAGGTAACCGCCCTCTTCGTACCCCACATAACCCGGCGGGGCGCCGATCAGGCGGGCCACGGAATGCTTCTCCATGAACTCCGACATGTCGATGCGCACCATCGCCTCTTCGGTATCGAACAGGAACCCGGCCAGCGTCTTGCACAACTCGGTCTTGCCCACCCCGGTAGGCCCCAGGAACAGGAAGGAGCCGTTCGGGCGGTTGGGGTCGGAGAGACCTGCGCGCGAGCGTCGTATGGCATTGGACACCGCGGTCACGGCCTCGGTCTGCCCAACCACACGTCTGGCCAGCACCGATTCCATGCGCAGCAGTTTTTCCTTTTCTCCCTCGAGCATCTTGGACACCGGGATGCCGGTCCATTTCGACACCACGCCGGCGATCTGCTCTTCGGTGACCTTGTTACGCAGCAGGTGGGTCTCCTTCACCTCGGCCTGACCGGCAGCATCGAGCTGGCGCTCCAGCTCGGGGATACGACCGTACTGCAGCTCGGACATACGCTGCAGATCACCGGCACGCCGCGCGGTCTCGAACTCCTGACGCGCCTGCTCCAGCGACTCCTTGACGTGCGTGGTCCCTTGCACCGCGGCCTTTTCCGACTTCCAGACCTCCTCGAGGTCCGCGAACTCGCGCTCCAGCTCGTTGATCTCGCTTTCCAGCGCGGCCAGACGTTTCTTCGAGGCGTCATCAGACTCCTTCTTCAGGGCCTCGCGCTCGATCTTGAGCTGCACCAGGCGGCGATCGAGCCGGTCCATCTCCTCCGGCATGGAATCGATCTCCATGCGGATCTGCGAGCCGGCCTCGTCGATCAGGTCGATCGCCTTGTCGGGCAGCTGCCGGTCGGTGATGTAACGATGCGACAGGGTCGCGGCGGCGACGATCGCCGGATCAGTGATCTCGACGCCATGATGCACCTCGTAGCGCTCCTTCAGGCCACGCAGGATAGCGACCGTATCCTCGACCGTGGGTTCCTGCACCAGCACCTTCTGGAAACGCCGCTCCAGCGCCGCGTCCTTTTCAACATACTTGCGATACTCGTCCAGGGTGGTGGCACCGACACAGTGCAACTCACCACGCGCCAGTGCAGGTTTGAGCATGTTGCCCGCGTCCATGGAGCCCTCGGCCTTGCCCGCACCCACCATGGTGTGGATCTCATCGATGAACAGGATGATCTGGCCTTCCTGCTTGGAAAGGTCACTGAGCACTGCCTTCAGACGTTCCTCGAATTCACCGCGGAACTTGGCACCAGCGATCAGCGCACCCATGTCCAGCGACAGCAGACGCTTGCCTTTCAGACCCTCGGGCACCTCACCGTTGATGATGCGTTGCGCAAGCCCCTCGACAATGGCGGTCTTGCCCACGCCGGGCTCACCGATCAAGACCGGGTTGTTCTTGGTACGCCGCTGCAGAACCTGAATCGAACGGCGGATCTCATCGTCACGACCGATCACCGGGTCGAGTTTCCCCTGCTCGGCACGCTCGGTCAGGTCGATGGTGTACTTCTCCAGCGCCTGGCGCTGATCTTCGGCGTTCGGGTCGTCGACGGACTGGCCGCCGCGCACCTGTTCAATCGCCGTCTCCAGGGCACCCTTGCTGGCGCCCGCCTTGCGCATCAGGTCACCGATGGCACCCTTGTCCTCGACCGCCGCCAACACGAACAGCTCCGAGGAGATGTACTCGTCCTTGCGCTGCTGGGCCAGCTTGTCGGTCTGGTTTAGCAGGCGGCCGAGTTCATTGGAAATGTGCACGTCACCGGCCGCGCCCTCCACCGAGGACATCCGGTCAAGGGCATCGCCCAGTCCCGAGCGCAGCTGATTCACATTCACGTCCGCGCGCGTGAGCAGGTGGCGCACGGTGCCACCCTCCTGGTCCAGCAGGGCCGTCATCAGGTGCGCCGGCTCGATGAATTGATGGTCGCGCCCTACCGCGAGGCTCTGGGCATCCGCCAGGGCCATCTGGAATTTACTTGTCAGTCGATCCATCCGCATGGGACAAAACTCCGAAATTTTATAAGGTTATGTCTCAATATGGGGCATTGCAGCCGAAATTCAAGGGATCGGTCGGCTCGTACGACGCTGCGATCCAGGCCCGACAGACAGGGGGACAAAAAGCTAAAATCAGAGACAGACCGGACAAGGACACCTGTTGTATGCAACGTCTGATATTGCTGTTTTCCCAACGGCCATGGATATGGCTGTCCTTCCTGCTGTTCGCATCCATGCTCGCGGCCACCCAGATCGGCGAGCTTCGGGTACGCGTCTCGGCGAACGAAATGCTGGTGGTGAACGACCCGCAACGGGCCTATTACGAAGAGGTGAAGGCCACCTTCGGTGAGGAACAGCTGGTCCTGCTGATCCTGGAAGACCCGGAGCTGCTGGCGCCGGAGAAGCTCAAGGTGCTGCAGGACGTGGTGACCGATCTGAAGGCCCTGCCCTTCGTCGACCGCGTCGAGAGCCTGTTCAGTGTGCCCCATGTCCGCAGTGTCGACGGCTACCTCGTCAAGGACCCGTACCTGGCAGAGCTGCCGAAGACGGCTGAGGAGGGCCGTGCGCTGCTCGCCCAGGCGATCAAGAATCCCTTGATCCGCAACGTTCTTGTGGCTGCGGACGGCGCAGCGATGGCCGTGGCCGTCATCCTCAAGGACACGGATGCAGCGGCAGACGATCACGAGGTGACCAGTGCGCTGGAACGCGCCATCCAGCCGCTGCAGCAGGTCTACGGCCGGGCCGACCCGATCGGGTTTCCGCAGGTACGCACCGAGATCGCGCAGCGTATCATGGCCGAGCAGAACGCATTGATGCCGATGGCCGTTGGCGCATTGCTGATCGCCCTGTTCCTGCTGCTGCGCCAGCTGCTCGATATCCTGACGCCGTTGATCACCGCCGGTATCAGCATCCTTTGGACCTTTGGCCTGATGGGTTGGCTCGGCATCCCGATCAATGTGGTCACCTCGACGGTGCCGATCCTGCTGATCGTGGTCGGTTCGACCGAGGACGTGCACCTCCTGGCCGAATTCAGACATGCACAGCGGCGCGGCAAGGACTCGCAGATCGCCCTGGAACACATGGCCCGCAAGATGGGACGTACCGTGCTGCTGACCTTCATCACCACCTATGCGGGCTTCCTGTCCGTCGGCCTGAGCGGGATCGAGACGCTCAGCCAGTTCGGCCTGATCGCCTCGACCGGCCTGCTGTTCAATTTCATCGTCACCATCGTGTTTATCCCGGCCGCGCTGTCGCTCGCCGGCAGCTGGCAGCTGGACGGTCGCACACGCCTGTTCGAAGAGCGCACCTTCAGGTGGTCGGCCTCGTACTGGCAGTTCCTGACCACCCATCGCTGGCAGGCGTTCATCGCCGTGGCATTGCTGGCCGGGGCTGCTGCCACCGGTATCCCGCGGATACAGGTCAATCACAATCCGATCGACAGCCTGGGAGCGGGGTCGCCGGTTGCAGCCAATATCGAACGCCTGAACAAGCACTTTGCCGGCCTCGAATCGGTGTCCGTGGTCCTCGAATCGGGCATCCAGGACACCTTCCTGCATTCGCGGTACCTGGACGAACTGGTCAAGGTCCAGCGCTTCATCCAGCAGATGGACAGCTCGATGTCGGTCACCTCTTTCGCCGATTACCTGGTGTTGCTGAACAATGCCTTCCAGGAAAGCGACGATGCCGGGGTACCGGCAACCAACGAGGAGATCGCCGAACTCATGATCTTTCTCGACCACGCCCGCGTCAGCTCATTCATCACCGAGGACTATAGCCAGACCCGGATACTGATCCGCCACGATATCGTCGCGACCGAACGCCTAAAGCAGATGCGGCGGGATCTTCGGGCCTTTCTGGACGAGCATCTCGACCCGGGGCTGAACGCGACCATCGCCGGCGACTCCATACTGACGCTCTCGGCCACCCGCAGCATGATCCTTGGACAGCTCCAATCCGTCCTGCTCATCCTGACCTTCTTCATTGTGATCATCACCTTCATGTTCACCGACCTGCGTGTCGGCCTGATAGCCGCGCTGCCAAACATGTTTCCGGTGATCATCCTGTTCGGCGTCATGGGATACGCGGGGATTCCCCTGAACATCGGGACGACCATGGCGGCAGCGATCGCGATCGGCATCGCGGTGGACGACACCCTGCATTTCATGCTGCGCTACAACCAGGAACTGCGCACATCCCGCAGCCAGAGCCGCGCGATGCAGAACACGATCTATGAGGAGGCCCTGCCGGTGGTCTCCACCTCGATCGCCCTGACAGTCGGCTTCCTGGTTTTCGTCCTGTCCGATTTCGAGCCCGTCGCCCAGTTCGGCCTGCTCAGCGCGGTGGTTATCAGTACCGCGCTGCTGGCCGACTTCGTCATCACACCACTGGCAATATCTTCGCTGCGCCTGGTCACCCTGTGGGACCTGCTGTCTTCGCGCGTACGTCAGCAGGTCATCCCCCGCAGCCCACTGTTCCGCGACATGCGGCCCTGGCAGATCAGAAAGTTCGTGCATTCCAGCACCCTGCTGGAGTTCTCCGCGGGTGAACATGTCTACCGCAAGGGTGATGCCAGTACGGCACTCTACCTCGTGATGACGGGCGTGGTTGAGATCACGGTTCCACGGCCCAACGCACAAGGCAAGGTCCCGGTGGTGGACCAGTTCGGTTCCGGGCAGATATTCGGCGACGTCGCGCTGCTCGCCGACGAGGCGCGCAAAACGGATGCCGTCGCGCTGACCGACACCACCCTGATGGTCCTGACCCGAGAGGCCATCGCCAGCGCCACCCTGTTTCACCCGTTCATCGCCTCCAGGCTGTTCCTCAACCTCGCGCGTGACGTAAGCTGCCGCTGGGTCGCATTCATCGTGCGTGTCGGGAGCGCACAGGGTGATATCGCCGAGAAGGATAAAAAACAATGATTCCGATTTTTGCCGCATCATGGAGTTGCGCAGGCAGCTTCACCCGCGAACGCTCGAAACCAAGGAAAAACAGACACATCGCTGTCGCCTTGTCGTTCGGCATCCCGGCGCTGCTCATCATGCCAGGCATGGTTGACGCGGGCGACGGACACCAGGCGTATTTCTTCGAGCCACGAAGCGGCAGGAGAGTTACGCATTACACTGTCGAATTGTCCGTCAAACGTGAACAGGCCCAAGCCTTTTTGATCCCGGATGATTGTGATCAGGTGATTCAGTCCATCGATGAAGGAACGACGTATAAGGGCAGTATCATCGACCGCCACCTTTGGAAGAAGGTTGAGGGCGACTGCCGCCATCATCGCTTCCTGCATCGTATTCCACAGCGGGTTATCGAAGACCACGTCTCTGACTACGACTTCATGAACGCCAGACTGAGCGATCTGCCGATAGACCCCCGATGCGCCAGCCCCGACCAGGCAGCGTGCAACCCCTTGGCAACCGATGCATTTGGAATGCTGCGCAACTTCCCCCTCACGCAGCCAGTCACTGCCCCGCCAGCCGACGCAGATTGTACAGAGTGCGAATTCAAGGACGGACTGTTCCGTGGCCGCATCTTCAGTGACAAAGATGGCATCAGCTGCGAGGCCGCCCCCTATGGACCCAGCCTACGCCTGGTCGCGGTGGACTTTGCCGACATCAACGGCGATGGATTTCTCGATGCGGTGCTGCGGTTCGTCCCGGTCGGACCGGGTTCAAACAGAACGCCTCTCACCCTGCCGCTGACCAGGTTTGACGGATCCGAGCCTTTCAGCGTACCGGAGATGACACCCCCACCGCCGCGGGGGCGCCGCTGAGGACGGTTCGCGGGCATGGGC